>CAKTCK010000034.1 GCA_934539245.1 uncultured Faecalibacterium sp.
GGCACCGAGGCTTCCGGTACCGGCAACATGAAGTTCATGCTGAACGGTGCCATCACGCTGGGCACTCTGGACGGTGCAAACGTGGAGATCGCCGATGCTGCCGGTAAGGAGAACGAGCTGATCTTCGGTATGCTGACCCCCGAGGTGAACAACCTGAAGCAGGTGGGCTACCACCCCAACGCCTTTATCATGGGCGACGACGTAGCCAACAGCGCCCTGAACTTCCTGGAGCGCGGCTGGAACGGCGAGAACTTCCACGAAGTCACCGAGAACCTGCGCAGCAGCGACCCGTACATGGTCATGGCCGACTTCAAGGACTACCGCCGTGCACAGGCCGACCTGCAGAAGCTGTATGCTGACCGCGAAACTTGGGCCCGCATGAGCCTGAAGAACATTGCCAACAGCGGCATCTTCAGCGCAGACCGCGCCGTGCTGGACTACGCCCGCGATATCTGGTACGCTTCTCCCGTGCCCATGGGCAAGTAATTTTCCCTTGTAAAACCGCAAAGCCCCGGTGGCATTTCGCCCGCCGGGGCTTTTTTGAGAAAGGACGATCTTTTTTGTCTTGTCTGTTCAACAGCTACGACCCCTACTTTAAGCAGCCCTTTGGTGCCGTGCGCGCCGGGCAGACTGTGCACCTGACCCTGTGCATTCCCGAGGAGCTGGGCTATGTGGACCCGCACCTTGTACTGCAAAAGGAGGGCAAATACGATGTGCCCGTGCACTACCGCATGAAATTTGACGGCCAGACGCCCCACCAGAACCATTTTTCGGTGGACGTTATGCTGGGCGACCCGGGCCTGTACTTCTATTACTTTGACCTGTATACCGACTTCCGCCGCATCGTGCGCGGGGCTGACAACTGCGGCGTAGTCAGCTGGCAGGAGGGCGAAAGCTGGCAGATCACGGTCTACGAGCCGGATTTCCAGACGCCGGAGTGCATCAAGGGCAAGGTGTTCTACCAGATCTTCCCGGATCGGTTCTGTGAGGGCATTGAGAACAAGCCCATGCCCTTCCCGGACCGGCTGTATCAGGCCGACAAGCACGCTGAACCCTTCTGGCAGCCCAACGAGACCGGCGGCCACCTGAACGAGGACTACTTCGGCGGCGATTTAGAGGGCATCCGCATAAAGCTGCCCTATCTGCGGGAGATGGGCGTGGATTACCTGTACCTGAACCCCATCTTCGAGGCGCACTCCAACCACCGCTACAACACCGCCGACTACCTGAACGTGGACCCACTGCTGGGCACCAACGAGGAGTTTGAGGTGCTCTGCCGCGAGGCTGCCAAGTACGGCATCGGCATCGTGCTGGACGGTGTGTTCAGCCACACCGGCTCCGACAGCCGGTACTTCAACCGCGAGGGCCGCTACGGCGAGGGCGGCGCTTACCGCGACCCCAACTCCCCCTATCGCAGCTGGTACGATTTTGACCCCAAGTACAAGGGCGGCTACCGCAGCTGGTGGGGTTTCGAGACCCTGCCAGAGGTCAACGAGGAGACCCCCTCCTTTGTGGAGTTTATCACCGGCGAGGGTGGCGTCATCGACACATGGCTGCGCCGGGGTGCTGCCGGTTTCCGGCTGGATGTGGCCGACGAGCTGCCGGACGAGTTCATTGAGAAGATCCGCACCGCCGTCAAGCGGGTAAGCCCGGAGAAGTTTTTGCTGGGCGAGGTGTGGGAGGACGCCACCACCAAGTTCGGCTTTGACCGCCGCCGCACCTACCTGCTGGGCAAAGGGCTGGACAGCGTGATGAACTATCCCTTCAAGAACTCCGTGCTGGATTTTGTCAAGGGCAAGCCCGCCCAGCAGGCCGCCAACGAGATCCTTTCCATCTGCGAGCACTACCCTGCCCCTGCCATCAACACGGCGCTGAACTTTTTGTCCACTCACGACACCGAGCGTGCCCTGACCGTGATCGCGGACGAGCCCGCCAACGGACGCGGGCGGGAGTGGCAGAGCGGCCGCAGCGTGACCGGCGAAGCCTACGAGGAAGGGATGCTGCGCCTGCGCATGGCGTATGCCATCATCTACACTCTGCCCGGTGTGCCCTGCCTGTACTACGGCGACGAGATTGGCATGCAGGGCTACCGTGATCCCTTCAACCGCGCCTTCTTCTGCTGGGACAGCCACGAGGAACGGCTGCGCCCGGTGCTGGCACAGCTGGCGCAGCTGCACCACAGCTGCGAGGCCTTCCGCACCGGCGAGCTTCGGGTGCTGCGGGCTGAGGACGGCATCCTGCACTACCAGCGCATCGGCAAGACCGAAACTGCGGAGATCATCGTGAACCGCTCCGAGCACATCATCGTGGAGCCGCTGGCCTCCGGCAAGCACACCGAGGTAAACCCCATGGGCTTTACCATCGTGGTGGAAGAAAACGGCCACAACCCCAACCACAGCTACTACGATATCCAGTAAACCAACTTTCCGGGACGGCGAAACGCCTTTTGGGTGTTTTGCTGTCCCATTTTCATCCTTTCTTTTCCATTTTTGTCTATATTTTGTTTTCTGCGCAACGTTCCAGTAAAAAGCCCTTGACCTTCCCCCAAGGGGATGCCGTATAATAGCAGCATAAGGAGGTAACATACCATGCAGATTTCCCCCATTCTCTGGCTGGCTGCAGCTGTGGGCTTTCTGGCACTGGAGGCCAGTACCTTTAATATGACCTCCATCTGGTTTGCCATCGGCTCTGCCGCCGCATTGCTGTGCTGCGTGTTCACCGGGTCGTTCCGGGTGCAGGCAGTGGTCTTTCTGGTGGTAAGCATCCTGTGCCTTGCAGCCTTCCGCCCGCTGGCGGCAAAGCTGCGGCAAAAGCATACCGCCACCAACGGCGACCGCAATCTGGGACGGGAGGCCATCGTGCTTTCCCCTGTCACCGCCGAGGTCCCCGGCCGGGTGCGGCTGGACGGCGTGGACTGGAACGCCCGCTGCGCCACCCCCGGCGACACCCTTGCACCCGGTGCGCTTTGCCGCGTTACCGAGATCCACAGCACCCTGCTCATCGTAGAGCCTGTTCTGACCGAAAGCCGTAACCCCCACACAACCACCTGACAAAGGAGATGTATTATGGTGTTTTTTGTCATCCTTGCGCTTGTTTTTGTTCTGGTGCTGGTCATTGTTTCCAACATCGTCATCGTGCCGCAGTCCAAGGTGTACGTCATTGAGCGGCTGGGCAGCTACTCCGATACATGGACTGCCGGCCTGCACGTCAAGATCCCCTTTATTGAGCGCATTGCCAAAAAGGTAAGCCTGAAGGAGCAGGTGGCAGACTTTCCCCCTCAGCCCGTGATCACCCGCGATAACGTGACCATGCAGATCGACACGGTGGTGTTCTTTCAGGTCATGGACGCAAAGCTGTACACCTATGGTGTCAACCAGCCCATTGCCGCTATCGAGAGCCTTTCTGCCACTACCCTGCGCAACATCATCGGTGAGATGGAGCTGGATCACACCCTGACCAGCCGTGACGTCATCAATGGCAAGATCACCGCCATTCTGGACGAAGCCACCGACAAGTGGGGCATCAAGGTGAACCGCGTGGAGGTGAAGAACATCATCCCGCCGCGGGAGATCCAGGAAGCCATGGAGAAGCAGATGAAGGCCGAGCGCGAGAAGCGCGCCGTCATCCTGAAGGCAGACGGTGAAAAGCAGGCTGCCATCACCGCCGCCGAGGGCGAAAAGGAAGCCGCTATCCTGCGCGCCGATGCTGTAAAGCAGCAGCGCATTCTGGAAGCCGAGGGCGAAGCACAGGCCATTCTGGCTGTGCAGAAGGCCAACGCCGATGCCATCCGTCTGCTGAACGAGGCCATGCCCAGCGACAAGGTGCTGGCCATCCGCAGCCTTGAGGCGCTGGCCAAGGTGGCCAACGGCAAGGCTACCAAGATCATCATCCCCTCTGAGTTACAGAATCTGGGCGGCGTTGTGCCCAGCATCAAAGAGCTGATGACCGACCCGAAGGACGCCGAGTAAGCGCCCGCTTCTCCGCAAGCAATAAACTAAAACAGCTCCCGGTCACGTTAAGTTGCGTGACCGGGAGCTGTTCTTTTGCTATCTATGCATTACCAAGGGGATCACTTCTCCCCTTTTTCCTCGTTCTCCTGTGCCTGCTGTTCGCGGCGCAGTTCTTTAATGCGCTTTTTCTCGCTCTGGACGTGGGGCCACGGCCAAGAGAAGCCCTCGTTCTGCTTGCACCAGCGGGTAAGGGGGTAAAAGGCAAAAGCCAGACCAAAAATATACAGCAGGGCGTACAGCAGCGCATCCAGCGTGATCAGGGCATCCAGTGCACCGATCACCGCCACAACGCAGCCCGCCTTTAAAAAGAACTGGCCGTTCTGGCGGCAGTATTCCTCAAAGTTTTCGGCCTTGACCGCCCTGCGCCCCTGATCGCCCCACACGCGGGGATTTTTCATCACCGAAAAACCGTAAAAGGCCATCATCAGGCCAAGGGTAAGCTGAAAGCCAAAAAACATGGGTCATACCTCTTTTTATCAGAATACAAAAGGCGGATCAGTCCTCAAACAGGGGCTTCATAAAGGGCAGGAAGTCCAGCGTTGCAAAGTAATCGCGGGGGGTCTGGGCGCGGCGGATCAGCCGGTGAGAGCCGTCCTCGCACAGCAGCACCTCGGCGCAGTGCAGCTTGCCGTTGTAGTTGTAGCCCATAGCGGAGCCGTGGGCACCGGTATCGTGGATGTAAAGGATATCCCCGATGTCGATCTTGGGCAGCATCCGGTCAACGGCAAACTTGTCGTTATTCTCGCACAGGCCGCCCACCACGTCGTACTTGTGGTCGCAGGACTCGTTCTCCTTGCCCAGCACGGTGATGTGGTGGTAAGCGCCGTACATGGCGGGGCGCATCAGGTTTGCGGCGCAGGCGTCCAGACCGATGTACTCCTTATAGATGTGCTTTTCGTGGATGACGGTGGACACCAGTGCACCGTAGGGGCCGGTGGTAAAGCGGCCCATCTCGCTGAAGATGGCCACATCGCCCATACCTGCGGGCACAAGGATCTCCTCAAACTTTTTGCGCACGCCCTCGCCAATGGCCATGATGTCGTTCTCGGTCTGCTCCGGGCGGTACGGGATGCCCACGCCGCCGGACAAGTTGATGTAGCTGATGTGCGCACCGGTAGCCTGCTGCACCCGGACAGCCAGCCGGAACAGGATGGCTGCCAGCTCCGGGTAGTAGGCGTCCGAGATGGTGTTGGAGGCAAGGAACGCATGGATGCCGAACTGCTTTGCGCCCTTCTGCATCAGCTTTTTGTAGCTGTCGATCATCTGCTGCTCGGTCATGCCGTACTTGGCATCGCCGGGCTTGTCCATGACCTGAAAGCCCTCTTCGCTCTCGCCCAGCTGGAAGGTTCCGCCGGGGTTATAACGGCAGAAGATCTCCTGCGGCACACCGGCCACCCGCTCCAGAAACTCCACCATGGTGGCGTCGTCCAGATTGATGTAGGCGCCCAGCTCGTAGGCCTTTTTCATATCCTCCACGGGGGTCTGGTTGGAGGAGAACATGATGTCGTGGCCGGTAAAGCCGCAGGCCTCGCTGAGCATCAGTTCGGTCAGGGAGGAGCAGTCCACACCGCAGCCCTCTTCCTTGAGGATCTGCAGGATAACGGGGTTGGGCAGTGCCTTAACCGCAAAATACTCCTTGAAGCCCTTATTCCAGCTGAAAGCCTTGTTAATGCGGCGGACATTCTCCCGGATGCCCTTTTCGTCGTAGATGTGGAACGGCGTGGGCACATCCTCGATGATCTGCTGTGCCATCGCCTCGGTCAGAAACGGTTTCTTTTCCATAATAACATCCCTCTCGTTTTGCGCAGCCCGGCATGTTCCGGCCTGCGGTCTATCCCATGCGGCCCAGTGCCGCAGTTCAAGCTGTTACAGTTTCAGGTTCTCCCGGGTGGGGGTAAAGGTGGGGATCATAGCCGCCAGCTGGCGCACCACGCCCTCATCGTTGTGGGCGGCAGCGGCTTCCAGCGCCTGCAGCTGCTCGTAGAACTCGGCCAGATCAATGGTGCGGGGGCTTGCCACAAAGATCTTGTTGTGCTGGGTGCGGCGCATCTTGTCCTGCTCCTCGTCCATCATCAGCTCTTCGTAGAGCTTTTCGCCGGGGCGCAGACCCACGATCTTGATCTCCATATTCACGCCCGGCTCGTAGCCGTAAAAGCGAATCAGCTGCTTTGCCAAGTCCATAATGCGCACCGGCTCGCCCATATCCAGCACATAGATATTGCCGCTCTCTGCCAGCGCACCCGCCTGCAGCACCAGCTGGGCTGCCTCCGGGATGGTCATAAAGTAGCGCACGATGTTGGGGTCAGTCAGGGTGACCGGCCCGCCCTTTTTGATCTGGGCTTCAAACAGCGGGATAACGCTGCCGTGGCTGCCCAGCACGTTGCCGAACCGCACCGCCACGCACTTCATATCCGTGTTGCCCGCAAAGGTCTGGATGAGCATCTCGCAGATGCGCTTGGTGCAGCCCATGACGCTGGTGGGGTTCACGGCCTTATCGGTGGAAAGCTGCACAAAGCGCTCTACCCCATGCTCGCTGGCGCTGACCAGCAGGTTTTTGGTACCCAGCACGTTGTTTTTTACGGCCTCGGCGGGGCTTACCTCCATCAGCGGCACATGCTTGTGCGCCGCCGCATGGAACACCACCGTGGGGTGGTAGGTATCAAATACCTCGTCCAGACGCTTTTTATCCCGGATAGAGCCGATAAGCACTGTGACCGGGATATCGTGGCCGTACTTCTGCTGCAATTCCATCTGCAGCTCATAGGCGCAGTTTTCGTAGATATCAAAAATAAGCAGCTTGCCGGGCTTGAAGCGCATGACCTGACGGCATAACTCGCTGCCGATGGAGCCGCCGCCGCCCGTTACCAGCACCGTTTTGCCGGTAAGGTAGCCGGAAATTTTGTCGGTGTCCAGCGTGACCTCCTCGCGGGAGAGAAAGTCGGCGGGGTTCAGCTCACGGAACACCTCCTGCTGAGGTGCACCGCTGCCCACAAGCTGCGGGTCGCTGAGCACCTGCACCGCGCAGTGGGTGCTGACGCACAGGTCGATGACATGGCTCAGCTTGCTGCCCTTCAGAGTGGGGATAGCAATAATGATGCTGTGGATGCCATAGCGCTTGCACAGCTCCGGGATGTCCTCCAGCGTACCCTTGACCGGTACACCATGGATGGTCTGGTTCAGCTTTGCGGGGTCATCGTCCACCGCCACCACGGCGTGGCCGTATTCCTTGTTGGATTTGCACACGTTGATGGCCCACGCACCGGCTTCGCCCGCGCCTACGATCATCACCGGACGGTTGGGGTCCTTGGCGGGCACCTTGCGCAGCCGCTCGCCAAGCGGATGGTTCAGGAACAGCCGCCATGCCAGACGGCTGCCGCCGACAAACAAAAAGATGAGCACGGAGGCCATGCAGTTGGCAGAATTGAACAGTACACCATGGATAAAGCAGCGGTTTACCACATACACCACGGCGGTAGGCACAGCGATCATCCCGGCAAGGCGGATCAGATCCCGCTCGCCGGCGTACTTCCACAGCACCGAGTACAGCCCGCCCGCCAGAAAGCAGACGATATACACCACCACGATCCACGGCAGATTTTCGTACAGCAGGGCGCGGTTGTGGGGCCACCACACGGCCTCTACCGCACCGTCTGCCCGCAGCAGCAGGGCAAAATAAAAGCTGAATGCCACAATGGCTGCATCCAGCAGCACCAGCAGTGCACGGCGCAGCAGCACCTGCGGTGTATTCTTGGTTCTATCTTTCACTTACGATCCTCTTTTTCCCTCTCAGCGCCGGACGTTTTGCCCCCTGCGCTGCTTTTTCGGCAGTGTTCCCCCGGCAGTGCCGGAAGGATACAACTACACGTTTGTATTATACTCACAATCCCCGTCTGTGTCCAGAAAATTTACGTTTTTATCACTTTCCCCTGTTTTTCCCGGTCTTTGCCTGCCGCAGCACCGCCCGCACTTCCTCCCAAAGCCCCAGCGGCAGCGCCGCCAGTAAAAACACGATGGCGGTCACCGTGCCGCCCGCCGTCAGCACTGCCAGTTGTTCCCACAGCCCCTGTGCCGGAAAGCCCGCCAACACCCGGCGCACACCCCGCCCGGCTGCACCGGCGGCGGCAGCAGCCAGCAGCGGCGCACCCAGCCAGCGCCGGAAAGCGTGCCCTGTACCGCTGGAAAGCAGCAGCCGCCCGGTGTTGGCTGCGCAGGTGTAAAGGCTGGAAAGCAATATCACCGCCAGAAAGCCCCGCATCCCGTACCGAGGCAACAGCACCGCCACCCCGCCAATGCGCAGCACCGCGTCCCACACGCTGTACCGGAAAGCCGCTTTCTGCTCCCCGATGCCCTTCATGGCACCGTCCACCATGCTTTCCAGATACATCAGCGGCATAGCCGGGGCAAGGATCTCCAGATAAAACCCTGCCTCAGGGCTATGGTAGAGCAGCTGTGCCAGCGGCCTGCCCCACACCCAGAACAGCGTACCCGCCAGCGCGGAGAAATACCCCGTGAGCCGCAGCATCCGGTCCAGCAGGGCGTTCAGCCGGGCGGTCTGCCCCTCGATATGCGCCTGCGTGATCTCCGGCATCAGCAAAACCGCCAGACTGCCCAGCAGCCCAAAGGGAAAATTGAGCAGCGGCAGTGCCATACCCTTTAAGGTACCGTACTGCTCCAGCGCGGCGGTGCGCCCGCCGGAGGCCTCCAGATACACCGCAAGGCAGGCGGGCACCAGCATATTCTCAGCGGTGTGCAGCGCGCTGGAAAGCGCCCTGCCGCCCTCCACCGGCCACAGGATGTCCCACAGCCGCCGGGACACCTCCTTTGGCGGGCGCGGCGCTGTGCTGCCGAAGCAGCGCGCCGCCTCCCGCCGGTAAAACAGTGCCATCAGGGCGGTGGATACGGCCTCGCTCAGGGCGGTGGCAGCCAGCACCAGCGCACAGCGGCTGCCGTCCGGCCAGCCCTCCGTGCGGGAAAGCGCCCACACCACGGCGGCAATGCGCACCGTCTGCTCTGCCAGCTGGCTGAGCACGTTGGGCTCTACCCGCCGCCGTGCCAGAAAAAAGCCGCGCAGCACCGCTGAGATGGCCATCCACGGCAGCCCCAGCGCCGAGGTGCGCAGCGCGGCAGCGGCGCGGATATCCCCCAGCCACCATTTTGCCGCAAGGCCTGCGGTGGCAAGCTGGGCGACCATGGCAAGCCCGCCCAGCCCCAGCCCTGCCAACACCAGCCGCACAAGCATCCCGCGCGCAGCAGCTTTATCCCGGCTGAGCTCCTCGGTCAGCAGGCGGGTAGCCGCTACCGAGATGCCCGCCGTAGCCAGCGTGACGAACAGCCCGTACACCGCCAGCACCAGCTGGTACAGCCCCATGCCCGCCCCGCCCAAGGCGTTTGCCAGCCAGATACGCAGCCCCATGCCTGCCAGCCGCAGCACCACGTCCGAGCCGGTAAGCAGCGCCGCGTTTTTAAAGTAGTTCTGCCGCACCCTGCACCTCCCCCTGCCCCGGAACGGGCGTTCACGGTTCAGCCTATGCAGCGGCTTTGCAAAACATGAGCGGCGCTATGGGTTGTTTCTGCGCACTTTTTATGGTATAGTTAACAGTGGTCAGGCAGGGCGCAAGCCCCCGCCTGTATTTTGAGCAAGGAGGAAGCGCACCGCCCGGGTCCTGCCCCTGCCGTGCGCGACAAAGAGAATGAGCGAAGAATGTACCCATGACTGCTCTAATTGCAGTGCAGCCTGTTCTTCCCGCGATGCCGCTCCGCAGCACGATGCCCCCAACCCTAACAGCAGTGTGAAAAAGGTCATCGGCGTTGTTTCCGGCAAGGGCGGCGTGGGCAAGAGCATGACCAGCGCCCTGCTGGCCTGTGCCATGGCCCGCCGCGGCTACCACTGCGGCATTCTGGATGCCGATATCACCGGCCCGTCCATCCCCAAGCTGTTCGGCATTCACGGCCGTGCCATGGCGGATGACAAGGGCTGCTGGCCCATCCAGAGCCGCATGGGCATTGATGTGATGAGCATCAACCTGCTGGTGGAGAACGAGGAAGATCCCGTTGTGTGGCGCGGCCCGGTCATTGCCGGTGCCGTCAAGCAGTTCTGGACCGATGTGGTCTGGAAGGACGTAGATTTCCTGTTCGTGGATATGCCCCCGGGCACCGGTGATGTGCCCCTGACCGTGTTCCAGAGCCTGCCGGTGGACGGCATTGTTGTGGTGGCAAGCCCGCAGGAGCTGGTAAGCATGATCGTGGCAAAGGCCGTGAACATGGCCGAGATGATGAAGGTGCCCATGCTGGGCATCGTGGAGAACATGAGTTACATCGTCTGCCCGGACTGCGGCAAGCACATCAATGTGTTTGGCAACAGCCATGTGGACGAGGTGGCCGCAAAGCACAACCTGCCCGTGCTGGCCAAGTGCCCCATCGACCCCAAGCTGGCAGAGCTTTCCGACGCCGGTATGATCGAGACCTACGGCGGCGAATTTTTGGAGGGCGCAGCAGACGCCTGCGAAAAGCTGCTGAAGAAGTAATGCTCCCTGCCCTGTGCCCGTTGTGACACAGGGCTTTTTGCTTAGATAAGCCCGCTGCTGCGCAAAAGACAGTCTTTTCTGCACGGCTTTGGGGCGGCAGCGCACTTTAAAAAACAAGGTTCGCGGCCCATTCCGGCTTTTAATTTTCGTTTTGTGAAGCGGCTGTTACTTTTTATCTGTTTTTTTAAACAAATTCTGCTTTTTGCTATTGTAAAACCCACCGCAAAGCTTTATAATAGTAAAGTAAGCATTGCCCGCTGCTGCGGGCGTGCCATGCAAGCATGGAGAACCGGAAGCGCCCGGCATCTGCAAGGATACCCCCGCTGTGCGGCGGGCAGGGGCATTTCCGCTTTTTCAAATTTATAGAGTAATTGGGAAAAAGGAGTATTCTATTATGCTGACGAATGAATACCTGAAGCGCGTTTACGAAGGTCTGGAGAAGCGCAATGCCAACGAGCCCGAGTTCCTGCAGGCTGTGCGCGAGGTGCTGGAGAGCATCCAGCCCGTTGTGGAAAAGCACCCCGAGTACGAGAAGGCCGGTCTGATCGAGCGCATGGTGGAGCCGGAGCGCATCATCACCTTCCGTGTGCCTTGGGTGGACGATGCCGGTAAGGTGCAGGTGAACCGCGGCTACCGTGTGCAGTTCAACAGCGCCATCGGCCCCTACAAGGGCGGCCTGCGCTTCCATCCCTCTGTCAATCAGGGCATCCTGAAGTTCCTGGGCTTTGAGCAGATCTTCAAGAACAGCCTGACCACCCTGCCCATGGGCGGCGGCAAGGGCGGCTCTGACTTTGACCCCCACGGCAAGAGCGACATGGAAGTGATGCGCTTCTGCCAGAGCTTCATGACCGAGCTGTACCGTCACATCGGCCAGTTCGTGGACTGCCCCGCCGGTGATATCGGTGTCGGCGGCCGCGAGGTCGGCTATATGTTCGGCCAGTACAAGCGCCTGACCAACAGCTTCCAGGGCGGCATGCTCACCGGCAAGGGCCTGACCTTCGGCGGCTCTCTGGCTCGTACCGAGGCTACCGGCTACGGCCTGTGCTACTTCACCGCTGAGGCTCTGAAGTGCATGCGCAACGACAGCTTTGAGGGCAAGACCGTGGTCATCTCCGGCTCCGGCAACGTGGCTATCTACGCCTGCGAGAAGGCTACCCAGCTGGGTGCCAAGGTCGTGACCATGTCCGACTCCAACGGCTATGTCTACGACCCCAACGGCATCGATCTGGCCTACGTCAAGGATCTGAAGGAAGTGCGCCGCGGCCGTATCAAGGAGTACGCCGAGACCCACGAGGGTGCAACCTATGTGGCTGATTGCAGCAAGGTTTGGACTGTGCCCTGCGACATCGCCCTGCCCTGCGCTACCCAGAACGAGATCAACAAGGAGTCTGCCGAGGCTCTGGTAAAGGGCGGCTGCACCGTGGTCTGCGAGGGCGCTAACATGCCCAGCACCCCGGAGGCTATCGAGGTCTACCTGTCCAACGGCATCCTGTACGGACCTGCAAAGGCTTCCAACGCAGGCGGCGTGGCTACCTCCGGTCTGGAGATGAGCCAGAACTCCGAGCGCCTGAGCTGGAGCTTTGAGGAAGTGGATGCCAAGCTGAAGGGCATCATGGAGGGCATCTTCCACGCTTCCTACGACGCTTCTGTGGCTGCCGGTTCTGAGGGCAACCTGATGGTCGGTGCAAACTGCGCCGGCTTCCTGAAGGTTGCTACCGCCATGATGGCACAGGGCATCACCTACTAATTTCCATAGCATTTTCAAAGGGTTGCGTCCGGCTGGGCGCGGCCCTTTTTGTTTGCGCCATCCTGCCGGGCTGTGTATAAAATCCCATGCTATCACCCATACTCCCGGTATCTTCTGCTGGAAAAGGAGTATTTTATGGACGAACGGATATTTTGTTTTCAATGTGAGCAGGCGGCCAACTGCACAGCCTGCACCGGTGCCGCAGGCGTGTGCGGAAAATCGGCAGACACCGCCGCCGCGCAGGACCGGCTGACCGGTGCGCTGATCACCTGCGCCGGGCAGCTGCTGGCAGATGAGCAGTCTCCTTCTGCCCAGCAGGCCATGCTGCTGATGCAGGGGCTGTTCACCACCATTACCAACGTAAACTTTGACGCAGGCACCGTGGACGAGCTGACCGCAAAGGTGCGCGCCGCCTGCCCTGCCGCCGGGCCGGGCTACAACATGCAGCTGCTCTGGCATGAACCGGACGCAGACGTGCGCAGCCTGAAAAGCTTTGTCCTGTTCAGTCTGCGCGGCATGGCGGCTTACAACTATCACGCCCGGGTGCTGGGCCATGTTGACCCGGAGCTGGACCGCTTTTTCTGCACGGCACTGGATGCCATCTCCCGCCCGCTCTCCATGGAGGAGCTGTGGGCGCTGGTGCAGAAAACCGGCGAGGCCAGCTACCGCTGCATGGAGCTGCTGGATGCTGCCAATACCGGTGCCTACGGCGACCCGGAGCCAGTGGAGGTGCCGCTGACCATTGAAAAGGGGCCGTTCATCGTGGTTTCGGGCCATGACCTGTACGACATGAAATGCCTGCTGGAACAGACGAAGGATAAGGGCATCAATATCTACACCCACTCGGAAATGCTACCCGCCCACGGCTACCCGGAATTGAAGCAGAAGTACCCCCACCTCAAGGGCAACTTCGGCACCGCATGGCAGAACCAGCAGACCGAGTTTGAGGATATCCCCGCGCCCATCCTGTTCACCACCAACTGCATCATGCCCCTGCGCGAAAGCTATTCTGACCGGGTGTTCACCACCTCGGTGGTGTCCTATCCCGGCATCGTGCACATTGAGGAAGGGCGCGATTTTACACCGGTGATCGAAAAGGCGCTGGAGCTGGGCGGCTACAAGGAGGATACTCTTGTGCCCGGAATGAACGGCGGCAAAAGCGTCGTCACCGGCTTTGCGCGCAATGCTGTGCTCCAGCATGCGGGCGAGATCGTGCAGGCGGTGAAGGACGGCAAGATCCGTCACTTCTTCCTTGTGGGCGGCTGCGACGGCACGCGGCCCTCCCGCCGGTACTACACCGAGTTTGCCAAGCTCACACCGCAGGATACGGTCATCCTGACACTGGCCTGCGGCAAGTTCCGGCTGAACGATCTGCCCTTGGGCAATGTGCCCGGCACGGAGCTGCCCCGCATTCTGGACGTGGGCCAGTGCAACGACGCCTACAGTGCCATCCGCATTGCGCTGGCTCTGGCCGATGCCTTTGGCTGCAGTGTAAACGAGCTGCCGCTCTCGCTGGTGCTGTGCTGGTTTGAGCAGAAGGCCGTGTGCATCCTCATCGCACTGCTGGCGCTGGGCATCAAGGGCATCCGGCTGGGGCCAACCCTGCCCCCGTTCCTCTCGCCGGGCGTTGTGGCTGCCCTGCAGCAAAAGTACGATTTAAAAGCCGTAACAGCACCGGAAAACGACCTGCAGGCCATTCTGGGCAGACATTGAGCCAGCGCTGTTCTCACTATGACTACAACTGACCGCCGTACGCGGCGTTTCGCACAAGAAGCGGCGCAATGTGTGTAGCATATTTGGTGCAGCTGTCACTTGAAGATTTTTCAGGAATCTGTATAATATCAGGTATCGGAACAAAGGCGTTCCGCAAGGGTATTCTATGCCCTTGCGGGGCGTCTTTTTCTTTTTGCAGGGGATAAAAAGCTGCGGAGGGTGCCGCAGCCCCCGGTAAGCAAACAAGTAAAAAGGATGGGAAAGACTATGGAAAACTTTACAGAGCAGAAAACCACCCTTGGTCTGTACGACCCACAGTTCGAGCACGATGCCTGCGGCATCGGCGCTGTGGTGGACATCAAGGGACGTAAAAGCCACCAGACGGTGGACGATGCACTGTCCATCGTGGAGCGGCTGGAGCACCGCGCCGGTAAGGATGCCGAGGGTAAGACCGGCGATGGCGTGGGCATCCTGCTGCAGATCAGCCACAAGTTCTTCTCCAAGGTGGCCGAGGAGCTGAACATCCGGCTGGGCAACGAGCGGGAGTACGGCGTGGGTATGTTCTTCTTCCCCCAGAACGAGCACCTGCGGGCACAGGCCATGAAGCTGTTCGAGGTGGTCACCCGCAAGGAGGGACTGGAGTTTCTGGCATGGCGCGAAGTGCCCGTAGACCCCGATGCCGTGGGGCAGAAGGCGCGGGACTGCATGCCCGCCATCTGGCAGTGCTTCATCAAAAAGCCCGCCAAGGTAAGCAAGGGCATTGAGTTTGACCGCCGCCTGTACATCGTGCGCCGCGTGTTCGAGCAGGCCAGCAACGGCACCTATGTGCCCAGCCTGTCCAGCCGCACCATCGTGTACAAGGGTATGTTCCTTGTGCACGATCTGCGCCGCTTCTATGCCGACTTGCAGGACCCGGACTATGAGTCCGCCATCGGCATGGTGCACAGCCGCTTTTCTACCAACACCAACCCCAGCTGGATGCGTGCACACCCCAACCGCTTTATCCTGCACAACGGCGAGATCAACACCATCAAGGGCAACACCGATGCCATGCTGGCGCGCGAGGAGAGCATCTCCAGCCCCATTCTGCAGGACGACATGAACAAGATCCTGCCCATCATCAACACCTCCGGTTCGGACTCCGCCATGCTGGATAACGCCTTGGAGTTCATGGTGATGAACGGCATGGATCTGCCGCTGGCTGTGATGATCACCATCCCCGAGCCGTGGGAGAACAACAAGAATATCAGCCAGAAAAAGCGGGATTTCTACCAATACTATGCCACCATGCTGGAGCCTTGGGACGGCCCCGCCGCCATCCTGTTCTCGGACGGCGATGTGATGGGCGCAGTGCTGGACCGTAATGGTCTGCGCCCCAGCCGCTACTACATCACCAAGGACGGCCGCATGATCCTGTCCTCTGAGGTGGGCGTGCTGGAATGCGACCCGGAGAATATTCTGGTCAAGGAGCGCCTGCGCCCCGGCAAGATGCTGCTGGTGGATACCGTCAAGGGCGAAGTGGTGGACGACGAAAAGCTGAAGGAGCTTTACGCCAGCCGCGAGCCCTACGGCGAGTGGATCGACCGCAATCTGGTGCAGCTGAGCGGGCTGAAGATCCCCAACGTGAAGGTGGAAAGCTACACCGGCGAGCAGCTGACCCGGCTGCAGAAGGTGTTCGGCTACAAGTACGAGGACGTGAACACCATGATCCTTGCCATGGCGCGGGCGGGCGCAGAGCCCTCCGGTGCCATGGGTACAGACACCCCGCTTGCTGTGCTCAGCAGCCAGCATCCCCCGCTGTTCAACTACTTCAAGCAGCGGTTTGCACAGGTGACCAACCCCCCTATCGACGCCATCCGGGAGAAGGTGGTCACCTCCACCAGCGTTTACATCGGTGCCCACGGCAATCTGCTGGAGGATAAGCCCGAGAACTGCAAGGTGCTCAAGGTGCACAACCCCATCCTGACCAACACCGACCTGTTGAAGATCAAGTACATGAACGTGCCGGGCTTCAAGGTGGCTACGGTGTCCATCAACTACTACAAAAACACCAGTCTGGAAAAGGCCATTGACCGGGTATTTTTGGAAGTAGACCGCGCCTACAAGGAGGGTGCAAATATCATCATCCTGTCCGACCGTGACGTGGATGAATACCATGTGACCATCCCCAGCCTGCTGGCTGTTTCGGCAGTGTCCCAGTACCTCATCCGCACCAAAAAGAGCACTGCACTGGCACTGATCTTGGAGAGCGCCGAGCCCCGGGAGGTGCACCACTTTGCCACCCTGCTGGGCTACGGTGCCTGCGCCATCAACCCCTATCTGGCACACGAGACCATCGGGCAGCTCATTGACGAGGGTCTGCTGGATAAGGACTACTATGCCGCCGTGCAGGACTACGACAACGCCATCCTCAGCGGCATCGTGAAGATCGCCTCCAAGATGGGCATTTCCACCATCCAAAGCTACCAGAGCAGCCAGATCTTTGAGGCTGTGGGCATCTCGAAGGAGGTCATCGACAAATACTTTACCGGCACGGTGAGCCGTGTGGGCGGTGTGACCATGGCAGACATTCAGGCCGATGTGGAAGCGCAGCACAACGCTGCCTTTGACCCGCTGGGACTGGATATCAACATGGAGCTGTCCGACAGCGGTGCCCACAAGTTCCGCAGCGGCAAGGAAGAGCACCTGTTCAACCCCCAGACCATCCACCTGTTCCAGAAGGCCTGCCGCACCGGCGATTACGACACCTTTAAGCAGTTCACCCAGACGGTGGACAACATGGGTGCCGAGGGCGTGCATCTGCGCAGCCTGCTGGACTTCAACTACGCCGCAGACGGCGGCATCCCGCTGGAAGAGGTAGAGCCGGTCTCCAGCATCGTCAAGCGGTTCAAGGGCGCTGCCATGAGCTACGGCGCACTGAGCAGTGAGGCACACGAGACCATTGCCATCGCCCTGAACCGTCTGGGCGGCCGCAGCAATACCGGCGAGGGCGGCGAGCCCGAGGAGCGCTACCACAGCGAGAGCAATTCCAAGATCAAGCAGGTGGCTTCTGCCCGCTTTGGCGTGACCAGCAAGTATCTGGTCAGCGCCGAGGAGATTCAGATCAAGCTGGCACAGGGCGCAAAGCCCGGCGAGGGCGGCAACCTGCCCGGTGCCAAGGTGTACCCGTGGATCGCCAAGACCCGCCACAGCACCACCGGCGTGGGCCTGATCTCTCCCCCGCCCCACCACGATATCTACTCCATCGAGGATCTGGCAGAGCTGATCTACGACCTGAAAAACGCCAACCGCAATGCCAACATCAACGTCAAGCTGGTCAGCGAGGCCGGTGTGGGCACCATTGCCGCCGGTGTTGCCAAGGGCGGCGCACAGGTCATTCTGGTGTCCGGCTATGACGGCGGCACCGGTGCTGCACCCCGCACCTCCATCAAGCACGCCGGTCTGCCTTGGGAGCTGGGCATCGCCGAGACCCACCAGACCCTGATCCTGAACGGTCTGCGCACCCGCGTGCGCATTGAGAGCGATTCCAAGCTGCTGTCCGGCCGGGATGTGGCCATCAGCTGTATGCTGGGCGCAGAGGAGTTCGGCTTCGGCACCACCCTGCTGATGGCCGAGGGCTGCGTGATGATGCGTGTGTGCAATCTGGACACCTGCCCCATGGGCATCTGCACCCAGAACCCCGAGCTGCGCAAGAACTTCCGCGGCAAGCCGGAGTACATCATCAACTACCTCACCTTTGTGGCTGAGGAGCTGCGGGAGTACATGGCAAAGCTGGGCGTGCGCACCGTGGACGAGCTGGTGGGCCGCACCGACCTGCTGCGGGTCAAGCCCGCCGCTCCGGGCAGCCGCGCAGCGGAGCTGGATCTGGATTGCATCCTGCATAACCCCGCCATTGCAAACAGCAACGTCCACTTCATCAAGGAGGACAGCTACGACTTCCATCTGGAAAACACGCTGGACATGAAGGTGCTGATGAAGAAGTTCAAGCTGGGCAGCAAAGCTCCTCAGAACGTCAGCCTGAATGTTTCCAACGTGGACCGCGCCTTTGGTGCCATCTTTGGCAGCGAGATCACCCGCAAATACGGCAACGACCTGCCGGATGATGTGTACACTGTGCACTGCAACGGTGCAGGCGGTCAGAGCTTTGGTGCGTTTATCCCCAATGGCCTGACGCTGGAACTGGTGGGCGACTGCAACGACTACATGGGCAAGGGCCTTTCCGGCGGCAAGATCGTCGTGCGCCCGCCGCAGGGCATCGACTTCAAGCCCGAGGAGAACATCATTACCGGCAACGTAGCGCTGTACGGCGCTACCAGTGGCAAGGCGTTCATCTCCGGTGTGGCCGGTGAGCGCTTCTGCGTGCGCAACAGCGGCGCTACCGCCGTTGTAGAGGGCGTGGGCGACCACGGCTGTGAGTACATGACCGGCGGCACCGTGGTGGTGCTGGGACAGACCGGCAAGAACTTTGCAGCCGGTATGACCGGCGGCATTGCCTATGTGCTGGATGAGAACTGGGACTTCTACCAGCGCGTGAACAAAGAAACTGTCAGCCTTGAGCCGGTGGAGCACAAGTATGATGTTGCCACCCTGAAGGAACTGATCCGCGCCCATGTGGAGGCCACCGGTTCTCCGCGCGGCAAAGAAATTCTGGATAATTTCAGTGCGTTCCTGCCCAAATTCAAAAAGGTGCTGCCTTACGATTACGACCGCATGCTGCGGGTCATCGCCTCGGTAGAGGAGCGTGGTCTGGACGGCGAGCAGGCACAGATCGAAGCATTCTATGCAGTGCAGAAGCATAAGTAAGGAGGGGCAGCAGCATGGGTAAGACAACAGGATTTATGGATTATGCGCGCAAGACCAGCACGGACGTTGCGCCGCTGGAGCGCCTTGAAAATTTTAACGAGTTCCACATCTGGCTCTCGCGGGAGCAGCAGCAGACGCAGGCCGCCCGCTGCATGGACTGCGGCGTGCCCTTCTGTCAGGCGGGCATGATGATCGGCGGCATGGCCTCCGGCTGTCCGCTGAACAACCTCATCCCGGAGTGGAACGATCTGGTATACCACGGCAAGTGGGAGCTGGCGCTCCACCGCCTGATGGCCACCAACCGCTTCCCGGAGTTTACCAGCCGGGTGTGCCCCGCCTTGTGTGAGGCTGCCTGCACCTGCGGGGATGTGACCGGCAGCAGCGTCACCGTGCGCGAAAACGAGCACGCCATCATCGAGACGGCCTACGCCAAAAACTGGCTTACCGCCACCCCGCCGCCGACCCGCACCGGCAAGAGCGTTGCCGTGGTGGGCAGCGGCCCTGCGGGGCTTTCGGTGGCCGAGTACCTGAACAAGCGCGGCCACGCCGTTACGGTGTTTGAGCGTGCCGACCGCGTGGGCGGCCTGCTGATGTACGGCATCCCCAACATGAAGCTGGATAAGGCGGTCATCGAGCGCCGGGTCAAGCTGATGCAGGCCGAAGGTGTTGTGTTCCGCACCGGCATGGATGTGGGCGGCGCTGTGCCCGCCGAGCAGCTGCTGGCAGATTTTGATGCCGTGGTGCTGTGCTGCGGCGCAAAAAAGCCCCGCGACCTGAACGTGCCCGGCCGGGACGCCAAGGGCGTGCACTTTGCGGTGGACTACCTGACCAGCGTGACCAAGAGCCTGCTGGACTCGGGTTTTGCGGACGGCAAGGCCATCAATGCAGCCGGCAAAAACGTGCTGGTCATTGGCGGCGGCGACACCGGCAACGACTGTCAGGGCACTGCCCTGCGGCAGGGCTGCACCGACCTGATGGCGCTGGAAATGATGCCGCAGCCCCCTGTCCAACGCACCGCCGCAAACCCGTGGCCGGAGTGGCCCCGGGTGCTGAAGGTGGACTACGGCCAGACCGAGTGCATTGCCAAGTTCGGCAAGGACCCGCGCGTGTACCAGACCACCGTCAAGGAATTTTTGAAGGATGACGCCGGCAACCTGACCGGTGCCGTCATCAGCTGCCTGAAGCCGGAGCGCGACCCCGAGACCGGCCGCACCAACATGGTGCCCACCGGCAAGGAATTCACCTACGACTGCCAGCTGGCGTTTATCGCCGCAGGCTTTACCGGCTGCGAAAACTACACAGCCGATGCCTTTGGGGTGGAGCTGACCGCCCGGGGCAATGTAGCTGACCACAGCTTTAAGACCAACGTGGACAAGGTATTCGTCTGCGGCGATATGCGCCGCGGCCAGAGCCTTGTGGTATGGGGTCTGCGCGAAGGCCGCGATTGTGCCGCCGAAGTAGACCGCTGCCTGATGGGCTACACCAACCTTTAATTTGCCATTCTCTTTCCTATCCTAAACAAGGGGCTGTTGCAAAATAGCTCCAACGAAAAAATGAGATAGACTTCCCCGAAAGGGGTTGCCTATCTCATTTTTTG
>CAKTCK010000035.1 GCA_934539245.1 uncultured Faecalibacterium sp.
CCGTGTTTTTCCAACACGAATATAGGTTCCGTTACAAGTTCTTTCGATATTGTTCAATTTTCAAGGTCCTGTGCGCCACAGCCTTGTGGCTGACAGCTTGTTTATTTTATCACTTTCGTGATAAGTTGTCAAGCACTTTTTGAAAGATTTTTGAGATTCATTTTTGATTCTGTCGAATCTTTCTTTTTGACGTCCATTTTGAAGTGTTTCATTCTGTCGGACATCCGCCTGACAGTAATATATTTTAGCACAGCATTCTTCAAAAAGCAAGCACTTTTTTACAATTTTTACACCAAAATCATTCTTTTGACTTTTTGCCCAGTTTTTTACATTTTTTATAGACACTTCTTCCCTTATTCCTCCAAAAGCCGGGTGCGCAGCCGGATCAGGATCTTGCGTTCCCGCCGGGAGATCTGTACCTGAGTCGTATGCAATGCTTTTGCAGTCTCGCTCTGGGTACGGTTGCCATAAAAGCGCAGGCGTATCAATTGCTTGTCCTGTTCCGGGAGCGCTTCGATCACCTCAGCCAGACTGATCTTATCTGCCAGTTCCTCCTCCGGGGATTCCACCGGGATATCCAACTGCCTATCTCCATCCTCGCCGCCCTCCGGGGTCAGGCTCATGGCGGGCTGCGCGGCCTGTATGGCTAGAGCCACATTCTCTATCGGCTCATCCAGCTGCTCTGCCAGCTGCTGCAAGGTAGGCTCTGAACCGCACAGCTTCATGGTATGCTCTCGTGCTGCCTGCACCCGCATTCCCAGCTCCTTCAGGGAGCGGCTCACCTTGACCGTACCGCCATCCCGGAACAGCTTTTTGATCTCGCCAAGGATCACCGGCACAGCATAGGTGGAAAAGCACACACCTCGGCTCTCGTCAAAGTTATCGTAGGCTTTGATCAGTCCCACGCAGCCTGCGCTGTATAGATCGTCATACTCCATGCCGCGCCCACGGAATCTGCCCGCACAGGCGTGCACCAGCCCCAGATTCTGCGTGATGAATGCTTCCCGCCGGGTCTTATCCGTTACCATATACCGGACCGCCTTTCCTTTTTATGTAGGCTCCCGCCGGGACAGACGCTTGACCAGCAGCACTTTTGTGCCCTTGCCAGGTTTTGAGGTCACCTTGACCCTGTCCATAAAGCTTTGCATCACCGCAAAGCCCAGACCGGAGCGTTCCTCGGGGTTGCCGGTGGTGAACAAAGGCTGCATAGCCTGTTCCACATTGGGGATGCCGATGCCCTTATCTGTAATGGTGATGTGCACCTCCCGGTCGGGATAGACCGCAATGGTCATGCATACCGGGCCGATACGCTCCGGGTAGGCGTGGACGATGCAGTTGGTGACCGCCTCGGACACTGCGGTTTTCAGGTCGGCAAGCTGCGGCACGGTGGGGTCGTACCGCGCCAGAAAGGCCGCCGTGACGCCGCGGGCGTAGGCTTCGTTGCTGCTGAGGGAATCGAACTGGATGCGGGTAGTGTTTTCTGCTTTCATTGCGCATTCTCCTTTTCTATGTTCTCCGTACAGGGGATGCCTGCCAGCCGCAGAACTTTTTGCAGCTGTGCGGGGGCGTGCTGCAGCCGCAGGGTCGTACCCAGAATGCGGGCGCAGCGCTGCCGCCCAAGGATAAGCCCGATGCCGGAGGAATCCATGAATCCCACCCCGCCAAGGTCTATAATTAAGGTGCGGGGACTGCGGCTGACCAGTGCATCGTCCAGCTGCATCCGCAGGCTCTGGGCGGTATCATGGTCGATTTCCCCTGCCAGATAGGCGTACAGGGTCTCCCCTGCCGCGCTGAAGGTCACCGTTGCCATTGCTTGTCCATCTCCTTTTTTTGCAAAATAAAAGATCCCGTACACATATCTTCAGTGTACGGGATCTTCGGGTTATTTTTTAGAAAAAGCTGTCGGCGGCTTACGCCTTTGCCAGCAGTTCGGCAGCTTCCAGCGCTGCCGCCTCGCTGCCGCAGACCAGCAGACCGCGGCGGGTGTTGGCGTGTGCCAGCTGCACCGCCTCGTCCAGACTGGTGCAGAGCTGGGCGTCAAAGTGATATTTTGCCTTCTCGGTCAGACGCCGGGTCAGCTGCTCCTCCACACCGGCGGGCGTGACAAGATACACCTTATCAAAGGGGCTCTCGCTCATGCCGGGCATGGTGGACTTATCCTTTTTCTGCTCCTCGGGGCTCAGGCCGGTCTCTAGCGCGGAGAAGAACGCCTCGGCGCCCTCCTCCTCGGTCAGGCCGATGATGGCACTCATGTGGCGCACCTTGGCCATGTTCAGCACGCGCAGCAGCGCAGCAGCCTGCTGCGGGGTGCGGCAGGCGTCCAGAATGACCAGCGGGCGCTGGGAAAGCACCCGGATGCTGCAGCGGTTGTCCACGGCAGCAATGCCATCCAGAATCGCTTCATCGGAGATGTCCATCTCCTTGCGGCAGAGCGCCAGCGCCAGCTCCACCGCCATAGCAGCGTTGCCTGCGGCGTGACGTCCCAGAAAGGCCAGCGGCACCGTATAGCCGCCGTAGTCCACCCGGCTGGCAAACTGCTCCGCTTCCAAAAAGGTGATGTCCTCCGGGTCGGGCACGACCAGCTCACAGCCGCACTTGCCCGCAGCCACGACCAGCTCGCTGAGCACCGCCTTGGGCTGCTCCGGCGCAGTGACGCAGATGCTGTCCTTGCGCATCACGCCGCCTGCCAGCGCAGCCAGACGCTCCACCGAGCGGCTCACGCCGTCTGGTCCCACCGCTGTGACGGCGCACACCGGCATTTTGGGCAGCGCCGCAGCAAGGCCTGCGTCCGGCAGCTCCACTACCGCCAGCGTGCAGCCGGCCTCACCAAAGCAGTATGCCGCAGCGGCAAGCTCCGCAGCCTGCAAAGGCAGTTCCTCATGGGCGGCAAGGGCATCGGCGGCGCGGCACAGCAATTCCTCGTCCACCGGCTTGCCGTCCACACGGATGCGGGCAGCAAGGGGCTCGCACCCGGCATGGTAGACACCGGCACGAATGCCCTGCGCGTGCAGAATGGCTGCCAGCAGGCGTGCCACCGCCGTTTTACCGGCAGTGCCTGCCACACCCACGAACTGCACCTGCTGCGCCGAGGCGGGCAGCAGTGCGCCCAGCTGCTCCGGGTCGGCAAAGCCGTCCGGCAGGGCTGCAAAATACTGATTTGCCTGTTGGATGGTCATTCGTGTCTCCTTTTCATGTGATAATACAGCCCCTCGCAGGCCAGCAGCAGTACGATGGCGACAAGGATGCCAGCCAAAACACCGGCAGAATCCAGCCACACATCCGTGACCTGACCGCTGCGCCCCTCCGAGAAGAGCTGAATAGTCTCATCGGTCAGCGCCGTCAGCACACCGCCCAGCATGGGTACGGTGATATGCCGCAGCGGGTGACGGCTGTACACCCGCATACAGAGCATGAGCAAAAAACCCTCCAGCGTATACTCGCAGAAGTGTGCCAGTTTGCGCACGATATGCATGGTCAGGCGGTCTGCCAGCCCCGGCTGCCCCAGACGGCGCAGGATGATGCGCATCCACGCCAGCACCCGGCCGCTGGAACCGGAGGAGACCGTAGCCACTGCCATAGAGTTGGAAAAGATGAACCAGATGCAGGCAATCAGTGCAGCGGTAAAGATTACCCGCCCCGCAATGACCCACAACGAGGTGCGCTCCGTATCGTTATAGCGTTCCACAGTCTCAACCCAGAGCCTTGATGCTCTGCTCAATGTTGGCTAGCTTGTCCTGACTCTTAGCAAACTTGCTGCGAATCTCCTCCACCAGAGCCGCCGGGGCACGCTCCACGAACTTGGGGTTGTTCAGCTGGTTGCCAAACATGGCCATTTCCTTTTCAGCCTTGGCTTTTTCCTTGTTCAGGCGTGCCAGCTCCTTCTCACGGTCGATGAGCTCCATCATGGGGATAAAGCCGCGGGCGGCGTGGGTGGACACCTGCACCATGCCGTCGGTGCTGCCCTCGTACTTTTCGGTAAAGGTCACATCGGTGGCAAAGGCGAATTTAGCCAGATAGACCTGTGCGTTCTGGAAGGGTGCTGCATCGGCAGTCTCGATGATCATGCTGGTCTTTTTAGCGGGGTGCACGTTCATCTCGGTGCGCATGGTACGCACAGCCTTGATATAGTCCATCACCTTTTCAAAGGCTTCCTCCTCAGCAGCCCAGTTGTGAGCGGCGTCAAAGGTAGGCCATGCCTGCGTCATGATGGTCTCGGCAGAGCCGGGCAGAGCCTGATACAGCTCCTCGGTAATGAAGGGCATGAAGGGGTGCAGCAGCTTGAGTGCCTTATCCAGCACATACACCAGCACACGGCGGGCGGTGTCGGCCTGCTGTGCATCGCCGGAGTTCAGGCGGGGCTTTGCGATCTCGATGAACCAGTCGCAGTAGACGTCCCAGATAAAGCTGTTGATCTTGGCAGCAGCCAGACCCATCTCGTAGTGCTCCAGATTGTCGGTCATAGCACCGGCCACCTGATTCAGCTTGGTCAGCACCCACTTGTCGCTCATGTCCAGCAGCTCCTCGCTGGGCAGACCCGGCTCAAAGTCCTCGGGCAGGTTCATCAGCACAAAGCGGGTGGCGTTCCACAGCTTATTGGCAAAGTTGCGGGCAGCCTCCACCTTCTTTTCGATATAGCGCATATCGTTGCCCGGGGTAGAGCCATCCACCAGCATAAAGCGCAGGGCGTCTGCGCCGTACTGGGCAATGACCTCCAGCGGGTCGATGCCGTTGCCAAGGCTCTTGGACATCTTGCGGCCCTGACTGTCGCGGACGATGCCGTGGATGCAGACGGTGTCAAAAGGAGCCTTGCCGGTGTAAGCCAGACCGGAGAAGATCATGCGGCTGACCCAGAAGCCGATGATGTCGTAGCCGGTGACCAGCGTATTGGTGGGGTAGAAATACTTGAGGTCGGCGCTGTCCTCGTTCGGCCAGCCCAGCGTACTGAAGGGCCACAGGGCAGAAGAGAACCAGGTATCCAGCGTGTCGGGGTCCTGCGTCAGCTTTGTGCCGCCGCACTTGGGGCAGGCGCAGGGAGCGGACTTTGCCACCACGGTCTCGCCGCAGTCGTCGCAGTACCAAGCCGGGATCTGATGACCCCACCACAGCTGGCGGCTGATGCACCAGTCACGGGTGTTCTTCATCCAGTTCATATAGTTCTTGGTAAAGCGCTCGGGCACGAACTTGATCTCGCCCTTCTCCACGCTCTCAATAGCAGGCTTTGCCAGCGGCTCCATCTTAACGAACCACTGCTTGGAGACCATGGGTTCGATGGTGGAGTGGCAGCGGTAGCAGGTGCCGACCTCGTGCTTCAGAGGCTCGATCTCCTTCAGGAAACCGCCCTCCTTCAGGTCGGCCAGAATGGCCTTGCGGGCTTCCAGCGTGGTCATGCCGGCGTACTTGCCGCAGTCCAGCACATGAGGCTCGTTGACGGTGTTCTTACCGGCGGCAAACAGGGCATCGGCGGCGGCCTTGTCGGCAGCGCCGGTCATGTGGCCGTCGTAGGTGAACACGCGCACGATGGGCAGATCGTGACGCAGACCGACCTCAAAGTCGTTGGGGTCGTGGGCGGGGGTGATCTTCACGACACCGGTGCCCTTGGTCATATCGGCGTGCTCATCGCAGACGATGGGGATCTCCTTATTCAGCAGGGGCAGCACCACATGGCAGCCGTGCAGATGGGCGTAGCGGGGGTCCTCGCCGTTGATGGCCACGGCGGTATCGCCCAGCATGGTCTCGGGGCGGGTGGTGGCCAGCTCCAGCATCTCGCCGGTCTCCTTGACCGGGTACAGCAGGTGCCAGAAACTGCCGTCCTTCTCCTCGTACTCCACCTCGGCGTCGGAAATGGAGGTGTTGCAGTGGGGGCACCAGTTGACCATGCGGTTGCCGCGGTAGATCAGGCCCTTGTCGTACAGGCGCACGAACACTTCCTTGACCGCCTCAGAGCAGCCCTCGTCCATGGTAAAGCGCTCGCGCTCCCAGTCGCAGCTGCTGCCCAGCTTCTTCAGCTGGCTGACGATGCGGTTGCCGTACTTGGTCTTCCATGCCCATGCGCGCTCCAGAAAACCGTCGCGGCCGACCATTTCCTTGGTCAGACCCTCGGCGCGCATGGCCTCCACTACCTTGGCCTCGGTAGCAATGGAGGCGTGGTCGGTGCCGGGCACCCACAGGGCGGCATAGCCCTGCATCCGCTTGGTGCGGATGAGGATATCCTGCATAGTGTTATCCACTGCATGACCCATGTGCAGCTGACCGGTAACGTTCGGCGGCGGCATCACGATGGTGTAGGGTTTCTTGTCCGGATCGGCCTTCGTGTGGAAGTAGCCGCCATCCAGCCAGAACTGGTAGATACGATCTTCCACCTGACTGGGATCGTACTGCTTTGCAAGTTCTTTCATAGTGTCCTCCCAAAAAGTTGATGAAGTGGGACGCAAAAAGCCGCCCCACGGAGCGTTCCATGGGACGGCTGTAAATACATAACCGCGGTACCACCCAAATTGCGCGGAAGGCTCCGCGCCCCTTGATGCCCCTGTAACGTAGGGCAGACCCGAAAGCGGCTTACCGGTAAGGCTCACCGCTTCTGCTCCAAAGTGACAGTGCCCCGCCGGTATCCCGCCGGGTTTTCAGCTGCCCCCGGCTCTCTGTGCGGCCCCAGACGATGCACACTCTTTTTCAACGCATTTATAAAAAGAATATAGCGTTTTTTGTGGGATTTGTCAATCAGTTTTTTCGTTCAGGTGCACTCTTTATTCCTTTTCAGGAGCTTCAGCCCGCGCCGCTTCAGCGTATCATATTCTTCGCTGCCATGATAGACCAGTACGATCACCCCTGCGAACACAGCAGTGTAAAGCAGCCCGTCCAGAATAAAAACGCCAAAGTTGCCTACCGGGAACCGCTGCACCCAGAGCACCGCTGCCGCCGAGACCGCTGCCGTAAGCAGCAGCCGCTTCAGATACTCTGCAAAATAGACCCGATATTTCTGCTGCCAACCCTCCCGAACGCCGTATTTTAAAAAGATATACGGCTCTATCCAAGTACAGGTGCATAGCGTGCTGATGATGGTGCCCCCGATAATGCCGGTCACACCAAACCGCTGCACCAGCGCAAGCGAGACCACCAGATTGATGATAGATTCTGCCACAGCCTTATAGCGGTCGTTCCAGAACAGCCCCATGACCTCCCGGAACAACAGGTTCGTCTGCCGCATCCGCGTGATGTAAAATTCCGTCACGATAATCGTCACGGTCATCATCGGGAAGCAGTATTCCCCGCCAAACAGCAGGGTGATCAGCGGGTTGAACAGCATCATTAGCCCGCCGGTCAGATAGGCGGACAGCACAAAAAAGAGAAAATCCATCTCTTTATACACCTGATACAGCCGGTCAGAGTTTTCCAGCGCCGCAAAATTGCCCACGCTGCCGGAAAAAGCCGTAACGACCTTGGTCATCAGGTTGTTCAATGCATTGATCACCAGCCGGTAATTGGAATAAAGTCCCACCGTTGTCAGCCCAATAAAGGAGGACATCAGCAGGCTGTCCGTGTTGCGCACGATGACGATCGCCAGCTTGTGCATACTCATGGCGCCGATGTTTTTCAGGATGCCGTTGCGTTCCTCCCTGTCCGGCAGTTCCCGGCATTCTTTCAGGTACGGAAACTCTTTATCCACCCTGAGGGAAACCATAATGTTTGGCAAAAACTGCACCACCTGCTGAACCACCAGATACAGGATAAAGTTGCCTGTCAGCAGCAGCACCATGATCTGCAAAACCGTTTTTATGCACTCGCACACCATGTTCCACCCAGCCCGGATATACCCCTTCTGGTAGGCCTGATAGATAGAACTCTTATAGTTCAGCAGGTAGGAGCTTGCTGAACCGAGCACATATATCATGTAGATCAGGGTGATATGCTCAATGCCCTCGCCGCCTTTGATGAGATGGGGCAGAAACGGCAGCAGCACCAGTCCAAACAGCAGCACCGAGGCTGCCACCGCCCGATACATCCACTTATACAGGTTCATCAGCCGAGCCAGTTTCTGCTCATCATCCCGGGCTGCCGGTTCGTACATACTGAACACCATAGCCGTACCAATGCCCAGTTCTGCAAAATTAAGGATACTGAGCACATCGGTAAACAGGCCGTTCACGCCCAGATAGGCAGCCGAAAGGCAGTGGATGAACACCATCCGGTTGATGAAGGACAGCAGCATCGTAAAAAACTGCCCTCCGATGTTGACCAGCATATTGATGATAGAATAGCGTGTTCTCATGTGTTTTTTCTCTTTCTCTTCAGCCCTTGAGCTTCCGCAGCCGACTGTATGTCTGCGGGAACTGCCACAACAGCCAGCTTTGCAGCCAAAGCCCGCCCGGGACGGCGCAGTACCGCCGGGTGCGGTTGACCACCTCAAACTGCATCCGCAGCATTTCCCGGCTGCGGGGTGCCTTGCGCAGTGCCGGAGGCAGCTGCCGGTATATCCGGCTTACGCAGCCCATGACATACTGTGCCGCATTTGCCAGCGCATCGTATGCAGCGTTTTCCACAAGACAGTCCCAGTACCGCTGTGCCGCTTCGGCAGCATCGTAATGGCGCAGCGTTTTGTTTTTTCCCATAATGCTGCCGCTGCGCTGCACATAATAATACAGTACCTTTGGTACCACCACAGCTTTTTGGATCTGCAAACACACCTCCGGGATCAAGAACAGATCCTCGTTCAGCTTTTCCTCCGGGTAGCGCAGCTGCGCAAAAATGGCACGGCGGTACAGCTTGTTCCACGCAAGCTGTACCATCAGACCAGACGCCTTTTTCAGCAGCTCCTGCCGGGTCAACTCTACTCCGGAAAGGCTGACGTGCATTTGAGGGCAGGGTGCGCCTGTCTCGTCCACCTCGGCGTAATCGCACAGGGCAAGATCCGCCCCGGTGCTTTGCACGGCATGGTACAGCGCTTCATACATTTCCGGTGCAATGTAGTCATCCGAATCCACAAAGCCGATCCATACGCCCCTTGCTGCGTCCAGTCCGGCATTGCGGGCGGCAGAAAGCCCGCCGTTTTTCTGGTGGAGCACCCGGATGCGGGCATCCTTCGCAGCGGCGGCATCGCACAGCGCAGGGCAATTGTCCGGCGAGCCGTCCTCCACAAGGATCAGCTCGAAATCTGTAAAAGTCTGTGCCAGAATGGAATCAATACATTTGGGCAAATAGTTTTCCACCTTGTACACCGGCACGATGATGCTGAGCAGCGGTGCTTTTTTCCCTTCTGGCGCTCGTTCTCTGTTGTTCACTCCATCACCTCCGTGCGCAGGCGGGCAATGAGCCGCTCCATCAGCGCCACCCGGTTGAAGGGAGTCATCAGGTAAAAGCCGTCCGCATAGGGTGCAGCCGCCTTGGCAGCCTGCACCGAGATTTCCAAGCCCAGCTCCTCGCCTGCGGCGCGGTCCAGCCCTTCAAACTTCTGGATGATGGCCTCGTCCACATGGATGCCGTTGACCTCGTTTTCCATAAAGATGGCGTTGCGCTGGCTGACCACCGGCAGGATGCCTGCCAGAATCTTCGCCCGTTCGCCCAGCGTCTCCCGGGCTTTTTTCAGGTTTTCCACCGCCTGTGCCGACAGCACCGGCTGGGTAAGGAAGCCGCTCATGCCGTTTTCCAGCTTTTCTGCGGCGCGGCGCAGCTCCACCTCAAAATTGCGGGCGTTCAGGTTCAGCGCTCCGAACACCGTGATGGGGCTGGGCATCTCCCGCCCTTCCCCGGCCAGCGAGACGATATACTGCGCCAGCTTGCGGGAGTTGAACTGGTACACATTTTTCACCTCGTCCCGCTCAGCGGTGGGGATGGGGTCGCCGGTAATGGCCAGCACTTCCCGCACGCCCTCGGCGTACAGTCCCAGCAGCAGCGCTTTGGTAGCGTTCAGGTTGCGATCACGGCAGGTCATGTGGGGCAGCACGTTCATGCCCAGTTCCCGGTGCACCCGGCAGGCCACCAGCGAGGAATCCATCCGCGCCCGGGCAATGGGGCAGTCTGCAACGGTCAGCAGATCCGCACCGGCGGCCTGCAAGCGGCGGGCACCCTCGAGATACGCGGTCAGGTCGGCGTCCTTGGGGGAGTCCAGCTCCACCGCGATGACCCGCTGCCCGGCGCGCAGCTTGCGCAGAAAGGCGTCGTCCGTTTCCACCGCAAGTTTTGCCGCTGCAGCGGGCTTTGCCGCCGGGGCGGCAGGCAGCGTTTCCGGCAGAGCATCCAGTGCGGTGCGCAGGGCGGCAATGTGCTGCGGCGTTGTGCCGCAGCAGCCGCCCAGAATGCGCACGCCCTCGGTGGCAAGGCGGCTCAGTTCCCGGGCAAAATATTCCGGCTTGCCCTGATAGCGCACCTGTGCCCGCGCCACCACCGGGTAGCCCGCATTGGGCATGACCGAAAGCGGCAGCCCTGCATCCCCCAGCTGCTGCACCAGTGCCCGCATTGCGCCCGGGGCAGACACGCAGTTCAGACCCACAGCATCCACCACGCCGCTCTGCGCCACGCGGCGCACCAGCTCTGCACAATAGCGGCCCTCGCGGGTGTAGCCGTCCGGCAGCACCGCAAAGGAAACCAGCACAAAGGCCTCCGGCACGGTCTGCTTCAGCGCACGAATCGCTTCCAGCACACCGTCCTCGGTGCTCAGAGTCTCAAACAGAAAGTTTCGTGCGCCCAGCAGTGCAAAGCGCTTTGCTACGGCAAGATACACCTGCTCTGCCGGGAGGTTTTCAGTATCCGGCGCAGGGCCAAGGTCGGCAAACACCGCCGCGCCGGTCTCCCCGGCGGCCTTTGCTGCCAGCTGCCAGCCTGCATCTGCCAGCTGCTCCCAGCCGGGCTGCTGTGCCGCCGCCAGACGCGGCAGGCTGAAGGTATTGGTCTTGATGGCGTCCGCTCCAGCGGCAAGATACGCCCGGTGCACCGCCAGAATGCCCTCGGGGTCGGTCAGGTTTGCCTGCTCGCACTCCTGCCCCGGTTTTGCTTTATAATAGGTACCCATGCCGCCATCGAACAGCAGCGGCCGCTGGGTCAACAGATTGCGCACATCTAACATCGGTACTTTTCCTTCCCTATAAAAGATTTCATCTTTCAGTTTATCCTAGTTCACCCATCCGGTCAAGCGGTTTTCTTGATTTCGCTTGCGGCGCGGCTATTTTTGTGCTATCTTAGGAATAACTTTTGAGAAAAGGGAGAGGATGGATCATGCGCCACACCGGCACACCTGAACTGGAGACCGATCGTCTGCTGCTGCGCCGTCTGCTGCCGCAGGATGCCCCGCAGATGTACGCAAACTGGGCAAGCGACCCGGCTGTAACCCGGTTTTTGCGCTGGGAGCCGCACAAAAGCCCTGCCGAGACCCGGGAACTGCTTTCGGTGTGGGCAGAGCTGTATCCGAACCCGGACTATTATCAGTGGGCTCTGGTGGAAAAAGCCACCGGGCAAGTGTTCGGCTCTATCTCCGTATACAACGCCCTGCTGGGCGAGCCGCAGCAAAAGGCCAAGTGGCCGGGGTTAGACCTCTCCGGCGGCATCTGGGAGCCGGGCTACTGCATTGGGCAAAAGTGGTGGGGCAAGGGTCTTACCACTGAAGCACTGCAAGCTGTGGTGGATTTCTGGTTCCATCAGGTGGGCGGTGCCTTCCTCACCTGCTGCCATGCGGTGCAGAACCCCGCCAGCGGCCGGGTGATGGAAAAGACAGGCTTTGTGTACCACCACAACGACGTTTACCACAAATTTGACGGCACGCCGGTGGAATGCCGGTGCTATCTGCTGACAAAAGAACGCTACGATAACAGAAAGGACTTACTTTGAGCGAGCTTTATGATATTCTGACCGAGACCCCTCCCACAAAGGTAGTGCTGCTGGCACTGGATCAGGGGCTGTGGGACTGCGAGCGCAGTCTGGCAGAGCTTTCTGCCCTGTGCGAGGCCAACCATATGGAGGCCGTGGCGCAGATCACCCAGAAGCGCCAGACCCCGGAGACCGGCATCGTGCTGGGCAGCGGCAAGCTGGAGGAGGCCTCCCTTGCCGCCCAGACGCTGGGCGCAGAATGCGCCGTGTTTGACGGCGAGCTGACCGGCAGCCAGATCCGCAACATCTCCAACGCGCTGGGCGGGCTGGAGGTCATCGACCGCACCATGCTGATTTTGGAAATTTTCCGCAGCCGCGCCGTGACCAACGAAGGCAAATTGCAGACCGAGCTGGCGCTGCTGCGCTACCGTCTGCCCCGCCTGCAGGGCATGGGAGAGGCGCTGAGCCGTCAGGGCGGTGGCGGCGGCGGCGGCGGCGGTGCCCGCCGCGGTGCCGGTGAGACCAAGCTGGAGCTGGACCGCCGCCATGTGCACGCCCGCATTGATGCGCTGGCCGAAAAGCTGGCCGAGATGGAAAAGCGCCGTGGCGAGAGCCGCAAGGCCCGCGCCAAGACCGGCATGCCGGTGGTAAGCCTTGTGGGCTACACTAACGTGGGCAAATCCAGCCTGATGAACGCCCTGTGCGGTCCCAGCGTAGCCGAAGCCGATATGCTGTTTGCCACACTGGACCCCACTAGCCGCAAGCTAGTGCTGCCCAGCGGCATGGCGGTGCTGCTGGTGGATACGGTAGGCTTTGTGTCCCGCCTGCCCCACAATCTGGTGGAAGCGTTCAAGTCCACCTTGGAGGAAGCCGCATGGTCGGATGTGATCATCCGGGTGGCAGATGCCGGGGACGAGCAGCGCGAGGAACAGCTCACCGTCACCGACGAGGTACTGGATGGGCTGGACTGCGCCGACATTCCCCGCCTGACCGTCTACAACAAGTGCGATAAGCCCAACACCCTGAGCTTTGACCCCGACATCCTGTTGACAAGCGCCAAGACCGGCTACGGGCTGGACAAGCTGCTGCAAAAGCTGGACGAGATGCTCAGCGACCGGGTGCACACCATCCGGGTGCTGCTGCCCTACGACAAGCTTGGCCTTGCCGCCCCCATGCGGGAGCGCGGCAGCGTACAGGTGGAGGAATACCGGGAGGACGGGCTGTATCTGGAGGGCATCGTCAAGACCGAGGATCTGCACTGCTTTGAGGGCTATCTGGTCTAAACGGCAGGCAACTGCAAATCATCTCACGTTAAAACAGGCGGCCGTGCAAAGTACTGCACAGCCGCCTGTTTTTTCCTTTAACCTACGTTGATATGCCCCACCGGCATGATCTTGCGCTTGTTGTCGTCCGGTTTGGCGGTCAGGCTCATGGCAAAGGCCACCGGGCCCACACGCCCCATGAACATGACCAGCATATATAGGATCTTTGCCCCGTTATTCAGCTGGCTGGTCACGCCTACGGAAAGTCCCACCGTGCCAAAGGCCGAGCAGGACTCGAAGATGGCATCCACCACCGACACTGCGTCCGAGGTGTTATAGTACACCACGATAGCCGAGCCGATTGCTGCCGCCGCGCCCAGCACGATAATGGTCAGGGCACGGTAGACCGTCTTGGACTCGATATGATGGTCAGCGATCACACAATCGTCGCGCCCCTGCGCCACACTTCGGATGGTCAGGATGATGACCGCGAAGGTCGTCACCTTCACACCGCCGCCGGTAGAGCCGGGCGCTGCACCGATGAATTGCAGCACGCTCATAAGCAACTTGCTCAGGGTGCCGCAGGAGGCCAAGTCCACTGTGTTCATGCCAGCGGTACGGGTGGAAACCGACTGGAACAGCGAAGCCATCACCTTGCCGGGCACCGACAGCTCCCCCATCGTGGCGGGGTTATTCCACTCCATCAGTCCCAGCCCCAGCGCACCACCCAGCCACAAAATCAGCGAGAAGGACAGCACCACCTTGGCGTGCAGGGACAGGCGGCGTTTTTTGTACCACTGGCACAGCTCCACCCAGACCATAAAGCCCAGACCGCCGGAGATGATCATGAACATGATCACCGCCTGCACATAATAGTTGTTAACATAGGGCACCAGCGAGGAATACGCCCCGAACCGCCCGAACAGGTCAAAGCCTGCATTACAGAACGCCGAAATGGCGGTGAATACGCTGATCCACACGCCCTCCAGCCCGAACTGCGGCACAAAGGCAAACAGCAGCAGCAGAATGCCGATGCCTTCAAACATCGCTGCCAGCCCTACAACGATTTTCAGCACGCTTTTGGCCTGATCGTAGCCATCTGCCGAGACGCTCTCGCCCAGCAATCGCAGATCCCGGAAACCCATGCGCCGGCGCATGGCCAGCGCAAAAAAGCTGGTAAGGGTAACAAGGCCAAGGCCGCCCACCTGAATGAGCAGCAGCACCACCGCCTGCCCGAACCAAGTGAACTGCGACCATGTATCCCGCACCACCAGACCGGTGACGCAGGTGGCGCTGGTAGCTGTGAACATAGCGTCGAGCACATCCAGCCGTCCGTGCCTGCTGGCAATGGGCAGGGAGAGCAGCAGAGTGCCCAGCGCGATCACAATGATAAAGCTGACACAGATGATCTGGGTCGGGGTACTCAGTCCAAGTTTTCTCCACCGGAGCGACCTCTGATGCCGCAGCTTTTTGCGGATATTCTTCATTTTTTCCATAGCATCCTCCCTGCGCAGCATACAGCCGCCGTGCATTCCTTTATAGCATACACCATTTTGCCCGCAGGTTCAACTTGATTTTATAGCCCGGTTGCGGTATTATAATATGGTACTGTGTTTTGGGGCGCTTTTCTGCGCCCTAAGGATGCAGGCTCGTGTCTCCGTAGCTCAGCTGGATAGAGCGTCCGCCTCCTAAGAATTCGGTCAACCTGATACCTTGGGTGCAGAAGTGATTGCTCTAATCAAAAGCAAGACCGGGGATCGAGATTTTCTCAGCAAATTTTGATGCAACAAGTTTAACACTGTTCCGGTTGCAATGCAGTTGGTCACTTCGTTGTGAAAAGCATTCCACACAAGGCACCACAAAGCCAAAAATTAACGATAATACATATATGTCTCTATACCTCAGCTGGATAGAGGGTTCGCCTCCTAAGCGAAACGCCCCCGGTTCGAATCCGGGTAGGGACATCCTTTTAAGAAATGCGAAGGTCATTTTTCCATGTGAAAGACGATCTTCGCATTTTTCATTTTGAACCTATCACCAAAATTAGCCAGCGAATGCCATTAGCAGAATTTTCGGTTTCAGCTAATAAAATCAGGTTTCCAGCTAATGAAGCCCCATAAAGCACCTTTTGAACTCTGTTTTCCGGCTCTCTGCTAAAATTGGTAGCCGCTTTCCTGTAAATCCATGTAAATACAAGATAATTTGTGTAAATCTATTTTCCACATTCCTGCCCGAAACCGTGCAAAACACTTTTCTCCATACATAGCGCGTTCACTCGCTGTTCTCTCGGAACAGAAAGAGGAACGCGCTTTTTTGTTTTCGGGCTGAACTTCCCGAATCCACCAAAGGAGGGTTTACCGATGAAAAAAGTTCTGACCGTCACGATGGACGGTATCCGCTACCACGCTTCCCGCCCGGCAGATTGCCGGCACTGCTTCTTCTGGAAGAACCGAAAGAAGGGCTGCGTTCTCGGCAAAGAGAACTGCTACTATCTGATCGAGCCGCCCAAAGGCCCCAGCAAGTGCGAAGGGTGCCCCTACAAGCGGGCAAAGCCCTGTGTGCTGGTTCCCTGCTACAAAGACCTGATGGCACCGCTGGAGAAACGAGGTGATGCCAAGTGAGCCACAAGCGAAACGAAGCTCTGCGCCATGTTCAGCACTCCATGCACCATGTGATCGCCGCTGGCGAAGGTTCCGACCGTGCCCCGGACAGCTGCAAGCTGTGCCCGTACTATCGACCCGATTTCAAGTTCCGCACCTGCCTGTATGCCCACTGCCCTTATAAGAAGCAGGTCAATGTATTCCGTTCCACACCTGAAAAATGGGATATTCTCTATGCCCGAAAGAAAGCCGACAAGAACCGCAGACCTTGATTACTTCTATGGGCAGTCCAGCGAGCTGTTCTCCTTCTACCGGATTCCCAAGCTGTTGTTTCAGGATAGCCGCTTCCAACCGCTTTCCACGGATGCCAAAACGCTGTACGGCATTCTGCTCGACCGCATGAGCCTTTCAGCCCGGAACGGCTGGTTGGACAAGGCTGGGCGGGTGTTCATCATCTATACCGTGCAGGAAGTGCAGGATTCACTGGGCTGTGCCGATAAAAAGGCGACCAAGCTGCTGCGAGAACTGGAAGAGTACGGCCTGATTGAACGCAAACGGAGGGGGCTGGGCAAGCCAGATCTCATCTATGTGAAGAATTTTTCGTCAGAATCGTCAAAAACGCCCTACTTGAATCGTGATAATGACGATTCTGGAGTCGTCCAGAATACGCTTCAAGACCCGGCCAAACTACGATGTAATAAGACTGAGAGAAATAATACAGAGATAAGCGATACTGATCCTATCTATTCCGATGAAAACGACTGGATGAGCGAACGTGAACAACTGGAAGAATATTTTTCTCAGTCTTTGGAGATAGACCTTCTGCTCCGACTCTGCCCGGATGATGAGGACACCATCTACCAAATCGTAGACCTGCTTGTTGATACCTGCTCCACCAAACGCAAGATGTTGCGGATTGCCGGAGACGATAAGCCCGCCGAGGTGGTACGCAGCCGCTTTATGAAGCTGAACGCTGACCATATCCGCTTTGTGCTGAAGTGCCTTGCAGAGAACAGCAGCCCGATTCGAAACATGAAACAATATCTGCTGGCTTCTCTGTACAACGCATCGACTACAATGCAGCTTTCCTATCAAAACCAAACCAACCACGACTTAGCGATGCGGAGGTGATAAAAATTTCAAAGAAAGCAACCACGATTGCCATCGTCAACCAGAAAGGCGGTACTGGCAAGACCACTACCTGTGAAAATCTGGGCATCGGGCTGGCGATGGAGGGCAAAAAGGTCCTGTTGGTGGACGCTGACCCGCAGGGCAGCTTGACAATCAGCATGGGCTGGCAGCAGCCGGATGAACTGCCCACTACCCTTTCAACCCTGATGCAGAAAGCCATAAACGACCAGAGCATTCCGCCCGGCGAGGGCGTTCTGCACCATGCGGAGGGCGTTGACCTGATTCCGGCGAACATCGAACTGGCAGGGCTGGAAGTTTCCCTCGTCAACTGCATGAACCGGGAAAAGATGCTCAAGCAGGTGCTGGACAGTGCAAAGCACGAATACGACTTTATTCTGCTGGACTGCACTCCTTCCCTTGGGATGCTGACCGTCAATGCCTTGGCAGCGGCAGACACCACCCTGATTCCCGTGCAGGCGCAGTACCTGTCTGCGAAAGGTCTGGAACAGCTTTTGCAGACGGTGCAGAAGGTTCGGCGGCAGATCAACCCGAAATTGAAAATCGAGGGCATCCTGCTGACCATGACCGATAGCCGCACCAACTACGGACAGCAGATCGACAACCTGATTCGAGGTGCCTACGGCAGCAAAATCAAGGTGTTCGACCAGACCATTCCCCGGTCTGTCCGTGCTGCGGAGATCAGTGCCGTGGGCAAGAGCATTTTCCAGCACGATCCCAAAGGCAAGGTGGCAGAAGCCTATAAATCTCTGACAAGGGAGGTGATGGCGAATGTCGAAAGGCAGCTTAAACGTGTCGCTGAAAGGGGCAGATGACATTTTCTCCACGGAAGAATCCCGACAGGAGCAGCAACGAGAGCAGGTGCAACAGATCCCCATTGGAGAGCTGTTCCCTTTCAAGAACCACCCCTTTAAGGTCTTGGATGATGAGTCCATGCAGCGCACGGTGGAAAGCGTAGAACAGTACGGCGTGCTTTCTCCGCTAATCGCTCGTCCCCGCCCGGAAGGTGGCTACGAGATCATCTCCGGGCACCGCCGCCAGCACGCTGCACAACTTGCTGGGCTGGAAACCCTGCCCGTTATAGTCCGTCAGATGGATGATAATGCCGCCGTTTTGCTCATGGTGGACAGCAATCTCCAACGTGAAAACATCTTGCCCAGTGAAAGGGCTTTCGCCTACAAAATGAAGCTGGAAGCAATAAAAAATCAAGGTGCTCGGTCAGATTTGACTTCTCGCCAAGTTGGCGAGAAGTTGTGGAGCGTATCGCAAGTGAGTGCAGACGCAAACGAAAGTGAACGTCAGGTTCACCGATTCATCCGTCTGACCAACCTTATCCCTGAAATGCTCGACCTCGTAGACCAGAAGAAAATTTCCTTTAATCCCGCTGTTGAACTGTCCTATCTGGACGAGAAACAACAGCGGGATTTTTTAGAAGCCATGTGCGACACACAAAACGCTCCCTCTCTGGCACAAGCACAGCGGCTCAAAAAGCTGGCGCAGGAAGGGCACTTCTCCTACGATGTGGCATTTGCCATTATGGGCGAGGAAAAGAAAAGTGAACTGGATACTGTAACTATCAAAAATGACACCCTGCGGAAATATTTTCCCCGTAGCTACACACCCAAACAAATGGAAGATGTCATTATCAAGCTGCTCGATCAGTGGCAGCGCAAACAGCAGCGGCAGAATGAACGCTAACACACATTTTGAACGTAAGACCCACTGGGTCTTTCTTTTTTGCAAAAATCAGGAGAAAAAACACTATGAACACTACCATTGATTTCAAGACCGCAAAGACCATCGAAGCCATGAACCAGAAAATCAACCACATGGACACTGCAGTTACCGACTTCTTCAACAAGATGAGCGATGTGCTGGAGCGGCAGCTCGGCGATGACGAAGTTTACGCCGCCGTGATTGCCCCGGAGATCGAACTGACCATCACTCCGCTGGCGAATGTTCACATTTATCTGCCTTGCTTCGATGAAGAAGATTCCTGCTACAGCATCAGCGAAGATGTGCCGCTGGCTCTCTGTTATGATCCTCGTCAGGTCATCACACTGGCTGGCAAGCGGTATCTGTCCGGTGCCGTTGTCTTTGTCCGCTACGATACCAATGGCAACTTTGTTGCCCTTACCACCAGCGACCTTTATCTGATCCAGTGCTATCTGGCAGAAAACAGCGTTCCTCTGATGTCCGGCCGCGAGAAGATGGTCTGCATCTGCATCGACTGAGGTGCCGCTATGTCAACGAGAGCGAAATTTTTCCAGAGTATGTATCCGGGGCTGTCCGATGGTGAAGTCATTGATGAACTTATCAAAGCCAGCATATACGTTGAACACGGCCCGGAAGTTGTGACCATCAGCGCCGCAGAGGGCATCCATTATGTGCATTACGATGCGGAAATGCAGAAAAAAGCTCCGTATTGGGAGGGTGCCTACGAAGCCTGCAATATTCCTTTTACGGATTTCCAGATTCGCTATCAGCCGGAGCAGATTCGCATTGTGGATGGCAAACGCATCCTAGAGGATACAGCCTTTCTCTGTCGGAAAGATAATGACCACTTCCTTATTCTGCCGAGCATTTATGAGAAGCTGGATTTGGATGACTGGCTTCTGGCACACCTGTTTTTCTACGACAAAGACGGAAAGCGGTGTATCGGCGTGTGGTGTTGTACAATAAAAGTTGACATAGGGAACTCAAAGAGCCAATATATAGAAAAGGACAAACAGGAGGCAACG
>CAKTCK010000036.1 GCA_934539245.1 uncultured Faecalibacterium sp.
TGTATGAAGAAACGTACCTTGGCACGGCCACGCACGCCCCCCGGAATTTGTATCCTTGTCTGCATTCTAACAAAGCACGCCGGAAAAGGCAAGACTAACCGTGCTGCCATCACAACAAAATAAAATATTTTGTGGGGTTGCACAAAAGCACAGCCTAACTTATAGCCAAAATTGCCGGAGATTTTTAGCAAAAATCACGAAGTCTAGTTAGTTTTGCGATACTAACCACAAACAAACCCTCTCAGGCGCTCCCGCAAGTACGCCCTCTCAGGCGCTCCCGCGCCAGCTCTCCCAAGGGGAGAGCCAAGGTCTAAGGCTCGTTGCTAAAGTGTTAGGTGTAATGAGAAAGTTTCCGGCAGTGCTCTTGCCTCTCCCTTTGGGAGAGGTGGCATCGCGCAGCGATGACGGAGAGGGCGCACGCCATTACGCTTATTCTTTCTCGTTTGTGCGGCGGCGGGGGCAGGCGGGTCGCTTTTCGTCGTCGGAGCTTGCCACCACCGGGGCGGGGTTGCGCACGCCGGAGTAATCATCGTCCGGGTCGGGACGGCGGGGCGGGCGCTTGCCGCCGCTCACATACTCGCACACGCCCACCTTGTAGTACCGGGGCGCAAGGCTCTCGGTGCCGCAGCGCACCCGCAGGTAGCCGGACACCGGGTTCACCTCCAGCACGGTGCCCAGACCGTCCGGGGTGCGCACCGTGCTGCCCACCATGGGCATGATGCTGTTCAGGTACTCGTAGGCGCTTTCCTCGTAGGCAAGGCAGCACATCAGACGGCCGCAGGCACCGCTGATCTTGGTGGGGTTCAGCGAAAGTCCCTGCTCCTTTGCCATCTTGATGGAAACGGGCTGGAAATCCTTCAAAAAGCGGCTGCAACAAAAAGGCTGACCGCAGATGCCCAGACCGCCGATCATCTTGCTCTCATCGCGCACGCCGATCTGGCGCAGCTCGATGCGGGTGTGGAAGATGCCGGCCAGATCCTTGACCAGCTCCCGGAAGTCCACCCGTCCGTCGGCGGTGAAGTAGAACATGATCTTGGAGCGGTCCAGCGTGTACTCGGCCTCCACCAGCTTCATCTCCAGCCCGTGGCGGGCGATGCACTCCTGACAGGTGTGGTAGGCGCGCTTTTCGTCCTCACGATTCTGGCGCATCCGGCGGATATCCACGCTGTCGGCCATGCGGGTGATGGGCTTCAGCGCCTTGGGCACGGCTGCATCGGCCAGCTCCCGCACGCCCTGCACCACCTCGCCGCACTCCACGCCGCGGGCAGTCTCCACAATGACATATTCCCCGGTGTGGATGACAGCATCACCGGGATCAAAATAATAGCTTTTGCCGTTTTCCTTAAAACGGACCGAAATGACTTTTTTCATAGTGTTCCTCGTTTTTGTATCGGATAAGCCCCGCAAGGGGCAGCTTTTTCAGTCTGCTGTTAGTATACCATAATCAAAAGCACATTTCTATGCAAAAAGAAAAGTCTTTGGGGGGGACGGGCTCGCCCTCTCAGGCGCTCCCGCGCCAGCTCTCCCAAAGGGAGAGCCAAGCCGTTAACCGCGATGCTAAAGTATTAGGTGCAATGAGAAAGTTTCCGGCAGCGCTCTTGGCTCTCCCTTTGGGAGAGCTGGCAAAGCCGTAGGCTTTGACTGAGAGGGCGCATGAGGCTAACGGGTGCTGCCCCTCATCCGGCGCTGCGCGCCACCTTCCCCCGGTGGGTGAAGGCTTCAGCGGCAGCGGCAAAGTTTCCGGCTCAAGCGCAAAGTTTCCGGTTGCGCCAGAGGCTCCCTCTCCGAGGGAGCTGGCAAAACCGTCAGGTTTTGACTGAGGGAGTAAAATTTTCCCTCCCCTGCAACAATTCCCCCCGCTCAACCGTATGCAGTACGGAAAAAGTGTCGGAATTTTGTCCGGCGGCAGAGGGAAGGAACAAAGGCAGACTGCCGGTTTTGGGACGGCAAAGTTGTGCGTTTCGCAGATTTTGACACAACTTTCGCAAAAGATTCGCCGCCCCGCTATTGAAAGCACACGCCTTACGTGTATAATAGGAATGTTAGGAACCCATTGCCCCATAAAGAGGGAGGAACTGTTGCGCCGGGCGGTGCGGCAGAGAAACGGTAGGATAAGATGGAAAAATTCAGCGTCAAAAAACCATTTACGGTGCTGGTTGCGGTCATCATGGTGCTGATGCTCGGCTTTGTGTCGATCACCAAGATGAAAACCAACCTGCTGCCAGATGTCAGCACCCCATACTTGATGGTAGTCACCGTGTATCCCGGCGCCAGCCCGGAGCGCGTGGAGACCGAGGTTTCGGACGTGCTGCAAAATGCGCTTACGGTGCCCGGTGTTTCAAAGATCACCGCCACCTCGGCAGAAAACTACAGTCTGCTGCTGATGGAGTTCGTGGACGACACGGACATGAACAGCGCACTGGTGCAGGTGTCCAACAAGCTGGATCAGGCAAAGAGCGATTTGCCGGATACCGCACTGACTCCTTCTATCGTGCAGTACAGCGTGAACATGAACGCCTTTATGACCGTGGCTGTCAGCCGCGAGGGCAGCTCGGTGTATGAGCTTTCTGATTTTATCAAGAACACCATGACCCCCTACGTCCAGCGCAAGGGCGGCGTGTCCAGCGTGTCCGCCAGCGGCCTTGTGGAGCAGCTGGTGCAGGTGCAGCTGAATCAGGAAAAGGTGGATGCCATCAACGAAAAGCTGATGGAACTGATCGACAGCCAGCTGGAAGCGGCGCACGCCCAGCTGGAAGAAGCTGAGGCCAAGATCGAGGCCGGCCGCGCAGAATACGATAAGCAGTTCAAAAACTTCGGCAACACCGTGTCCAACACGGTCATGGGCACCTTGAGCTCTGAGGTCGGGGATGCCGTAGAGGTGGTGCGCAAGCAGGCCGAGGCACTGCTGCAAAGCGTCAACAACCTGATCGCTGTGGTCAAGGAGCCCGAAGTGCAGCAGGCACTCATCGAGGTGCAGGCCGGCTTGCAGCGTGTTCTGGATAAGTTCAACAACACCGGTATGCGGGATATCGACTCTTTGATCGAGATCGTGTCCGAGCTGCGCAGCATCACTGATAAGCTTTCCAGCGCCTTGCAGACCTTGCAGAACCGCATCAATACCGAGACGGGTACGCAGGGCGAAGGCGCTGTGGATCTGGCAGACGAACTGCAATTGCAGGAGAGCCTGAACGTCATCTATAAGACGCTGGACGATACCATCAAAGCCATGGATAATGTGCCCGGTATGATGGGCGAGTTCTCCAAGGCGCTGGGCAACTTTACCCAGCAGCAGCTGGCTGCTTATATGCAGTTTACCGAAGCCCGCGAGATGCTGAACGAGTATGAAAAGCAGCTCAGCGAGGCAAAACTCCAGTACGAGGCCGCCAAGGAAAAAGCCCTTGCCAGCGCGGATGTGGCCAAGCAGCTGGATATCAATACCCTTTCAACCCTGATCTACGCTCAGAACTTCTCCATGCCCGCCGGTTACGTCAAGGACGAAAGCGGCGAGTCGTGGCTGCTGAAGGTCGGCGAGGAATACGACAGCGTGGACGATATCCGCGGCGCGCTGCTGCTCCATGTGGAGGGCTACGGCGATGTGCGCCTTTCCGACGTGGCAGACGTGGAGGTTATCGATAACGCCGCCGACAGCTACACCCGCCTGAACGGCGAGCAGGCGTCGGTGCTGAAAATTTACAAGGACGACAGCTCCAGCGCAGGCGAGGTATCTGCCAACTGTCTGGATGCTTTCAAGGAGCTGGAAGCCCAGTACGAGGGTCTGCATGTTGTGGTGCTGTCCAATCAGGGCAACTACATCAGCATCCTGATCAAGAGCATCCTCACCAGTATGCTGGTGGGTGCCGCACTGGCCATCGTCGTGCTGGCCATCTTCCTGAAGGACGTCAAGCCCACCTTGGTGGTCGGCGTCAGTATCCCCCTGTCGGTGCTGTGCGCCGTGGTGATGATGTATTTCACCGGTCTGGATCTGAATGTTATGACGCTGGCAGGTCTTTCGCTGGGCATCGGTATGCTGGTGGATAACTCAGTCGTTGTCATCGAGAACATCTACCGTCTGCGCGGACGCGGCGTGCCCGCCGCCCGCGCGGCCGTGCAGGGTGCGCGTCAGGTGGGTATGTCTGTTGTGGCGTCTACCCTTACCTCGGTGTGCGTGTTCCTGCCGGCGGTGTTCTCTGCCAGCATGATCCGCAGCCTGATGGGCCCCATGTCCCTGTGCATCGGCTACTGCCTGATGGCGTCCCTGATCGTGGCACTGACCGTGGTGCCCGCCGCCTCGGCTACCGTGCTGAAGAACGCCCAGCCCAAAAAGCTGGCATGGTTCGATAAAATTCAGGACGCCTATGGCCGCAGTCTGGAAAAGGCGCTGGAAAAGCGCTTTGTGCCGCTGGCAGCCGCTGTGCTGCTGCTGGTGTTCTGCTGCTGGCGGGTGTTCTCCATGGGCATCGAGCTGCTGCCCACCAGCACCAGCAACGAGGCCATGATCACCCTTTCCACCACCGACACCCTCTCGCAGGAGGAGTCCTACGATGTAGCCGGTAAGGTGGTGCAGGCTGTAATGGCTGTGGACGGCGTGGAGGAGGTAGGCATTACCCCCGACAACACCGTGGCGGGCATGGATGTTTCCAACCTTGGCCTGCCCTCCGCCATCACCGACCTGCTGAACGCCGCCAACGGCTACGGCAAATATAAGATCAACGTCAAGCTCAACGAGGAGCTCTCCTCTTCCAAGATCGACGCCGCCTGCAAGGCCATGGAGGAAGCCGTGGCAGGGGTCGCGGACTGCACCGCCACCGTCAAGCAGTACGGCATGACCGATGATCTGACCAGTCAGCTGGCTGCAGGCCTGACCATCAAGATCTACGGCACCGATGCCGAGACCCTGACTGCCCTGTCCGAGAAGGTCATCGATATCGTGAACAACACCGAGGGCTTCCAGAATGCCACCAACGGTCTGGGTGCGGGCGATTCCACCATCATTTTGCAGGTGGACCGCGACAAGGTGCGCGCCAACGGTCTGACTGTTGCGCAGGTGTATCAGCAGATCGCGGCAAAGCTGACCACCACCACCACGGCACAGACCCCTGTTACCGTGGACGGCACCACTATGGACGTGCAGATCAGCAACAATCTGGACCCGCTGACCAAGGAAAACATGATGGACATGACCTTTGAAACCACTGTCATGTCTGCCGACGGCACTACTGCCACTGGCACCTGCACGCTGGCAGATATCGCCAGCTGGACCACCGGCACCGCACCAGACTCCATCACCAGCGAGAACCAGAACCAGTTCGTTACCGTCACCGCCGAGACTGCCCCGGGCTACAACACCACGGTGCAGGCGCGTGCAGTGAAAAAGGCGCTGGATGCCTTTGCCCTTACCGATGAGATGCCGGAAGGCTGCTCCTTCTCCATGGGCGGCGAGAGCGACAGCGTCAACTATATGACCAACGAGATGGTTCAGTGGATGGCACTGGCTCTGCCCTTTGTGTACCTTGTCATGGTGGCACAGTTCCAGAGCCTGCTGTCCCCCTTCATCGTGCTGTTTACCGTGCCGCTGGCGTTTACCGGCGGTCTGCTGGGCCTGCTGCTCACCGGTCAGCAGCTGACCATGATCTCCATGATGGGCTTCATCGTGCTGATGGGTACGGTCGTCAATAACGGCATCGTGTTCGTGGACTACGCCAACCAGCTGCGTCTGGGCGGTATGGAGCGCCGTGCCGCGCTGGTGGCTACCGGCAAGACCCGTATGCGCCCCATCCTGATGACTACCCTGACCACCGTGCTGGCAATGCTGCAAATGGTGTTCAGCAACGATATGGCAAGCCAGCTGATGAGCGGCATGGCCATCGTCATCATCTGCGGCCTGAGCTACGCCACCCTGATGACCCTGTATATCGTGCCCATTTTGTACGATATCCTGTTCAAGAAACCGCCGCTCAACGTGGACGTCGGCAGCGATGAGGACTTGGACGACATCCCGGACGATGCCGCCGAGTTCATTGCCGCCCAGTCCTCTGCGGCACAGCCTCAGCCGGAAGCATAAGGCATACCAGCCTGTATCACCAAAGCGCCCCGCATTTCCACCGGAAGTGCGGGGCGCTTTTTGGTATTGTAGGCAGCTAAGCCGACCCCCTCAGGCACTGCGCGCCAGCTCCCCCAAGGGGACGCCAAGCCCTCTCAGGCGCTCCCGCGCCAGCTCTCCCAAAGGGAGAGCCAAGCCGTTACGTTTGTTGCTAAAGTATTAGGCATAATGAGGAAGTTTCCGGCAGCGCTCTTGGCTCTCCCTTTGGGAGAGCTGGCAAAGCCGTAGGCTTTGACTGAGAGGGCGCACGCCGTTGTCCTCAGTGCTAAAGTATCAAGAGCAACGAGAAGGCTTCCGGTCGTGCTAAAGCCGTCCCCTTGGGGAAGGTGGCATCGCCGCAGGCGATGACGGAAGGGGTAACCGCCCCGCAGCCAGCCGCTCCATTGTAGTCACTTTCGATGATTCTACCAAAAAATCGCCGCAAAAATTGGATGGTAATTCTAAAAGGAATCCAACACAAAACTGTAAAACTGTGATATAATCATAAATACAGACAAGATGCAAAGGGGGTAGTCTGCCCCCTTTTGCATTTCCGAAAAAAGCTTTAGGAGGCGAGGCCCAATGGCACAGATCCGTTCCAAGCCCTTCGGTGTGACCAAAGAGGGCGCTAATGTTACCGAGTACATCCTCTCGAACCCCAGTGGAATGTCCGTCAGTGTGTTGGATTACGGCTGCGTGATCAAAAATATTATCGTTCCTGCCAAAAATGGCCCGGTAGATGTGGTGCTGGGTCATGACACCATGGCAGATTACGAAAACGACTTCACCTCGTCCGGCAGCACCTGCTGCGGTGCTTTTGTGGGGCGCTATGCCAACCGCATTGAGAACGCCGTCTTTACCTTGGGCGGCAAGACCTACCAGCTGGAAAAGAACAACGGCGAAAACCACCTGCACGGCTGCTTCTCCCGCAAGATCTATGAGGTGAAATACTTCGGCGATACGCTGCTGATGGAAGCTGTAAGTCCCGATGGTGAGGATGGCTTTCCCGGCACGCTGAAGATCGCGGTGCGCTATACCCTCACCGACGACAACACCTTCCGCATGGACTACCGTGTGTCCTCGGACGCCGACACCATTGTAAACCTGACCAACCACAGCTATTTCAATCTGGACGGCGGCGGCGATGTGCTGAACCAGAAGCTGCGCATCTACGCCTCCCGCTATCTGGAAGGCAACAACGCCACCTGCCCCACCGGCAACATCCTGCCTGTGGCGAACACCCCCATGGACTTTACCGCCGGTAAGATCATCGGCAAGGAGATCGACACCGGCTTCTCCCAGACCACCATGGTGGGCGGTGGCTATGACCACTGCTATGTCATCGACCGCGCCCGCGGTTCCAGCCAGAGCATCTGCGCATGGGCTACCAGCGATAAGACCGGCATCAGCATGAAGCTGTACACCACACAGCCGGGCATCCAGCTGTACACCGGCAACTTTTTGCAGAACTGCCCCGCTCCGGGCAAGGGCGGCGAGCCTCTGCGCAAGTACGGCGGCTTTGCCTTGGAGACTCAGCACTTCCCTTGCAGCCCTTCCCACCCAGAGTTCCCCTCCACGGTGCTGCGGGCGGGCAAGGTGTTCCGCGCCACCACTACCCTGCGGTTCTTCACCGGCAAGCAGTGCGGAAAGCTTTAAAAGAAAATAAAATCACGCAAAAACGTCTGCTTCGGCAGGCGTTTTTTGCGTGGTAGGAGGCTGCTCCTTGCGCCCTCTCAGTCAAAGCCTGTCGGCTTTGCCAGATTCCCCCTTTTGTCGCTGCGCGACATCTTCCCCCGGAGCGGGGGAAGTCTTTCCTCAAAGGGAGAGCCAAGAGCACAGCCGGAAGCTTTCTCATTACACCTAATACTTTAGCAACGAACGTAACGGTGTGCGCCCTCTCCGTCACCTGCGGTGACACCTCTCCCAAAGGGAGAGGCAAGAGCACCGCCGGAAACTTCCTCATTATGCCTAACACTTTAGCAACGAACGTAACGGCTTGGCTCTCCCTTTGGGAGAGCTGGCGCGGGAGCGCCTGAGAGGGCGCAGCCTGAGGGAGTTCCCGCTCTAATTTTCTGTTTTGCACAAACGGCGCATTCTCTCCATGTGAATAATGCGAAAAATCTCTGTCAATCAAAAGTGTATAGCACGAAGATGCAACAAAAATATATCTGAATAAAGAAAGCGCCCCTTGCAGTCGGCGGCAAAAAGAGGTATTCTTTAAGCAGACCGGGCAGCGCCCGGCGCAAAGAGATAAAAGTGATAATACTATGTGAGAGAGGTACTCGGCTATGGCAATTTTGGTTTCCGGCGGTGCCGGCTACATCGGCAGCCACACCTGCATCGAACTGTTGAACGCTGGCTACGATATCGTGGTGGCAGATAACTATTATAACGCTTCTCCTGTGGTTCTGGACCGGGTCAAGCAGATCACCGGCAAGGATTTCCGCTTCTACAAGGCAGATATGACCCGCCGCGAGGACGTGGAGAAGATCTTCTCCGAGTGCCCGGACATCACCGCTGTCATCCAGTTTGCAGCCTACAAGGCTGTGGGCGAGAGCGTGTCCAAGCCCATCGAGTACTACTACAATAACCTCAACTGCACGCTGGTCATTCTGGACGTGATGCGCCATCATGACTGCCACAACTTCGTGTTCAGTTCCTCCGCTACCGTCTACGGCGACCCCGCCAGTGTGCCCATCACCGAGGACTTCCCTGTGGGCGCTACCACCAACCCCTATGGCACCACCAAGGCCTTTACTGAGCGCATCCTGCAGGACGTCTGCAAGGCTGACCCCAGCCTGAATGTGGCGCTGCTGCGCTACTTCAACCCCATTGGTGCCCACAAAAGCGGCCTGATCGGCGAGGACCCCAACGGCATCCCCAACAACCTGATGCCCTACATCGCCAAGGTGGCTGTGGGCAAGCTGGAAAAGGTGCACGTCTTTGGCAACGACTATCCCACCCCGGACGGCACCGGTGTGCGTGACTACATCCACGTTGTGGATCTGGCCCGGGGCCATGTGTGCGCTATCCGCAAGCTGGAGACCGGCTGCGGCCTCTTCATCTGCAATCTGGGCACCGGCAAGGGTTACAGCGTGCTGGATGTCATTCACGCCTTCTCCAAGGCCTGCGGCAAGGAGATCCCCTACGTCATCGAGGATCGACGTCCCGGCGATATCGCGGAATGCTACGCCGACCCCACCAAGGCCAAGAACGAGCTGGGCTGGGTGGCTGAGTACGGCATCGAGGAGATGTGCGCCGACAGCTGGAACTGGCAGAAGAACAACCCCGATGGCTACCACACCGTAAAGTAATAATGATTTGAACCGGAGCACCGCATATTCTCGCCCGAGAGTGTGCGGTGCTTTTTTGTGTCCATATTCTCTATTGACATCCGCTGTTAGTTAGTCTATACTACATTTGTTAACACGGACTAACACCTAAGAATGGTACACATAAAAGAAGGCAGACGGATATGACGTTAAAAGAGTTACAGATCGGCAAAAGCGCCATAGTGGATGCTGTGGGCGGTGCGGGCGCACTGCGGCAGCATTTTCTGGATATGGGTCTGATCCCCGGGGTAGAGGTCACGCTGGTAAAGCTGGCACCCATGGGCGACCCCATGGAGTTGCGCATCCACGGCTATGAGCTGACCCTGCGTCTGGACGACGCGGCACAGATCACCGTGACCCCCACCGAAAAGACCCCGGCGGTGCACGCCCCGGTGGATGGGAAGATGGTGGAGCACCCGGGTCTTGGCGAGGGCGGCAAGTACCACACCAAGGAGGGGGAGCATCCTCTGCCGGAGGATAAGACCCTGACCTTTGCGCTGGCGGGTAACCAGAACTGCGGCAAGACCACCCTGTTCAACCAGCTCACCGGCTCCAACCAGCACGTTGGCAACTTCCCGGGCGTGACGGTGGATCGCAAGAGCGGTGCCATCAAGGGTCACCCAGAGACCGAAGTCACCGACCTGCCGGGCATCTACTCCATGTCCCCCTATTCCAGTGAGGAGATCGTCACCCGGCAGTTCATCATCGGCGAAAAGCCCACCGGCATCATCAATATCGTGGACGCCACCAACATCGAGCGCAACCTTTACCTGACTATGCAGCTGATGGAGCTGGATATCCCCATGGTGTTGGCGCTGAACATGATGGATGAAATGCGCGGCAACGGCGGTACGGTGCGTATCAACAAGATGGAAGCCATGCTGGGTATCCCGGTCATTCCCATCTCTGCCGCCAAGAACGAGGGCGTGGACGAGCTGGTAGACCACGCCGTCCATGTGGCAAAGTATCAAGAGCGCCCCGGGCGCATGGATTTTTGCAGCGAGGATGACCACGGCGGCGCGGTGCACCGCTGCATCCACGGCATCCTGCACCTTATTGAGGATCACGCCAAGGCGGCGGGCATCCCGGTGCGGTTTGCCGCCACCAAGCTGGTGGAGGGCGACCCCCGCATTGAGGAAGCGCTCAAGCTGGACACCAACGAAAAAGAAATGATCGAGCACATCATCGTGCAGATGGAGCAGGAGCGCGGGCTGGACCGCGCCGCCGCCATTGCGGATATGCGCTTCTCCTTCATTCAGGAACTGGTGGCGCAGACGGTGGTCAAGCCCCACGAAAGCAAGGAGCAGCTGCGCTCCAACCGTATCGACAAGTTCCTTACCGGCAAGTACACCGCCATCCCGGCGTTTATCGCCATCATGGGTCTGGTGTTCTTCCTTACCTTCAACGTCATCGGTCTGTTCTTCCAGAACCTCATGGAAATGGGCATCGACGCCCTGACCGGCGTTGTGGACACCGCCCTGACCAACTGGAACGTCAACGCGGCGGTGCACTCGCTGGTCATCGACGGCATCTTTACCGGCGTGGGCAGCGTGCTGAGCTTTCTGCCCATCATCGTGGTGCTGTTCTTCTTCCTCTCCATGCTGGAGGATACCGGCTACATGGCGCGTGTGGCCTTTGTGATGGATAAGTTGCTGCGCCGCATCGGTCTGTCCGGCCGCAGCATCGTGCCCATGCTCATCGGCTTTGGCTGTACCGTGCCCGGCGTGATGGCAAGCCGCACCCTGCCCTCGGAGCGCGACCGCAAAATGACCATCCTGCTCACCCCGTTCATGAGCTGTTCGGCAAAGCTGCCCATTTACAGCCTGTTTGCGGCGGCGTTTTTCCCCAAGTACGCGGGCCTTGTGATGGTGCTGCTGTACTTCACCGGCATCTTGGTGGGCGTGCTGGCAGCGCTGCTGCTCAAGAGCACCGTATTCAAGGGCGAAGCCGTGCCCTTTGTCATGGAGCTGCCCAACTACCGCCTGCCCGGCCTGAAAAACGTGGCGCAGCTGCTGTGGGAAAAGGCACGGGACTTCTTGCAGAAGGCCTTCACAGTCATTTTTGCCGCCACCATCGTCATCTGGTTCTTGCAGAACTTTGACTTGCAGCTGTCGCTGACCGCCGACCCGCAGGCCAGCATTCTGGCACGCATCGCGGGCGATATCGCCCCGCTGTTTGCCCCGCTGGGCTTTGCGGACTGGCGCATCTCCACCGCCCTCATCACCGGCTTTATGGCCAAGGAGAGCGTGGTGTCCTCGCTGCTCATCCTCTTCGGCTCTACTGCTGCCCTGACCGCAGCCCTTACCCCGGCACAGGCCGCACCGCTGCTGGTGTTCTGCCTGCTGTACACCCCCTGCATCGCGGCGGTGGCCTCGGTCAAGCGGGAGCTTGGCGGCAAGTGGGCCACCATCATGGTGGTCAACCAGTGCGCCGTGGCATGGCTGTGCGCTTTGCTGGTGCGTCTGGTCGCTGTGGCACTGTTCTGAATGCAATCATCATATTGAAAAAGAGAACCGGCGCGTCCGCAGGACGTGCTGGTTCTCTTTTTCTCTTGACATGTCCCTCTATCTGCACTATAATACTTCAAAAATGAACTATCTGTATAAGAACAAAAGGAGCGCCCCATGAACCCTACCATAGAGATCAGCTTCAAGACTGCGCAGGCCTACAATGCCATGTGCAAGCCGCTGTGTCAGGAGCTAAAGCTGCCTCAGACCGCCTTTGATATCCTGATGTTTTTAGCCAACAACCCGGACTGCACCACCGCCCGGGATATCGTGGAGATCCGCAAAATCAAAGCGAACCTTGTGTCGGTAAACGTGGATCGTCTGGTGCAGGAGGGGTATCTGGAGCGCCGCGCCGTGGCGGGTGACCGCCGCAAGACCCAGCTGCTGTGCACCGAGAAGGCGCAGCCGGTCATCGTGCGGGGGCGCGAGGTGCAGGAGCGCTTTTTTGCCCGCCTGCTGCACAACACCGATGCCGCCACCCGGGAGGCGTTTTTTCGCACCATGGAGGTCATCGGGAAAAATCTGGACGAGATCCTGCTGCAATTCTCATAATCTAAAACAAAAAACAGCCAAGCCCGCGGGCTTGGCTGTTTTTGTATCTTAAACTTACTTGCTCTCTACCTTTTCCTCGATGGTGGAGTGGTCGATGACCCAATCGGCAGCCTTGCGGATGCCCTCGTTGCGGCGCAGGGCGGCAACGTCGGTGTTAGCCTTGATCTCCTCCACCGTCTTTTTGGTCTTTTCGGCGCGCTCAGCCAGCTGCTTGTCGATCTCCTCGTCGGTGGGCAGCAGGTTCTCCTGCTGTGCAATCTGCAGCAGTGCCATGCGGGCGCGGGTGTTCTTTTCTGCAGCGGTACGCACCTTGGCAGTAAAGCTCTCGCGGGTCTCATGGATCTGGCTCAGGTAGGTGTTCAGGCTCATGTGCTGCATCTGCAGCTGCTGCTGGATGCCCTGCATCTGCTGCTGGTAGGCGTTCTCCACCAGAATGCTGGGGATCTCGCCCTCGGCGGCATCAGCCAGCTGACCAAGGATCATGTCCTTGGCGTGGTTCAGCGCACCGCCGTGGCGGCCGTCGAACAGCTGCTGCTTCACGAAGGCGCGGTACTCCTCCATGGTCTCCTTGCCCATCTTCTTGGCAAAATCGCTGTTCAGGGCGGGCAGCTGACGCACGCACACGTCATGCAGCTTGATCTTGAACACGACAGGCTTGCCGGCCAGTTCCTTGTTGGGGTAGTTCTGAGGGAAGGTGACGTTGATCTCGAACTCGTCCCCTGCCTTGTGGCCCAGAATGCCGTCCTCGAAACCGGGGATCATGCGGCCGCTGCCCAGCTGCACGGACTGATTTTGTGCCGTGCCGCCCTCAAAGGCTACGCCGTCCAGAAGACCCTCAAAGTCCATGTGCACCACGTTGCCCTTTACCGCGGGGCCCTTGTGGGGCACCAGCTCTGCGGCGTAGTTGCGGCGGCGCTCCAGCACCGTGTCGATCTCCTTGTCGGTCACCTCCGGGGTGACGCACTGGGAGGTAAAGCCGGTGGTCTTGGTCAGCTTCAGCTCGGGCTGCAGCGCCACGGTGGCGGTAGCCACAAAGCCCTCGTCCTTCTTCACGCTTACCAGATCGTAGCTGGGATCATCTACCGGCGCAAAGCCGTGCTCCTTCAAAGCAGCCTCGTACAAAGCAGGCACATCCTGATCCATCAGGTCGTTGATGGCATCGTACCAGAAGGTGTGCTCGCCGCGGTCAGCCTCGATCTGTGCGCGGTCGGCCTCGCCCTTCTGGAAGCCCTTGATGGTATAAGTGGCGCGGGTGCGCTCATAGACCGCGTTGGAGGCGGTCTCCAGTTCCTCAGCCGTAGCGCTGAAGGTCATTTTGCAGACACTCTTTTCAGGAGTTTCCACGCTTACCAGTTTCATAGGATCTACCCTCCGTGTTGTTCCCTTGGCGGCGGGGCGGCACTGCAAGGCAGCAGCCGGAACGCCATTTGGGGGACATTTTCAAACATTAGTAAAGTTATTATAGCACAAGTGCAGCAAAAGCGGTATAATAAACTTGATAAAAATGTGCCGTTTTGGCAATTTTTGTCCATTCAAGCAGGAAAAAAGCGCGTTTTGCGGCAGCAGCTGCCGCGCAAAAGTGGGAAAACCCTCAGGAAAGGAAGGCTGTCCCCTATGCGATTATTTGATGTTTTGGGCCCGGTGATGATCGGACCCTCTTCCAGCCACACCGCCGGTGCGGCAAAGATCGGCTATACCGCACAAAAGCTTCTGGGCGAGGTTCCGGCGCAGGCAGACATCGGCCTGTACGGCAGCTTTGCCACCACCGGCAAGGGGCACGGCACCGACCGCGCCTTGGTGGCGGGGCTGCTGGGTCTGCGCCCGGACGACCCCCGCCTGCCGGACAGCTTTGCGCTGGCCGCGCAGCGGGGGATGCAGTTCAGCATCCACCCGGTAGAGCTGCGCTCTGCCCACCCCAACACCGCCGTGCTCACCCTGACCAGCCGCACCGGGCGGCAGCTTTCGCTCAAGGCGGCATCGGTGGGCGGCGGACGCATCCGCGTCACGGAAATCGACGGCGTACCGGCGGATTTCGGCGGCGACAGCAACACCCTCATCATCCACAACGAGGACACCCCCGGCTGCATTGCCGAGGTGACCATGGCGCTGGCACTGCGGCGCATCAATATCGCGTCCATGCAGGTGTTCCGCGCCGCTGCGGGCGGCTATGCGGTGATGGTGCTGGAGTGCGACTCCCACATCCCCCACGCGCTGGAGCGGCAGCTGGCGGTAATGCCGGGTCTGCTGAAGGTGACCTGCCTGAACGTGGACGAGCCGGAAGAAACGGAGGAATGAGCCATGGCATTTTTGTCCTGTGAAGAGATGCTGGCCGCTGCCCGCAGCCAGAAGATCACGCTGGCAGAAGCGGTGCTGCGCAGCGATTTGGAGGAGAGCCGCCTGACCGAGGCGCACAGCCGCGCCGCCATGCGGCATTTGTGGCAGGTGATGCAGGCCACCAGTCAGGAATACGACCCCGCACAGCGCAGCCGCAGCGGCCTTTCCGGCGGCGATGCCGCCAAGGTAGAGCAGGCATGGCAGCAGGGGCGTCTGTTGGGCGATGACTATCTGGCCGCCGTCACAGCGGAAGCCCTGAAGACCGCCGAGTGCAACGCCTGCATGAAGCGCATCGTGGCCGCGCCCACGGCGGGCAGCTGCGGGGTGCTGCCGGCGGTGCTGCTGCCGCTGGCCCGCGCCGGACAGGCAGACGAGGACGCCGTCTGCGATGCGCTGTATGTGGCGGCAGGCTTCGGGCAGGTCATCGCCGCCCGCGCCACGCTGGCGGGCGCAGAGGGCGGCTGTCAGGCCGAGGTAGGCGCTGCCAGCGCCATGGCCGCCGCCGCCCTGTGTAACCTGAAGGGCGGCACCCCGGAGCAGTGCGCCGCTGCCGCCGCCATGGCACTGGGCAACCTGCTGGGTCTGGTCTGCGACCCCGTGGCGGGTCTGGTAGAGGTGCCCTGCATCAAGCGCAACGTGGTGGGTGCGGTGAACGCAGTCTCCTGCGCCAACATGGCACTGGCTGGGGTGGACTATGCCATCCCCTGCGACGAGGTCATCGACGCCATGGGCCGCGTGGGCAGCCTGCTCTCCCCCGACCTGCGCGAGACCGGTCAGGGCGGCCTTGCCGCCACCCCCACCGGCGTAAAGATCGCCCGTCAGCTGGCGCAGGAGGGCTGAGCGGGAGCGTTGCCCCGGATTTTATGAGGAACCGGATGCCCGCCCGCGCATAGGTACAAAGGTGCAGTAGGTTCTGCCCCCTCGCTCATATACAGGCTGCACAGGAAAAACCAATTTTTTGTGCAGCTGTACCTGTCGTATCCCCCGCCCGGCGGGCAAAAAGCGGCCGTAGAAGCCGCTTTTTACGCCGGGACGGCAGAAGGAATGCAGAAAAGCCGCAGTAAAATCAAAGAAAAGACGTTCTTTTTCGGAAAATATAAAATTATTTTAAAAAAGCTGTTGACAAACCCCGCCCTTCGTGATAAAATACATCATGTTCCGAACGGAACGTATGCGTTGGTAGCTCAGCTGGATAGAGTGACTGACTACGAATCAGTAGGCCGGGGGTTCGAGTCCCTTCCATCGCACCAGAAAATGCCGTGAAATCGAAAGATTTCATGGCTTTTTTGTTTTTCTGGCAGAGTCTGCACACTTTTGCACATCTCCTGCACACTTTACAAAAAAGCCATGAACTCTTTGCATCGCTTGCACAGCGTGTATTTCGCTGCACAAAAAAGAATCTTTTACGCGAAGAGCACCCGCGTCAGCTCGCGGCGCTCCTCTGCGTCCATCTGCCGGATGGCTTCAAGGATCATTTTACCCGTGATTTTTGTTGCCACCGGCGTTTTGTTTTCCGGGGGTTCCTGCGGCTTTGCACCTGCCACATCCTGCGAGTAGAAGTCGGCTTCGATCTTCTCGGTCAACTCCAACCGGGGCTTGTCCTGCGTGTGGGCGTAGGTGTCCATCAGGACGGTGGCGGTTGCATGGCCGGTGTTGCCCTGCACCGACTTGAAGTCACCGCCAGACTGCAGCAGCTGGTAGGTGGCACTGGAGTGGCGCAGACCGTGGAACACGATCTTCTCAAACTCCGGGTGCTCTGCCCGCCACATACGGTACCACTTGGTCAGAACGTCCGGTGCAATGGGTAAGCCGTCTGGTAAGCGGAACAGCTGACCGCAGTTGCTGTACTTTTCCGGGGCGCTCTGCTCGTCCTGCTTCATCTTTTCCAGCCATGCCAGAAGCTCCTCTTTCAAGGGCTTGGTCATGTACAGGATGCGGTTGGACTTTTTGGTCTTAGTCCGCTTAAGGATCAGCGAGGACTTACTCCCCTCCCGTCTGTCCGGGAAGGTGTGGTAGATCTGGGTGGGGTCGATCTTGGACAAGGCGACCTTGTCGGCACGCTGCAGGGCTTTGTTCACCGAGATGGTTCCCCGTCCGTCTGCTGCATCAAAGTCGAGGTCTCCCGGCTGCAAGCCGAGGATCTCACCCTCTCGCAAGGAGAGGATCATGCTCATGTGCACCGCCAGATGCAGGGCGGGGTTCTCGATGGTCTGCAGCGCCGCCAACATGGTGCGCTCATCCCAGATGGTGCGTTCTTCGGTGTTGATCTTGGGGGCTTCACGGGGAGTAGGCGACTTGTGGATCAGATCCCAGTCAACGGCATACGAAAAGGCGGTCTTCAGGAGCGTGTGGACTTCGTGAATAGACGTGCTGGATAACATCCGCTTCTTCTGATTTTCCGTCAGCTCCTGCTTCTCGCCGTGAACGTACTGGCCGCAAGGGGTCTGGCTCAGGGTGGCGTAGAACTGCTCGATGTCGTAGGTGCGGAGGTCTTGCACCTTCCGCTTTCCGATATACGGCACGATGAGGTTCTGCACCATCGCCACAGATTGGGTGTAGGTCTTGGGAGACCACTTGTGTTTGCTGGACTGAATGGGAATCCACTTGTACAGCATTTCCTCCACCGTCATTGCATCGGGTACGAGGAAGGTGCCGTCCAGCAGCTCCTTCTCCACCGAGATCTTGCGCTCCTGCGCTTCGGCCTTGGTCTTGAAGGTTTCCCAGCCCTTGCAGGGCTTGCCAGCATGATCTTTGTAGTTGTATCGGACGGAATACGTGTTGCCACGTTTCATAATAGATGCCATAGATGTTCCCTCCCTCAGACCGCTGCAAACCAATCATCGAAGCTCTGCTTGCTTACCCGGATGCTGGTACCGAGGCGGATCACCTTGAAATCCTTCGTGGTGTTGCACAGATTGTACGCAGCACGGTTGGAGATCGCCAACAGCTGGGCAATTTCCTCCACCCGGTAAACGAGCGGGGCGTGTCGGACGGTTTTGCGGGTCTGGTCAGAAGGTTCTACGGCAGGGGTTTCGGACAATTCCATTGTAGGGGATTCGGGCGCGATTTTCAAGTCCTCACGGGTCAGTTTAGCGGAATTTTTGCGGACATTCGTCATAGGCATGTCTCCTTTGCACTTCTCCAGACCCGGTGCAGCTCCGGTTGAGCTGCACCCTGTGGGCCGGTAAATATGTAAGGGCCTGCCGCTCCTGACCCGAAGCAGCAGCCCAAAAAAGTGCGAGAACTTGAATTTACGCGCCCCACGCGCCCTAAACCACACAAAAGTACCTTCCTGTGTTGATTTCATGGGGCGCATGGCTGGATTGTACGCGCCCTCTTGGGGCGCATCTGGGTTCATCTCCCGCCCTGAAGGGCGTTTTGCCGCCCTGCATCCGCCCGGAAAGGGCAGATACGCGCCCGGAGAAAACAGCGATAACAGGTTGAAACCGCCGATTTGGGGCGCGTAGGGCGGGAGATTTTCACTTTTCGTGTGTTTTATGCCGCAGCAAAGGCGGGGTGGACGCATACGCCCCGGAAGCCGCGGTACTTTCCCTCGATGTGCTTGGAGAAGGTCAGGCCATACTTCCC
>CAKTCK010000037.1 GCA_934539245.1 uncultured Faecalibacterium sp.
GCACCTTCTACATAGGTGTACCGGCCTGCATCCGCAAGCACCGCCTCGCCATGATGCCATACATCCAGATGCAGCAGGTCTGCGTGCCCGTGACCGCCGCCAAGACTGCCGCAGTGCAGATGAAGATAGGTGTCGTTCACGCCCCAGCCGGAACGCAGGATGTAGTTCCCGCTGGCATCCAGTGCCTGTGAGGGGCTGACCGGGCGGCGTTTGGGCAGTGCATCCAGCTTTGTCCGGGCATCTGCGCCAAAATCCCAGAGCGTTTCTTCACATAGCATCCCTTCGGCCGCAGCGGCCAGCTCCGGGTCTGCAAACAGCAGCGCCCCCTGTGCCAGCAGGTCGCCTGCATCGATGCAGTCACTGTCGCTCTGCGGCAGAATTTCCCGGTTTGGCGTGACCCAGACAGCCAGTGCACGGAACATCCGGTGGGTGGTCTCTTCCAGCGCAGATGGCACTTCGATGCCGTTGCGGCGGGTCAGCAGCAGGGTGTCCGCTGCCGCGTGCAGCACCTCACAGTGGTACATGGGACTTTGCTCCCATTGCACACCGTCCGGGAGAACAGCGTTGCGCAGGTTTTCCGTCAGCCGTTCCAGCGCGAGGGTCTGCCAATCTTTTCGGTTTAGCCACAGACCGATCAGAAACAGTCCGTGGGATTGGATAGCACCCCAGTTGCTCAGCCTGTGGAAGGCTTTGTGCTCCCGCACCAGAAAGGCACCGTGTTCGGCAAGGCTTTCGTTCATCCGCTCTAGCAAGGGCGCAGGCAGGGCATTGCCGAACAATTCCGCGGCGCGCAGCCAGTTTTCCGGCCGTAGACCAGCTTCCAGTGCACGCCATGTGGTGCGTTCACTTTTCGGCGTGTGGGGTACACGGTCAAGCCAGTCGGTCAGCAATTCCACAAACGCAGTCCGGAACCGCTCCTCGCCGGTAAAGCACCACGCCTTTGCCAGATTGAGCAGGATGGTGTGGCGGTTCAGCGCATAGGTCCATTCTGGGTCGCCAAAGGGAACAGCATTCCACTGCACCGAACCGGAAAACCGGACAGGCTTGTGGGTCGGCTCCATCTCCCAGTGGTCACGGAACAAAAATTCCCGGCGGCAGATCTCCTCTGCCCGCATAATTGCGTTGCGGGCAGAAGCCGGGCATTGCGTTTGGATCTCTGCGGCCACGGCTGCAGCATCCTGTGTCCAAAGCATTACACCCATCAGGAAACGCCTCCTTCGCTCGATTTGAGGTATCCGGCCCAGCGCCCGGCCAGCAGTGCGCTGACCAGCAAAGCAAGCATTGCCATGACAAGCCAGAGCAGGAACACGGCGTTCCAGCCGAAGCCTTCGGCAGCAGCACCGATCCCCCATGTGGCTGCGGCTGCGCCGAGATAAGTGACGGCGTTCAGCGTACCGGACAGCATGGATGCGCCGCCGTGCCGCCCCGCCTTGACCGGGATGACGTTGATGAACATGGTATTCACGCCCAGCATGGAGGCAGTTGTAATTGCCAGAAGCAGCATGGCCAGAAGCAGGCTGGTACGCATGGCCAATGGCAGCGCCAGAAGGCAGACGGACGCCAGCGCAAACAGGAAGCCGGCGGTTTTCAGCTCGTTGTGGGTGCAGTGCTCATTCAGCCAGCCAGAGAGATAAGCACCCGACAGGTTGACGAGGGGCAGCGCCATTGCAACCGCTGCGGAAAATGCCGGGCTGATCCCGAAATTACTCTGGATCATACTGGGCACCCAGTTGGTCACACCGTCTTTCAGCCCGCCGTGCAGGAGGACCGGCAGCAGCATTGCACCCAGCCCAGCTGCCAGCAGTGCCGCGGGGCCGTTCCCGGTTCCTTTTTGCTTCTGGAATGCCGGCTGCGGAGCATAGGCCGTTGCCCGGCGGAGCGGGGCGGTTCCAAGCCAGAATACCGCCGCCATGCCCAGAAGCAGCCCGCCGCAAGAGAAAAACACGTGATGCCAGTCGGAAAATTGCAGCAGCACGGCACTGAGCGCATAAGCTGCCAGTGTTCCGGCAGGGGTGGTACTGTTGATGGAAACGCAGGCTCGCTTCTGACGCTCCAGCGGCATACTTTCGGCGAACAGGCGGACGATGGGCGGCCAGATCATGGCCTGAAACAGACCGTTTGCGCCCCAGAGCAGCCCCATAAAGGAAGTGGAAAACGCTCCGGCGCCAAGGTTGCACAGGCCGGAACCGCACAGCCCGATCAGGATCATGGCATAGGGAGAAACCGATTGGCTCAGCAGGCCGAATACAATCTGTCCCACGGCGTAGCAGATAAAGTATCCGGTCGAGACCGCACCGGCTGCGCTGAGACTCAGGCTGTTTTCGGCTGTGATCGCACCCATGACGGCCGAGTAATTGTAGCGGCCTATATAAGCCGACGCATAGGCCAGCCAGCTGAGAAGATAGAGGGTCTTTCCCTGTGCATCGGAGCGCAGGCGAGAGCAGACCGTTTGTTTCATGCCCAATACGTCCTCCAGTTCCGGGTGCGGCGGGTCAGTGCTTCCATGTAGAAATAATCGCCCCAGAGATTTGCTTCGTCCACACCGTAATCAGTGACGGTATTGTAAGGGCTGGCCTTGCAGTATACACCGTGCAGCAGCACACCCCCGCCGGGGCGTTTGGGGGCTGCACAATGCTCCACCAGGGCAGTCAGCAGGCGGTCAGCGGCCTGCTGTGCGGCGTCGCGTTCTGCTTCGGGCAGGTAGGGCAGCGCTTCGTACAGGCCGCAGGCTGCAATGGCCGCCGCCGAGGAATCCCGTGGTTCATCGCCCTCGGTGAAAATAAGATCCCAGTAAGGAACATGATCCTCCGGCAGACGCTTCAAAAAGAACGCAGCGCAGGCACGGAACTGTTCCAGATAGGCTGACTCATGGGTGAAGCGGTAGGCCAGCGCCATACCAAGGATGCCCCATGCCTGCCCGCGTGCCCAAGCGCTGTCGGCACGGTAGCCTTGCGCCGTCATGGCGCGTACCGGTTTGCCGGTCACAGGGTCCATATAGCAGGTGTGGCTGGTAGAGCCATCCGGGCGGAACAGAACATTTGCAGCGGTTGCTGTGTGCGCCCGCGCGATCTCGGCATAGCGGGGATCACCGGTCTGCTCTGCTGCCCACCACAGCAGCGGCAGGTTCAGCAGACAGTCGATGATGAGCCGGTATTCCTTCCGGTCATTGATCTGCCCCCACGCCTGCAAAAACTGTCCGATGGGCTGATAGCGTTTCGTCAGCCGGGCAGCGGCTTCCAGTGCGGCATTCCGCGCCGCCGTGCTGCCGGTCAGCTGATACCCCGCCACGCAGGACGGCGTGTACAGAAAACCAAGGTCGTGGTGGTCAAGATTTTCGTTGCAGACCAGACGCGCAGCAAAGCTGTCCACCTGCTGCAACGCGGCAATGCGGAACACATCCGCGCCGGTGGCTTCGTAGGTAAGCCAGCACATACCGGTATAAAAGCCGGGCGTCCAGTCGGTGTTGATGTCGGTGGAGTATACGCCGTTCCGGGTGCAGGGCAGCGGAAATTCCTTCCCGAATACCGGGATGTTTTCCTTTACCTGCGCTGCGGCAGCGTCCAGCGCGGCACAAAAATAAGAAGTTTGCGCATCCATAGCGGGTTTCCTTTCTTACAGGAGATAGGCGTTGGAATAAGCGTGATGACCGGAAGCATCCCGGCAGTCCACCCGGATGTAGCCCTCATCGCCGGTCAGCGGGAAAACGGCCTCGGTCAGGCAGTTCTCGCCCGCCGGGGCAAGCGCCATTTTGCAGCCCCGCCCCTGTGTTACCATATAGATCTTTTCCACCGGGCTGCATTGTATATGCAGTGCGCCATCCTTGAGATACAGTGCATGGATTTCCGGGCCGGTGGAAGCGTAGAAATCGCCGCTCTTCATCGCTGCGATTACGGATTCATAGCGCAGCTCCGGCAGTTTGAGCATCGTCCAGCCGCCAAAGGAATCGCAGCGCGGGTCGCCGGGGGCGTAGGTATCGTGGTTGTCATCCGTGGCAACGCAGAACAGCGCCTTACCGGAAGCACGAAGCATCTCGTCATAGGACTGGGGCGCGTAGCCGTACAGACCATCCAGTTCACAGCCGTGGTTGTAGATCTCCATTGCAAAGACACCCTTCAGGTCTTTGTAGTCGTCATAGCATTGGAGCGACCAGTAGGGGTGATTGTAGCAGCAGAGGAAACCGTCTGCATTCTGCCGGGCGATAAAGGCGTTCAGTGCATCCAGATCGCCGTAGACCTGCGGCGGCTGCAAAGCGGCAAAGCCGCTGCGCGCCTGCGGCGCAGTATCATAAAAATTCAGGTGGTAGGTGCGCACCCGCTCAAAGCTGCCCGATGCCGGGAACGGCTCGTTCAGATCGGCCTCGTAGGCGGCCAGCGGGATAAAATGCGCATCCATCAGCTCCGGGTGCCAGCCGTAATGACGATGGTCGGTAAAGGCAACGATGGAATAACCGCGTTTTTGGTACTCAGCCTTGACCTGCTCTTTCGTCCAGTGCCCATCGGAAAGAACGGTGTGGCAATGAAGATTGGCCTTGTAGAACTGCCCGCTTTGCGGCAGAAGCTCTCGATCCTGAACCATCCTGCATCACCCCTTCACGGCACCTGCGGTGATGCCCTCCACAAAGTATTTCTGGCACAGGAAGAACGCAATGATGACGGGCACAAGCACCAGCGTTGCACCGGCCATCTGTGCGCCGTAATCCTGTGCAAGACCGGATGCAAACAGCTTGATACCAACCGAGATCATCTGCTTGTTGATATCGGAGATGTACAGATACGGGCCCATGTAGTCGTTCCAGCTCCAGACAAAGCTGAACAGCAGCATGGTGGACACCTGCGGCATACACAGCGGCAGGATGATGCGGCGGTAGATGGTAAAGTGGCTGCAGCCATCAATGCGGGCAGCTTCGCTCAGGGCATCGGGGACCGCTACGAAGGCCTGCCGCAGCAGGAACACAAAGTAGACGTCTACGGCAGCGGGCAAAATCAGCGCCCACATGGTATTCAGGATGTGCAGCTGCTTGAAGATGATGTACCGGGGCATGATCATGATATCGCTGGGGATCATCAGACCAGCCAGCAGCACAAGGAAGATGGCATCACGGCCGGGGAATTTGATCTTTGCAAAGCCGTAGGCGGTGATGGTGATGATGAAGAACTTGAGGATCAGGGTCAGCCCGGTCATGACCACCGTGTTGCCGAACCACTTGAAGAAATCGTAGAATTCGTTGTGGAACAGGGTCTCGAAGTTGGTAAGGGTAAAGTTTTTGGGGATGATCTGGAGCGGGGTGGAAAGAACGTCTCCGCTGGGCTTGAAGGAAGAGGAAATCATAAAAATGAAGGGATAGATGCAGCACAGACCCATAATAAGCGTGATGGCTGTGAGAATGACTTTAACGATGGTTTCGTTTTTCTTGGTTCGCATGGAAGTGCCTCCTTTACTGGTCTGCCCACTTTTTCTGACCGCGCCACTGGATCAGCGTAATGACCATGACGATGGCAAACATGACCAGTGCCTGTGCGGATGCGTAACTTGTTTCGTACTTGACAAAAGCGGTGTTGACGATATTGATGCTCATGACGGTGGTGGCCTGACCGGGGCCGCCATCAGTCAGGGACTGGATGACGGTAAAGTTCTGCAGACTGGTGATGATGGAGCTGATGGTCAGAAAGAAGGTGGTGGGTGCGACTGCCGGAATGACAACGTTCTTGATTTGCTGCCACTTGTTTGCGCCATCGATCTCGGCGGCTTCTACCTGCGATTTATCCACGTTCTGCAATGCACCCAGATAGGTCAGAAAGTTCAGACCGATGCCCTTCCAGACCGCGATCAATACGACGGCGGGCAGTGCCCATTTCTGGTTGAGCAATGGCAGAAGGGGATTCTCCGAGCCGAAAAATTTTTGCAGCAGATAGAACGGGCCGCGGGGGCCAAGCAGCAGCTGGAAAACAACGGAAACTGCGACCATGTTGGAAATGTACGGCAAAAAGAACATGGAGCGGATGCCCTTTGCCCAGAAAACGCCTTTGTTCAGCAGATAGGCCAGCACAAAGCTGAGGATCATAATGACCGGGACGTAGATCAGGGTATAAATGGCAGAGCGTCCCAAGGCTGCCATGGCCTCTTTGCTGGAAAAGAAGCGGATGAAGTTTTTCAGACCAACAAACTTGGCACTGTCGAGCTTCGTGATGAACTTGACGTTCATAAAGGACAGCACAAAGGCGGAAATGAACGGAATGCCGGTGAAGATCGTGAATGCGATCAGATATGGCGTAACGAACAAATAGCCCTGCGCCGCTTCTTTCTTTTCTGCCAGTGAAAGCTTTTTCTTTGCCTTGACCATAAGAAGCCCTCCTTTTAGGGTCAAAAAATGCCGCCGCGGTCAGGCGGCGGCATTCGGGATAGGGAATATGAAGATGAAAATGAAAGAGAAAAAACGAATTTAGTACAGCTCAGCTTCCTTGATGGCCTCGTTGGAGCGGCTATAGATATTCTTCATCGTGGTATCCAGATCCTGCTGGCCCATGCCGTACAGCGGAGCCTCAGAAGTCCAGATCTGGCTGATGGTGGTATCTGCCGTGCCAACGACCTTTTCGGACAGAACCTTGCGGTCAGCGTCGAACCATGCAGCCTTGAACTGCTCGGCAGGGATATCATCGGTAGCCTTGTAGGTGGGCACCATGCCGTTCTCGATGTAATCGGTGATGTCAGCATCGCTCAGGTCGATACGGGCGGGAACGCGGCCATAGCCCAGAGCGTACTGGTTCTCTGCGATGCAGCGCACAGCCTCGAATGCGGCCTCCGGGTTCTTGGAGGTGACAGGCACTGCGTAGCAGCCGGAAACGGTCAGGGTAGAGGGCTGCTCTCCCTCCGGGTACGGGAAGGGCAGGATGGCGCACTTCCAGTCGCGGGGATACTTCTCGGTGTTGGGGAGCATGGAGGCTGCCCAGCCGCCGCAGAGGAACATACCGAACTGTGCCTTATCGTACTTGCCGTTGGCATCCGCCTTGCCGGTGGAGTGGAAGGCGTTCCACGGATACACGCCAGCCTTGTAGGTGGTGATGTCGGGCTGGATCTTCTCCTCGTTGCCCAGACCATAGAAGAACTTGACGCTCTCGGCAAACAGCGGATCATCGTAGTTGGAGGTGCCGTCTGCCTTGTAGTGCTCTGCGCCCTTCTGCAATGCGTACATATAATTGTAGCAGTCGTAGTCCAGCATCAGGGAACCGTAGATCTCGTTGTTGACATCGGTCAGCTTTTTGGCTGTCTCAACGTACTTTTCCCAAGTCCAGCCCTCTGCGGAGGGAACCTCCACACCGGCATTCTCAAAGACCTTGGTGTTGACGAAGGTGCACCATACATCGTTGAAAGCGGGCAGGCCGTACATCCGGCCATCGTCGTAATACGGGATGCTGCCGCCAAAAACAGCCGGTGCATCGTAGCTGGCTGCTGCTGCATATTCGTCCAGCGGAGAGAGGACGCCTGCATCGTAGAACACCTTCAGCTGTGCGGTGGTGCCGTAGATGATATCCAGCTCATCGCCTGCCTGCAGGCTGACCAGACGCTTGTCGACCTCACCGGTGTCGGCCTTGGGGATGATGGTGAACTGGATGTCGATGCCGGTCTTTTCCTTGACCATCTTTACGATATCCTGCATCTCGTTGCCGGTTGCCTCGGTATCGGTGGCGGCATAGTGCAGAACGACGCCCTCGTAGGGCTTGCCGGAGCCGGATGCAGCGCTTGCGGCAGCGGAGGAAGCCGGTGCGCTGGCTGCGGTAGAGCTGCTGGAAGAGCCGCCGCAGGCGGCCAGACCCAGCGCAGCAGCACCCACGCCGGCAGCTTTCAGGAAGGAACGACGGGAAATGGATCTTGACATGATGATTTCTCCTTCTACAAGAATTTCGTGTGCGGCAGGCGGTTCGCACGGAGCGCCTTGCCTTTGATGGCTTTAGTATATCAGTATGACTAATTTGTGAAAATAGGCAAAATTTCTCTTTTATCCGCATTTTTTGACATAAATCAAAAACAGACAATGAATGTCAAAAAATCCTGATATATCAAATTGAGGGATGCCGCAACCGTCAGCAGCACCCCTCAGTTTTTTGATTCAGATGGTTTTCCACGGCAGCTCAATGCGGACCCGTGTGCCAAAACCAGGACGGCTCTGCACTGTGACATGATCGGATGCACCTGCGTACAGCCGCAGGCGGGCTTCGATGTTGTGCAGACCGATGCCGGTGCTGCGACGGTTCTTTTCTGCCGAAGGCTTGCGGCCGTGTACGATCTGATGCCGCAGATTTTCCAGTGCAGCCTCGTCCATGCCGATGCCGTTATCCGTGACCGTCAGCACCAGCTCGTCCCCCCGGTGGTACGCAGCCACCCGGATGCGCAGAACGCGTTCCAGCCCTTCCATGCCGTAGAGGATGCTGTTCTCCACCACCGGCTGAAGGATCAGCTTGAGCACTTCCACGCTTGCGGCGTCGCAGCCGTGGAGCCGGACCTCATAATCGATCTTGCTTCCGTAGCGGATGCGCTGGATATTCATGTACATCTGGACGTGCTCCAGCTCCTGCCGGAGCGGCACAAACAGCCCGCCCGAAATGCTCAGCCGGTACAATTTACCCAGACTGGATGCCATCTTGCTGATATCCGGCCGTCCGGCTTCGCTGGCCTTCCAGACGATGGTTTCCAGCGTATTATAGAGAAAATGCGGATTGATCTGGCTCATCAGGACCTGCATTTCCAGCTCCTGCTTCCGGCGTTCCATCTGCACCTGCTGGTCCAGCCCTACCCGGATGCTGTCCAGCATGGAATTGTAGGTGGTCATCATCCGCGAGACCTCCTCCGGTCCCTGCGGCTTTGCGTAGGAGTGCAGATCCCCGGCGTCTGCGTTCCGCATGGCTTCCTCCAGCTGGGTCATCGGTATCATGAACCGCCAGTAGAAGTATAGGATCAGCAGCGCAAACACCCCGCCGCAGACCGCCAGAACGAGGATCGTCTGGAGATACAGCTCCGAGGTTGCGGAGGTCAGGCTTTTGGTCGGAGCCAGAAGCACCGTTGTCCACGGGGTCGAGTCCCCTTTGGCAAATGCTACATCATAAGTGCTTTCACCGATGCGGAGCGTGCCGTTTTCGCCCGGATGCTCTGCCAGAGCGGCGGCAATGCCTTCCGGTATACAGCCGGACGCAACAGCCTCCTCGTTGGTAGAGGAGATCAGCTTGCCGTCCTGTGTCAGGATATACACCTCGGCACCAATGCGCTTGGCCTGCAATTCATACAGGTCGTATAGGGTCTTTTCCTCAATGGCAAAGACATGGATATAGGGATATCCACTTTTCAGTGCCGAATACACCCGGCGGCTTCCCAGAACCACCTGATCCCGCCGCACTTCACCGTACCGCTCTGTGCGGAGAAAATTCTCCTGTAAAGGGTAAAAGTAGAACTTTCCGAATTTCTGCGCATCGTCCATTCCCAGTGCTTCAAAGTTTTTGATGAGCAGTGTTGTGGTCTGGTTCGGGTCCAGAAAGTCCAGAACATCGTGGCGGTTGACCACATAGATGGCATCGATCTTTTTCTGCTTTACCAGCCGGGAATAACTCTCGAACAGTGCGCCGTTCGTGTAGGTGATGGCGTATTTTTTTGCATTCGGATTATCGCTGTAACTGCGGTCCAAGATCTCCAGCAGACGCTCATCGGTGGAAAAGGCATCGGAAACACTGTATACGCCCTCGGTAAACCGATCCAGCGTTTTGCTGATGTCCTGTGCCGTATAGCTGATGGCTTGAACGTGCGCCCTATGCTGCACCCGGATCGACCGGTCAAACAGCAGCGTGATCGCAAGCAGCATCGGCAAAAAAGAAGCCAGCAAGGCTAAAAGCATCTTTTTGCGCAGGGTCAGGTGTCCGCTTTTCATTCGGCACCTCCCTGTGCTGCACGGTATTCCACCGGACTGATACCGTAATATTTCTTAAAGACCCGGATAAAGTTGGAGGTGTCCGCATAACCGCACTGCTGGGCAATGAGATACACTTTGCCATCGGGTTCTTTCAGCAGCTCTGCTGCGCGGCGCATTCGCTTTTCGGTCAGATAATCGGAAAAATTGCAGCCAAGTTCGTTCTTGAACACACGGGAAATGTAAGCCGGCGTTTTATGGACGCTTGCCGCCACGCTTTCCAGCGAGATCATGTGGGAAGCGTATTCGCTGTCCACATATTCCCGGACGCGCTGCGCAACGCTGTTGACGGTGCGGCCATGGTTGCGGCGGTGGGCAAGTGCCTGCTGGCAGGCAAAGAGACACGCCAGCACGAAATCCCGTTTGCTGGTCAGGGAGTCGCACTGATGAATGTCGGTGTAGTGCGCCCCCAGCGTCCGCAGAACTTCCTCCATCTGTACGCCGTAGCGCAGGCTCCACAGCGAAACATGGAACAGCAGCGACAGGCACAGGAGGTCTACGGTCTGGTAGTCCAGCTGTGCCGTGCCCGGCAGCAAAAGCACCCGGTCGATCTCGGTGCGCAGCGTGTCGTAATCCTGTGCCAATAGGGATTTTTCAATTTTTTCTGTGTCAAAATAGAGGGGAACTTTGGGCTGCGCGTTTTGGATCTGCTGGAAATGAAAGACACTTTCCGTCCCGGAAAAAGCGCTCTGCTTTGCGCAGCAATTGGCCTGCTCGTAAGCCTGCGGCAGCATCTCTAATTCGGTGCAAAGGCTGCTGATACCGGCGGATAATGCAGCATGGAGCTGCGTGCGCACCGCCTCCTGCAGTTGCCGGATCTGCGCCGTCACATCATCCATCTGGATTTCGGATTCGCTGCTGTATAAAATGAGCAGCCGTTCACCGCCAAACAAAAAGGGCAGTTGGTGCAGCCGCCCGGCAGGGAGCTGACTGCTGAGTTTCCAGATGCTCCGCCACAGTTCCAGCAGATCTGTTTTTTCGTCTCCGCCGTGTCCGTCCAGCGTAAAAGCGGCTACGACAAGGTTATCCGTGTCGATTCCCTGCGCAGCAAGCATTGGAAGAAAGCGTTCGCTTTCTTGCGGAAACGCGGTGCCTTCCAGCAAAGAGGTCAGCCAGAGCTGAAAATGCCGCTGAACGCTCTCGCTGACGCGCGCCGTTTGCAGGCGTTCCTTGTCCAATGTATTTTTCAAACGCAGGAAGGTCTCCTCAAAATCTTCAAAATCCGTCGGCTTTAACAAATATTCCGCCACATGATTTTTGATGGACATATTCAGATACTCGAAATCGCTGTAACCGCTCAGGATCACGATCTTTACGTCAGGGTAAGCGCTGCTCAGCCGCTGCATAAGCTCTACGCCATCCATTCCGGGCATTCGGATGTCCGAAAGCACAACATCGGGATGAACGAGCTTCAGCTGTTCCAGCACTTCCTGCCCATCGGAACACAACGCGCAGACTTCATAGCCCCATTCCCGCCATGGAAGACTATGTGCAATGCCGTTGCGAATGCTTTCCTCGTCATCCGCAATGATCAGACGATACATAAAAAATCCTCCTCCACCTGCTTTTTTTCAGTATACCACAAACCAAAACGGCGCGACAAGAATGCCGCGCCAGTCTGTGATATATTCTTGCTTTTTTATTATAAGTATAGTGCCAGCCGATTTGCTGTGTCAATCGGCAGGATATGACATCTGTTTGCATTTTTTGCACAAGGGAACGCGCACAAGTCCCTCTCCCGCAGATATTGCATCTGCCCCGGACCTGTGATACCATACAGGTAACCAAAACGATACAAACGGAGGACTTTTCCATGATCTACGATACCCTAAACAACCTGCCCAACTATCTGGGCGTAAGCGACAATCTGGACACCGTTATTGAGTACATTATGGCACGGGATATCACCACCCTGCCCGCCGGGCGCACCCGCATTGATGGGGACAAGGCGGTGGTCACCGTGAGCACCGTCACGCCCCAGACCTCCGACAAGGCACTGTTCCAGCGCCACGACAACCACATCACGCTGGAGACCGACCTCGACGGCAGCGAACTGTTTGAGGTAAGTCTGGCAGAGCTGACCCCCACCAAGCCCACCGATGAAGCCGCCGACACTACCGTAGGCACTGCCGGTACCAGTATTGCCGGAATGCTGTGCGAGGGACGTTTTGCCCTGTATCTGGCCGGGGAGCCGTATAAATCTGGCCTGAAGGCGCAGGGCTGCGGCAAGCTGAAAAAAGCCGTGTTCAGCATCGAGCTGGACCCGGACGAGGAAGAAACGGAAGAATAACCGAAAGGAGACTTTCTGTATGGGATTTTTCGCCGTACTGGCTGCAAGCCTGTTTGCCGTGTTTCTCTTTACCGTGTTCGGCGGCTATTCACTGCTGCTCTGGTGTCAGCAGTCCCTGTGGATGGTCGTTCCTCCCGCGCTGGTGCTGGCCGTTCTGGTCTGGACCTTCCTGAAAATGGACGATAAAATCACCGCCCTGCAAAAGCGGGTGGACGAGCTGGAAGCCGCGCAGAAAAACGCCGAAAAGCCCGAAAAATAATACAGCGCCGCCCCTGCCGGAGAAGCTTTTCCGGCAGGGGCGGCGCTGTATTTACATCTTACTTTTTATCCTTCGGGTCATCCAACCCTTTGAACATCACCATGCCCAGACTTGCAAAGCTGGCACCCAGCGCAAAACCCACTGTTCCCATCGACACGCTGAACAAAACGCCCATAGCAACACCGAACAGGATGCCCGCGATTTGACTTTTCTTCATCTTACTGCTCTGCCTTTCCGTACCATGCAACGGACAGCCGCCATGAGACAGCATACAGCGCCAGCGCCGCCGCCAGCACGACGACCAGCACCAGCAGCGAGCCATGGGCAGGCAGAATGCTGTTCAGCAGGGTTCCATCGGAGGACACCGCAATGCCCATCAAGCTTCCCAGCATGCCAATGCTCAGGTAGTACACATACTTTGCCTTCTCGTAGCCAAAGCGGTAGGTCAGGGGCAGCAGGATGATGTTGCCCAGCAAAGTCAGCATAGCAACCTGAAGCAGGGTCGCCACGGTGATCTGCACCGTCACCGTACCCCAGAGCAGCTGTGCTCCCGCCAGCGCTGCCATGCTCAGCAGCTCTGCCAGCGCCATACCGCACAGACCGATGAGGTATTTGCCGCCCACGATCTGTCCTTTTGTCACCGGCAGGGCGGCGCTGTAAGCGCTGAACCGGCTGTTCTGGTCGTAAGCCAGTAAGGACATGGGCGACATTCCCAGCAAAAGCCCGCCATACAGCATAAAGAAATTAGACCCTTCCTTCATGGAAAACGTTCCCATCAGCATCATAGCAATCGACACCAGAATGATCCATCTGGTATAGCACCACATCTGATAGGCATCCTTTAATAGCAGACCTTTCATTGTACGTTCTCCCCTTTCACCATCAGCACAAACAGTTCCTCAATGCTTACCGGGGCAAGTTCTGTCCCGGCGGGCATTGCATCCCGGCGCACAAGCGCCTCGGCACTGTAGGGGCTGACCCGCTTGCCGTACACCTGCGTATCCAGTGCCGCCAGCTGTGCCGCCGTGCCGTGCCACAGGGCGTATTCCTCCCGCAGGGCGTCCTTTTCCTCACAGAGCAGCAACCTGCCCTTGTGCAGGAAGGCGATGATATCGCACAGCTTTTCCAAGTCGCTGACGATGTGGGAGGAGATGAGGATGGAGTGGTTTTCGTCCCGGGCAAAGTCCAGCAGCAGGTCGGTCACCTCGTCCCGCACCACCGGGTCCAGCCCGTTGGTGGCTTCGTCCAAAAGCAGCAGCTTCGGGTGGTGCGCCAGTGCCACGGCGATGCACAGCTTCATCTTCATGCCGGTGGAGTAGTCCTTGTACTGCTTTTTGTCCGGCAGACCGAACTTCCGGCACAGCTCCGCATAGGCGGGAGCATCCCAATTGTGGTAGATGCCCGCCATCACCTTGCCCGCCTGCACCGCGTTCAGGCACAGGGGAATACCCTCGCTGCCCAGCACCACGCCAATCTCCTCTTTGGTGCGAACGGAAGCGGTGCGGCTGTCCCTGCCAAGGATGGTCACGGTGCCGCCGTCCCGCTGCACCATGTCCAAGATCAGCCGGATGGTGGTGCTTTTGCCTGCTCCGTTTTCACCGATCAGGCCGCAGATGGTTCCGCCGGGCAGGGTCAGATCCAGCGGCCCAAGGGTAAAGTCCTTATAGTGCTTTGTAAGCCCCTGCAATTCCAGTGCGTTCATATTCAGTCCTCCCACAGCAGTTCCAGCATCTCCCCCAGCTCTTCCCTGCTCAGCCCGCAGGATGCGGACAGGCGGACAGCCTCGGTAAGATGCGCTTCAATTTTTTTCAGGTTTTCTTCCCGCAGCAGCTCGGTGTTTTTAGGGGCTACAAAAAAGCCCTTTGCCGGTACTGCGTAAAGAAAGCCCTCTTTTTCCAGTTCATCGTAGGCGCGCTTGGTGGTAATGACGCTGATGCGCAGATCCCGCGCCAGCCCCCGGATGGAGGGCATGGCCTCGTCCGGCTGCAAAGCCCCGCTGATGATCTGCTGCTTGATCTGGTTGTAGATCTGGTCATAGATGGGCGCGCCGCTTTTGTTGTTGATAAACAATTCCATCGGCTGCTCCTTTGACGCTTTCGTTTCATCTGTATATGTACAGTATATACAGTAGACACGGATTTGTCAAGAGGATGCAACAAGAAAAATCCCGCCAGAAATTTCTGACGGGATTTTTCTTGTAAAAACACTGCTTTTATGTCACATTTCAGATCACATGGACTGTTTCGCACAGTGATGACAAAAAGAAAAAGTGGCCGCCCCAGCTAGCAACTTGTGCGGTCACTTTTTTCTGACTAATCAGGTAAGGAGCTAGCCATTTGCAGGGCAGCGCCTTTTGTATTTTCAGTATACGCTATAAATCTGCTTTTGTCAAGCCATCGCAGTTTTTACAGTGCCTTGATGGCGGTCTTGATGCGCTCGGCGGCAAGCTTGGTCTTTTCAGCATCGCCGAAGGCGGTCAGGCGGAAATAGCCCTCGCCGCACTCGCCGAAGCCCACGCCGGGGGTGCCTACCACGCCGCAGTTTTCCAGCAGCCAGTCAAAGAATTCCCAGCTCTTCATGTTGCCGGGGCAGCGCAGCCAGATGTAGGGGCTGTTCTTGCCGCCGCAGTACCACACACCGCACTCGTCCAGTGCATCGGCAATCACCTTTGCGTTGCGGCGGTAGTAGTCCAGATTGGACTGGATCTCGGCCATGCCGCTCTCGGTGAACACAGCGGCAGCGGCACGCTGCACCACGTAGGGCACACCATTGAACTTAGTGGTCTGACGACGCAGCCAGAGCTTGTTGATGCTCATGCCCTCGCGCTCCAGCTCCTTGGGCACTACGGTGTAGCCGCAGCGGGTGCCGGTAAAGCCTGCGATCTTGGAAAAGGAGCAGATCTCCACAGCGCACTGGCGTGCACCCTCGATCTCAAAGATACTGCGGGCCAGCTCACCGTCCGAGATAAAGCACTCGTAGGCGGCATCGTACAGGATGATGGCATCGTTCTTGCGGGCGTAATCCACCCATGCCTTCAGCTGTGCGCGGGTGTAGGCAGCGCCGGTGGGGTTGTTGGGGCTGCAAATATAGATGATGTCTGCCTTCACGCTCTCGTCCGGCATGCCAAGGAAGCCGTTCTCCTGCCCGGTGCGGCTGTAAATGATCTTGCGGCCGTCGGTGACGTTATCGTCCACATAGGTGGGGTACACGGGGTCCGGAACCAGCACGGTGTTGTCCACATCGAACAGCCCCAGCAGGTTTGCAAGGTCGCTCTTGGCGCCGTCCGAGATAAAGATCTCGTCCTCGGCAAGCTGTGTGCCGCGGCCGGCGTAGTAACCCTGAATGGCCTGCTTGAGGAAGGGATAGCCCTGCTCCGGGCCGTAGCCGTGGAAGCCCTCTTTGGTGCCCATCTCCTCGGCGGCGTCGCGCATGGCCTGCACCACACACTTTGCCAGCGGCTGGGTCACATCGCCGATGCCCAGACGGATGATCTCCTTTTCCGGGTGTGCTTCCTGATACGCAGCAACCTTGTGGGCAATGTCCACGAACAGATAGCTGGCTTTCAACTCGTTGTAATGCTTGTTCATCTTCATGATACTTTCCCTCGCTTCTATATTGTGGAACCCTCTCAGACATCTCGCATCTGCTCGATGCCAGCTCCCCCGAGGGGGGAGCTTTTCAAAGGGTCGTTTTAAACTTCGGTCGTGCCCTCGCACACGGTCTCGGCAGCGCCGGTCATCAGCAGCTGCTTGCCGGGCAGTACCCGGATGGTCAGCTCGCCGCCGCGCAGCTGCACATGGACGTCCTCCCCGGCGGGGCAGACGCCCAACTCAGTCATGGCTGCCACGGTGGCGCAGGTGCCGGTGCCGCAGGCCCATGTCTCGCCGCTGCCGCGCTCCCACACACGCATTTTCAGGTGGGTGGCGTCCACCACCTGCACAAACTCGGTGTTGATGCGCTCCGGGAAGTTTTCATGGTGTTCAAAACCCGGGCCGATCTGCTCCAGCTTCAGGCTGTCCACATCCGGCACGATGGTCACGCAGTGGGGGTTGCCCACGCTGATGCAGGTCACCCGCCACAGGTTCTCTTCCACCTCCAGGGGCAGGTCCACCAGCGGTCCTTCGCCCATGTTCACGGCGGGCAGCGCCGCCGCCATGGCGGTGTAGGCGCCCATTTCCACCTGCCACAGCCCCTCGCCCATGCGGGCAACGGTCTTTAAGCCGCTGAGGGTGTTGATGGCAAGCTTCGGCTTTGCCGTGCCGTGGGTGTACAGCCACTCGGCCACGCAGCGGATGCCGTTGCCGCACATCTTGCCCTCGCTGCCGTCCGCATTGAAGATGCGCATCATGGCGTCTGCCCCGGCTGTGACCGGTGCGCAGATGCAGATAATGCCGTCCGCGCCGATGGAAAAGTGCCGCCGGGACAAGCGCTCTGAAAGCGCCGCGATTTCCTCCGGCACACCGGAGGTGCGGCAGTCCAGATAGATATAATCGTTGGCGCAGCCCTGCATTTTGGTGAATGAAAGCTTCATGCTTATCGCTCCTTATAAAAGGGACCGGTCAGTCCCTGTAAACTCATTACTTTATAATGATAAAAAAACCGGCGCGAGATGTCAAGGGAAAAAGCAGCTTTCAGACAATTTTCTTCAGTTGCTGCAAAACAGGGCTTGACAATACGCACTGCATGGGATATAAAGAAAGAGAGCGCTTTGTACAGCAGGCAAGGCTGTGCCGGATACCGGAAGCTTTTCCGGGGCATGGCGGGCTGTACGCGTATGCAATACAACTGCAAAAAGGAGACCACAGGAATGGATACTTTTGAAAAAATCCGTGCATTGCTGGCTGAGCAGCTGGACGTTGACCCGGCAAAGATCACGCTGGAAAGCGATATCATGAGCGATTTCGAGGCTGACAGTCTGGATATCGTGGATATGGTGATGACGCTGGAGGACGAGTTTGGCATCGAGGTGCCGGACGACGCCATCGAGTCCCTGCGCACCGTAGGCGATGTGGTAAACTTTGTGGACAGCCACGCGCAGAACTGATTCTTTTAGGCAAAAGCCCCGCCTTTGCAGTGCGGCACACGGCCGTGCAGGCAGGCGGGGCTTTATTATGGTTCGTGCGGAACGCACAGCGTTTGGCGCACGGCCTTGGGAGGATATAACAAAATGGCAAAAGACAACAAGAAGCTCGTGCAGGCGATCACCAGTCAGGAAGAAAACTTTGCACAGTGGTACACCGATATCTGCGTGAAGGCAGAGCTGGTGGAGTATTCCAGTGTGAAGGGCTTTATCATCCTGCGCCCCTATGGTCAGGCCATCTGGGAGCTGATCCAGAAGGATCTGGACACCCGGTTCAAGGCTACCGGCCATGAGAACGTGGCTATGCCGGTGCTGATCCCGGAAAGCCTGCTGCAGAAGGAAGGCGAACTCGTCAATGGCTTCGCGCCGGAGGTGGCGTGGGTCACGATGGGCGGCTCCGACAAGCTGGAAGAGCGTCTGGCGGTGCGTCCCACCAGCGAGACCATGTTCTGCGACCACTGGTCCCGCGTACTGCACAGCTACCGCGAGCTTCCCATGAAGTACAACCAGTGGTGCAGCGTGGTGCGCTGGGAAAAGACCACCCGTCCCTTCCTGCGCAGCCGCGAGTTCTGGTGGCAGGAGGGCCACACCATCCACGAGACCGCTGCCGAGGCCGAGGCTGAGACCCAGCAGCAGCTGAACTGCTACGCAGACACCTGCGAGCAGGATCTGGCCATCCCCGTGGTGAAGGGCCGCAAGACCGACAAGGAAAAGTTTGCCGGTGCCGAGGCCACCTACACCATCGA
>CAKTCK010000038.1 GCA_934539245.1 uncultured Faecalibacterium sp.
CAAAAGGAATACTTAGAAAAATCAAAAGCTGTAAAACTGCACTTATGATCTGGTTAAGCAAAATCATACCATTCCTCTTTTCGTTGGGGCTATTTTGCAACAGCCCCGTTGTTTTCTATCCGATAGTCGAGACTGGGGAAGTTTTACACTCCGGCCTTTTTGCACGCCGCCTGCACCACATGGCCTACCAGCACCGAGGTGGTCACGGTGCCTACGCCGCCGGGCACGGGGGTGATGGCGTCCACCACCGGCTCTGCGGCGGCAAACTGCACGTCACCGCAGAGCTTGCCCTCCTCGTTCACATGGATGCCCACATCCACGACCGTCTGGCCTGCCCGCAGGCAGTCCGCGCCCACAGCGGCCATTTTGCCCATGGCTACCACCACAATGTCCGCCTGCCGGCACACTTCCGGCAGGTTCTGGGTGCGGGAGTTGCACAGGGTCACGGTGGCGTTTTCCCGGTCCAGCATCATGGCGGCGGGCTTGCCCACCACAAGGCTGCGGCCCACCACCACGGCACGCTTGCCGGAAAGAGGGACGTTGTAATACTTCAAAATCTCCATGCACGCCTGCGCGGTGCAGGGAGCATAGCCTAAATCGGTGTTCGTGAACACCCCGGCCAGCGAACCGTCCGTGATGCCGTCGATGTCCTTTTCCGGGCGCAGGGCGGCGCGGACGGTGCGGTCATCGAACTGCTTGGGCAGGGGACGGAACAAAAGACAGCCGTGGATGCCGTCGTCGGTGTTCACCTCGTCCAGAACCCGGAGCAGCTGCTCCTGCGTGGCATCGGCGGGCAGCATGAACTGCTTGACGGCAACGCCCACCTTGCCGCAGCGGGTCATCACGCCCCGCTCGTAGGAGAGGTCGTCCTCCCGCTCACCCACACGCACCACAGCCAGCGTGGGGGTGATGCCCTTGGCTTTCAGCTGTTCGCAGAGTGCCGCGTTGCGCTCGTTCATGGCGGCTACCACCGGCGCGCCCTTTAAAATCATTGCCATATACTTTCCCTCATTTATGATATTATTTATTGCGGAGTTTCCCGCTGACGGCGCTGAATATTTCGTCTGCCCGGGGCACAAACTCTGCCAGCAATGCGTCTGCCCGGGCGTCCAGCGCAGCGGCACGGGTGCGGTCTGCCATCAGCTTTGTATTGATGAACACATTCAGGCTTGCGGCCTGCAATGCCGCCTTACACAGCACGGCGGCACAGCCCGCATCCGATACCGCCAGCACGCTGCCCTTGGCGGCGTACTGCCCCGCCAGCGCGATGCCCTCGGCGCACTTTTCCATAATTTGTAGCGGCACGGCGCTTGCACCGTCCAGCGCGGCTTCCAGCACAGAAGCCTTGTGCGCGGCCTGCTCCGGGGTGTCCTTGGGCAGACCGTAGGCCGCAGCCAGCGGCGCAAAGGCATCGGCATCGGCCTGCACCAGTGCTTCCAGCTCCAGCCGCAGGGCTTCGGCCCGGGCGTTCAGTGCCTGAATATCCGCTTCCACGGCGGCGTACTTTTTTTTGCCGGTGGTCAGGCAGCCCACCATGTTGCCCAGCGCCACACCGGCAGCGCCTACCAGCGCGGCTGTGCCGCCGCCGCCCGGCGTGGGCGCTTTGCTGGCAAGCTGTGCCAGAAACTGCGCGCAGCTCAAATCGTTCATTTCCATGTGTAGATACCCCTCTCTGTTACAAAGGCGTCCAGCCGCTGGTCGTGGGCGTCCACGGCGGCGCGGGGGACGCGCTGAACTTCCAATGCAATGCCGATCTTTACCGCCCGGGTGCAGCGGGGCAGGTAGCGGTCGTAGTAGCCCTTGCCCATGCCCACCCGGTAGCAGTCTGCGTCAAAGGCGGTGCAGGGCACCAGCACCAGATCCAGCTGCTCCGGCTGCAAAAGGGCAGAGCGCTCCGGCACCGGCGTGCGGATGCCGTACTGTCCCACCGCCCAGCCGTCCGCGCCCGGCACGGCAGCAGTAAGGGAAAAGCCCTCGCCGCACACCGGGTAGGCTACCGTCTTGCCCTGCCGGGCGGCTTCGGCAGCCACGGCGGCAAGGTCGGCTTCGCCCCCAAAGGCTGCGTAGAGCAAAAGGGTATGGGCGGCGCGGTAGGCGTCCAGCTCCAGCACTCGGCGGCACAGCGCCGCGTTGGCGGCGGCGCGCTGCGGTGCATCCAGCGCTTTGCGGGCAGCACGGCCTGCGGCACGCTGCGCCTGTTTTTCCTCAGCAATGGTCATACAAAACACCTCGCTTCACCTGTGGGGGAGGATACTTGAAAAATATACAAAATCGACAGCGCATTTTTATACAAACATAATAAACACTTCAGACAAAAAAAGCAAGCCTTTTGGCGAAAAGAGGATTGAAGCCGCCGCCGCTTTCTGCTATGATTATCTTATAGCAACAAGCGCCGTGCGGGCGCTGCGCTGCGAGAACCTACAACATTTTGTGGAGAGGGGCAAGTAAAATGTACAAGGATATGATGGACACCATCGGCATGGTCAATGCCGCCGACCCGGAACTGGGCGCAGCCATGGAGCGGGAACTGACCCGGCAGCGCGAGAATATTGAGCTGATCGCCAGCGAGAATATCGTTTCGCCCGCCGTGATGGCAGCCATGGGCAGCGTGCTGACCAATAAGTACGCCGAGGGTCTGCCCGGCAAGCGCTACTACGGCGGCTGCGTCTATGTGGACGAGGTGGAGAATATTGCCATCCAGCGCGCCTGCCAGCTGTTCGGGGCAAAGTACGCCAACGTCCAGCCCCATTCCGGCGCACAGGCCAACCTTGCCGTGTATTTTGCCCTGCTGGAGCTGGGCGATACCGTCATGGGCATGGACCTTTCGCAGGGCGGTCACCTGACCCATGGTTCCCCGGTGAATATGTCCGGTAAAAACTACCACTTCATCTCCTACGGTGTCGGCGCAGACGGCGTCATCGACTACGCCGAGCTGGAAAAGCAGGTGCGCAAGGTGCGCCCCAAGATGCTGGTGGCGGGCGCTTCCGCCTACCCCCGCGCCATCGACTTTGAAAAGCTGGCCGAGATCGCCCACGGCTACGGCGCCTACCTGATGGTGGATATGGCGCACATTGCCGGTTTGGTGGCGGGCGGTCAGCACCAGAGCCCCGTGCCCTACGCCGACGTGGTGACCACCACCACCCACAAGACCCTGCGCGGACCCCGCGGCGGTCTGATCCTGACCAACAACCCCATCCTTGCCAAGCGCATCAACTCGGCCGTGTTCCCCGGCACGCAGGGCGGCCCGCTGGAGCACGTTATTGCGGCCAAGGCCGTCTGCTTTGGCGAGGCACTGAAGCCGGAGTTCAAGGAATACGCCCGCAAGATCGTGGAAAATGCACAGGCGCTGGCGGCTGCTTTGCAGCAGCGCGGGGTCAAGCTGGTATCCGGCGGCACGGACAACCACCTGATGCTCATTGACCTGCGGGACGAGGAGTGCACCGGCAAGGACCTGGAGCAGCGCTTGGACAGCGTGCACATCACCGCCAACAAGAACACCGTCCCCGGCGAGACCCGCAGCCCCTTTGTGACCTCCGGCGTGCGTCTGGGCACCCCGGCTGTCACCACCCGCGGCATGGGCGCAGCCGAGATGCAGGTGATCGCGGACTGCATCGCAGACTGCATCTGGCACTATGAGGAAAAGAAGGACGAGATCGGCGAGCGCGTCCTGCGCCTGACCCGGGAGTTCCCGCTGTACCAGTAAAAACAAACTATAAATGAGAAGACACCCGCAGCCGTTCTGCCAAGTGCAGGGCTGCGGGTGCCTTTTGCTGCAAAAAGGAGAAGGACGATGGAAGGCTTAGGACTTTTGCATCTGTATTACGGCGATGGCAAGGGTAAGACCACAGCCGCCATGGGGCTTGCATTGCGGGCACTGGGCAGCGGAAAGCGTGTGGTCATCGTGCAGTTTTTAAAGGGCGGGCAGAGCGGAGAGATCCCGCTGCTGGAACAGCTGGGCGCGGTCGTCTACCGGGGCAAGGCCGGGCAGAAATTCGTCTTTCAGATGAACGAAGCCGAAAAGGCCGCTACCCGCGCCTTGCAGAACAAAAACCTTGCGGCGGCGCTGGCGCAGCCCTGTGACTTATTGGTGCTGGACGAAGCCGGAAGCGCGTGGGAGCTGGACATGGTGGATAAGGAACTATTGCAGCAGGCGGTGCTGCACCGCCCCGCCGGGCAGGAGTGCGTCCTGACCGCCCACGCCGCCCCCGGGTGGATGCTGGACGCCGCAGATTACCTTACCGAGATGTGCTGCCGCCGCCACCCCTACCAGAAGGGCATCGCCGCACGGAAGGGCATTGAATATTGATGCGGCAAAAAAACAGTATCCTTCAGCAACGAACCTAAAAACTTGGCTCCCCCCTTGAGGAAAGACTTCCCCCGCTCCGGGGGAAGATGTCACCGTAGGTGACAAAAAGGGAAATCTGGCGCGGGAGCGCCTGAGAGGGCGAACCTGCTAACCCCAGAACCCTTTCAGCGCCGTTTCCAGCGCGGCGGTGCCGGGCAGATATTGGATGTGCTGCCAGTGCGGCGGGAACAGGCGGGCGGTGTCGGGCTGCGCAAAGCGGTCATCCAAAAGCAGCACCACGCCCTTGTCCTGCGGGGTACGCACCACCCGCCCGGCGGCTTGCAGCACCTTGTTCATGCCCGGGTAGCGGTAGGCGTAGTCGAAGCCGCAGCCGGACTGCTCCTCGTAATAGCGACGCAGCATCTCCTGTCGGGGGTTCACCTGCGGCAGACCCACGCCCACGATGGCGCAGCCGATGAGCCGGTCGCCCACAAGGTCTACGCCCTCGCCGAAGATGCCGCCCATCACGGCAAAGCCCAGCAGCGTCTCCGCGGGGTGGGGCACGAACTGTGCCAGAAACTCCGCGCGCCCGGCATCGTCCAAGCTGCGCTGCTGCACAAGGGTGGGAATATCCGGCCAGCGGGCGGCAAAGGCCTCGTACACCTGCTGCAAATAGGCGTAGCTGGGGAAAAACGCCAGATAGTTGCCAGTTTTACCCCGCGCCAGCGCCGCCAGCGCATCCGCTACGGCGGGCACACTGGCTTCCCGCTGGCGGTAGCGGGTGGAGATGCCCGGCAGACAGAACAGTCCCAGATTTTCCTGTGGAAAAGGGCTTGGCAGCGCCACCGCCCGGGCATCGGTACAGCCCAGCACATTGCGGTAAAAGACGGGCGGGGTCAAGGTGGCACTGAACAGCGCCGCGCTGCGCCCTGCCGCCAGACTGGCGTCCACAAAGGGCGCGGGGTCTAAGCAGAGCAGGTGCAGTTCCAACTCGCTGCCCCGGGCGGTGAGCTGGGTGACAAAGTGGCTGTCGTACCGGTCAGCCGCGCGGGCGATATCCTGCAAGGCAAAGTATAACTCCAGCAGCTGCGCGTGGGCGGGGTCCTCGGGGTTCTGTTCCAGCCAGTCCTGTAAAGGCGTGTGCACCGCCCGCAGCGCAGCGGGCAAAGCGGCGGGCAGCTGCTGCAAAAACACGGTGCCGTCCCGGGCGTACAGCGGCTGCGGCAGGGCAAAGTCCGGGGCGGCTTCGGCGGGCAAAAGGCTCACCTGTGCAGGTACTGTCTCCCCGGCAGATTCTGCGCCTATACGGGGCGCAGCCTGTGCGCAGGCCTTGCGCGCCGCCAGAAAGACTTTATCCGCCTTGGTCAGTGCGGTTTTCAGGCTGCTTTTGCCCTTGCCCAGCGCCCGCTTCGCCTCGGTCAGGCTGCTTTTGGCAAACTGCGCCGAGTACAGGGCGCGGGCTCTGTCCGGCAGGTTGTGCGCTTCGTCAATGAGGAACAGCCAGTCCCCGGCGGCATCAAAAAAGCGCTTGAGGTGCACCACCGGGTCAAACAGATAGTTGTAGTCCCCGATGACCACATCGCACCACTCGCTCAGGTCCAGCCCCAGCTCAAAGGGGCACACCGAGAACTGCCGGGCGGTGTCCGCCAGCGCGGCACGGCTGAAACTGCCGCTGCCGTCCAGCAGAGCCGCCAGCGCATCCTTGCGGCGGTCGTAGTAGCCGTTGGCAAAGGGGCACACCTCCGGCAGACAGGCGGGGTGTCCTTCGGCGTCCGGGTGCAGACAGGCCTTTTCCTTAGCGGTCAGGGTCACGCTGCGCAGGGCAAGGCCGGGCTGGGCGGCACGCAGCCGCGCCACCGCGTCCTCGGCGGCGGCTTGGGTGGTGTTGCGGGCGGTCAGGTAGAACAGCTTTGCACCGCAGCCCTCGCCCATGGCCTTCAGGGCAGGGAAGAGGGCGCTCATGGTCTTGCCGATGCCGGTAGGCGCCTGACAAAAAACGCGGGTGCCGCCCTTGCGGTCGGCGCTCTTTCCGGCGCGGCAGGCGCGGTATACTTCGCCCGCCAGTGCCCGCTGCCCGGGGCGGTACGCCGCAAAGGGGAATTGCAGCGCCGCAAGGCTCTGGCTGCGCCGGGTGTCCCAGTCCAGCTGCCGCTGCGCCCACGGGGCGTACTGCGTTAAAAGCTGCTGCAAAAACTGCTCCAGCTGCTGCCGGGTGAACTGCCGGGTAAAGCGCTGAATTTGGTCGGTATCAACTTGGTAATAGGTCAGCCGCACCGCCAGCGCTTCCAGCCCCTGCTGGCTGCTGTAAATGGCGGCATATACCATGCCCTGCGCCCAGTGGCAGGGGTTCAGCTCCTCGGTGATCTCCTCGTAAGGGACAGTGGTGGTCTTGATCTCGTCAATGGTCACGGTGCCGTTTTCATCGGTGAAAATGCCGTCTGCCCGGCCTTCCAGCGTAAAGGCGATGCCGCAGGCTTCCCGCTCCGCGCTGAGGAATACTTCGGACTGATAGCCCTCCCCGGCGGCCTTTTGCAGCCTGCGGTGGATGCGTGCGCCCTCGTTGGCGCGGTCAAAGCCGGTAAAGCGGCTGTCGATGCTGCCGGTGCGCAGCAAAAACTCCACCAGTTGCCGGATGGGCAGATGAATGCTTGCCAAGGCGTTTCACCTCCGTTGTTTTTTGTCAGCCTACCCCGAACAGCTCCATGCACTGGGCGGCTGCGGCATCCACCTGTGCAAAATCCACGGCGGTGCGGTAGTAGGTCTCCAGTTCGTCGTGGCAGCTTTTTGCCTGCGCCATCAGGGCACAGGCCTGTTCCAGCAGTTCGGCGGCGGCGCGCTCGTTGAAGCGCAGCCGTGCGCGGCAGGCGGAAAGGTTCTCCCTGTCCACAAAACGGCTGCACCGCACGGTCTGCGCGGCGGACAGCCGCACCGGATGCCAGCGGTTGTCGGTCAAAAATGCCAGCCGCAGGGAAGGGATGATAATGTGGTCGATCTTGTCCTCCGGGTGCATGGCGCAGGGGCAGGTGATGATGTGGTAGCCCCGCGCCAGCGCTTCGGCGCGGATGAGCTCCAGCAGCAGGCGGGACACTGCCCCGTAGTCATCCCGGAAGAGGATGCACCGGTCTGCCAGCGCCTGCACCGTGCCCTGATAGAACACCTCACCCTTGGGCGTGATGGCCGAGAGCAGCCGCAGCTCTTCGGAGCCCATCTCCTCGGTGCGGGGCAACAGGCGGGTGCACAGCCGCTTGACGTAGCGGCGCACTTTTTCAAAGTTGGCGCTGCACGCTTCGGCGCGGCGGCTGTCCAGCAGCAGGCTGCCCGCCGAGGCTACATACCGCGCCGCCCGGCTGCGCAGCAGCTGGTTGCGGGCAAACAGGGCGGTCACCTCGTCCTTGTGGGGGTGCAGGGCATCAGCGTCGATGGTGTGGTACAAGCTCAGCACCCGCTCGTCTGCGCCGGGGGCTTCCGGTTCCACCACATGGGGCGCGGTGGCGTCGATGATGGCGCGCTTCTGCCGCAGGAACACCACCCCGTCCAGACTGTCGGGGTCGCTGGCGCAGTGGATGCGCTGGATGGGCTCGCCCTTATCCTGTGCGGCGCGCGCCAGACGCTTCATCAAGGTAGACTTGCCGCAGCCCGGCCCGCTTTTGAGCAGCACCAGCTGCATCCCGGGCTCCCGGCGCAGCGGCGCAAAGTAGCCCTTGAACCCGGCGGGCGTTGTAGCGCCCAAAAAGAAATCCACAGAAGGATGCACGGAACTTTCCATACAAAAACACCTCGCTTTTGCTTTACAGTATGCAAAAGCGGTGCGGTTGGTTCCTGTCCTTACCTATTATAGGTATGCTCGCACACGGCGGCAATGGTATCCCGCAGCACGGTAAAATCCGCAAAGGCTTCGGGCTTGTTCTGGGGCTGGCGCAGCAGGGCGGCGGGGTGGAAGGTGCCCATGAACAGGATACCGCCCTTGTTTATGATCTGCCCATGCTCCCGGGTGACGGAAAAATCCTGCCGGATCATACGCTGAGCGGCAACGCGGCCAAGGCAGACCACAATCTTAGGCTGGATCAGCCGGAACTGCTCCCGCAGCCACGGCATACAGGCTTCGCTCTCGGCGGGCAGCGGGTCGCGGTTCTGGGGTGGGCGGCACTTGACGATGTTGGCGATATAGCAGTTCTTTGCGCGGTCAAGGTCGATGGCAAACAGGTATTTGTCCAGCAGCTGGCCGCTGCGCCCCACAAAGGGCAGACCCTGCTCGTCCTCGCTCTGACCGGGGCCTTCGCCCACAAACAGCACCTCGGCGTCCGGCACGCCCTGTCCGAACACCACATTCGTCCGGGTGGTGCACAATTCGCACCGGGTACAGGCAAGGCATTCAGCCTTTAAAGTATCCATATCCATGGAGAACATCTCCTTTAAAACTAGTATGATATTTTATTCACAAATAAAATGGCGCTTTCTCCCCTAAAATATAGCACAAAAACACAATTTTGTCTTGAACTTTTTGCCGTCTGTGCTAGAATAAAGAAGAAAGGCATCCTTGTGTCCAACAGATACGGGAGGCAAATTTTGGAAAGCATTTTCGGAGGTAATCACAATGGCTGATATGTTTGCACCGCTGGTAGCACAGCTGAAGGCAAATCCCAAGACGATCGTGTTCACCGAGGGCAATGACCCCCGCATTCTGGAGGCCGCAAGTAAGCTGCTGGCCGAGGGCGTGCTGAAGGTCGTTATGGTGGGCAACGAGGCAGAGTGCAAGGCTGCTGCCGCCGCCGGTAACTTTGATATTTCCGCTGCCGAGATCATCGACCCGGAGACCTACGCCGGTTTTGATGAGATGGTCAGCACCATGGTGGAGCTGCGCAAGGGCAAGCAGTCCGCTGAGGAGTGCGCAGCTCTGCTGAAGAAGTCCAACTACTTCGGCACCATGCTGGTAAAGATGGGCAAGGCAGACTGCCTGCTGGGCGGCGCTACCTACTCCACCGCCGACACCATCCGTCCCGCTCTGCAGCTGGTCAAGACCAAGAAGGGCGCACATCTGGTGAGCTCCTGCTTTATTCTGGACCGCGACTGCGGCGAAGAGGGTCTGAAGCGCATTGCCATGGGCGACTGCGCTGTCAACATTGATTACACCGATACCGTTGATAAGGCTACCGGCGAAGTCAAGGTCTCTGCTGCTTCCAAGCTGGCAGAGGTGGCTGTGGAGACTGCCCGCACCGCAAAGCTGTTCGGCATCGACCCGAAGGTGGCTGTGCTGAGCTTCTCCACCAAGGGCTCCGGCAAGGGCGGCACCGTGGCACTGAGCCACGACGCTACCATCAAGGCACAGGAGATGGACCCCGAGCTGGCTGTGGACGGCGAGCTGCAGTTTGATGCAGCCGTTGCTCCCGAGGTGGCACAGGTCAAGTGCAAGGGCAGCAAGGTGGCTGGTCAGGCCAACACTTTCATCTTCCCCTGCATCGAGGCCGGCAACATCGGCTATAAGATCGCACAGCGTCTGGGCGGCTACGCTGCCTACGGCCCCATCCTGCAGGGCCTGAATGCTCCCATCAACGATCTGTCCCGCGGCTGCAACGCAGACGAGGTGTACAAGATGAGCCTGATCACCGCTTGCCAGTCTTAAACAATTTTAGCACAAACGAGGAGAAGCCTTCGGGCTTCTCCTTTTTGTTTTGCCCCTCTTGCAATCCGGCGGGGTTTATGGTACAATATCTTAGCATCCACAAGGATGTGTCGGACAGCGCCTGCTGCGTGGTTCGGCATACGGATGCGGGTCCTGTACGATGGGCTCGCTGTGAACCAGGTCAGGTGGGGAACCAAGCAGCCTTAAGCAGTGCGTTCGTGCGTTTCAGTAAGCCTGCATCCGTATGCCGAGTTACGCAAGGCGGGGACAAAACCCCGTCGAGCGCTGTCCTTTTATTTTTGCCGGGGAAAGCCGGGAAAGGGGAGGGTTCGCCGTGTATCGTGCGCTTTACCGCAAGTGGAGACCCCAGCGGTTTGAGGATGTGGTGGGGCAGCGTGCCATCGTGACCGCCCTGAAAAACCAGATCACCGCCGGGCGCGTAGGCCATGCGTATCTGTTTACCGGCGTGCGCGGCACCGGCAAGACCACCTGCGCCAAAATTTTTGCCAAGGCGGTCAACTGCCTGCACCCACAGGGGGGCGACCCCTGCGGGCAGTGCGAGATCTGCAAGGGCATCGACAACGGCAGCCTGCTGGACGTGGTGGAGATGGACGCAGCCTCCAACAACGGCGTGGACGATATCCGCGATCTGCGGGACGAGACCGCCTACACCCCCAGCGCCTGCCAGTATAAGGTGTATATCATCGACGAGGTGCACATGCTGTCCACAGCGGCCTTCAATGCGCTGCTGAAAACGCTGGAAGAGCCTCCTGCACACGTCATCTTCATTCTGGCGACCACCGAGATCCAGAAAGTGCCCGCCACCATCCTCTCCCGCTGCCAGCGGTACGATTTTACCCGCATCGGGCCGGAGGATATCGCACGGCGGGTGGAGTATATCGCCGGGGAGGAAAAGCTGGAGCTGACCTCCGATGGCGCGGAACTGATCGCCCGTCTGGCGGATGGTGCGCTGCGCGATGCGCTGTCTATTCTGGACACCTGCGCCGGTGTCACTGCAAAGATCGACGCGGACGTGGTGCGCCGCATGGCGGGCGTGACCGACCGCAGCTACCTGTTCCATATCTCGGACGCGCTGGAAGCGCAGGACGCTGCCGCCGCGCTGGCACAGCTGGCGCAGCTGCGGCAACAGTCGGTGGACGTGAAGCGCCTGACCGAGGAACTGATCGCCCATTACCGCGCCCTGATGCTGGCGGCGCTGCCCGGCGGGCAAGCGCTGCTGTCCGGTGTTTCGCCAGAGGAAGAAGCGCTGTACCTGCAAAAAGGCCCGGAGCTTGGCCAGCGGGAGGCCATCCGCGCCATCCGCACTTTAGGCACGGCGCTGGAGCACATGACCCGCGGCAGCGACCAGCGCATCGAGTTGGAACTGGCACTGTTCAGCCTGTCCGAGCCGCCCCAGCAGATGCAGACGGTAACGGTACAGGCAGCCCCCGCCCGCGCAGCACAGCCGGAAGCGCCCCGCCCCTTTGCGGCAGCGGTGCAGCCCTTTGCCAGCGCCCCGGTGCAATCTGCCTCCGTAGCAGCTGCACCCCAGACCCCGGCAGCAGTGGCAGAACCTGCCCCTGCGGTGCAGCAGACGCCCCCGCAGCCTGCCGTATCGGAAGCCCCGCTCGCCCCTGCGGAGGAGCTGCCGCCTATCCCAGAGGAACCGCCGGTACAGCAGAGCGATGCCGCCCTGCCGTGGGACGAGCCTGCCCCGCAGGCACCGCCGCCGGAGGAGCCGGTCAGTCAGCCGGAGCAGCCCGCCCCTGTGGAACAGCCACCGGCAGCGGAGGAACCGCCTGCCCCGGTGCAGGAGCACCCCGCTGATCCGGTGCTGACCAAGCCCCGCAGCGTGGCGCAGCAGGGGATAAACCCCTTCCCGTACTGGGGACAGATCGTGCAGAAGCTGGAAGGCATCGACCCCATGCTGTATATGTATCTGCGCAAGTCCAAGGCTTACTTTGACGGCACCCGCGTGCTGATCGACGGCGGCAAGACCTTCCGGGATTTTATCCGGGTAAACAAGGACAGCCAGAAGCTGATCAAAAAGCTGATCGCCGAGGTATCCGGCGTGCCGGTGCCCATCGGTCCCTACGAGCCCAAAACGGCAGGAAAGACAGCTTCCAACGCGGAGCAGTCCCTTCTGGCGCTGGAAAAGCTGGGGCTGGAGGTCAGCATTGAGGATACCGCCCGCAAAAAGCGATAAAAATTGTTTATAATAAAGGAGAATACCATTATGAAAGCAAGAATGCCCGCAGGCTACGGCCGCCCCGATATGAACGCCCTGATGCGTCAGGCTCAGAAGATGCAGGAGGACATGAAGAGCAAGCAGGCCGAGCTGGAAGCCGCCGAGTACACCGGCAGCGCCGCCGGTGAGATGGTGACCGTGAAGATGAACGGCAAGCACGAGGTGCTGTCCATCACCATCAAGCCCGAGGCTGTGGACCCGGACGACATCGAGATGCTGGAAGACATGGTGGCTGCTGCCATCAACGCCACCGTGAAGCAGGTGGACGAGACCGCCGAAGCCGAGATGGGCAAGCTGACTGGCGGCCTGAACATTCCGGGTCTCTGAGCCGGGAAGGGGAGATACCATGGACTACACTGCCGCACCGCTGGAAAAGCTGATCGAAGAGTTCGGCAAGTTTCAGGGCGTGGGCCGCAAGGGCGCTACCCGCATGGCCTATCAGGTGCTGAGTATGTCGGATAAGGACGCTGCGGCGCTGGCTGATGCCATCCGCGGTGCGCACACCCGGCTGCACCGGTGCCGCATCTGCCAGAACTACACGGACGCTGACCTGTGCCCGGTGTGCGCCAGCGCCAAGCGGGACACCTCGGTGATCTGCGTGGTGGAAAAGCCCCGGGATGTGCAGGCCTTTGAGCGCACCCGGGAGTATAACGGCCTGTACCATGTGCTGCACGGTCTGCTGGATCCGCTGGCCGGTGTGGGCGCAGAGCAGCTGACCGTCAAGGAGCTGCTGGCGCGGCTGAAGGACGATACGGTGAAGGAGGTCATCATGGCCATGAACCCCACCGTGGAGGGCGAAGCTACCGCCATGTATCTGGCAAAGCTCATCAAGCCGCTGGGCATCCGGGTCACCCGGCTTGCCTCCGGTCTGCCGGTGGGCGCCAGTCTGGAATACGCCGACGAGACCACCCTGTACCGGGCGCTTTCCGGCCGGGGAGAGCTGTAAACTCGTAAAAATTTACAATTCTGTCAGAAACAGCCCTTGCATTACCCTGAAAAAATGGTATACTGAAACAACAAACGGAACGGAGAAAGGAGGCGCGTAGCATGGCACCCACAAAGGAGCGCCCGGCGACCAAGACCATCGCCACCAACCGCGAAGCGCGCCACGAGTATTTTGTTCTGGAAGCGCTGGAGACCGGTGTGGAACTCAAGGGCACCGAGGTGAAAAGCCTGCGGGCCGGCGGGGTCAACCTGAAGGACAGCTGGGTGGATATTGAAAACGGCGAGCTGCTGGTAAAAGGGATGCACATCAGCCCCTACGACCACGGCAATATGTTCAATCAGGACCCCATGCGCGTCCGGCGGCTTCTGGCGCACAAAAGTGAGATCCGGCGTCTGCACCAGCAGTGCAAGCTGCAGGGCTATACGCTGGTGCCGCTCTCGCTTTATTTCAAGCATGGCCGCGTAAAAATGGAAGTGGGCCTGTGCAAGGGCAAAAAGCTGTACGACAAGCGTGCCGATGCCGCTCAGCGCGATGCAAAGCGCTCCATTGACCGGGCTGTGAAGTCCAATGGCAAGTATTATTAAGCTTTCCAAATTTACAGACTGCGGCTTACCGCAAAACCAAGCTTTCCGCACATCGCAAGATGTGCTTTATAAGGGGGCGTAAAGGTTTCGACGGGGGGAGCAAGGTCTGGGCAGCGGGTAGCAGTGGGGGAACTGCTCTATAACTCCTCCAAAAAAATTAACTGACAACAATAATTATCAGTTGCTCGCAGCCTGAGTGCTGCGCGTTCCGCCCACTCTTGTGTCGTGTGGGGTCGGGGCGTCCTTTAGACACAGCACCTGAACGGACTTAAGCTTTGCGGACCGGCAGGAACTCATGAAGCTACCAAAGCGCTAGCCTGACGATCGGCGTGGCGCGGCGGGAATGTTGTAGATCGCCTGCACCCGGAGACACCTACACTGAGCTCTTTTCGGACATGGGTTCGACTCCCATCGCCTCCACCACTTAAAAACCACCTAGGAACGAAAGTTTTTGGGTGGTTTTCTTCTATCAAAAACCCACCTAATAACCCACTCACTCAAAATCTGATGCAGGAGGATGCCATGCTTGACAACGAACAGCAAAGAGAGCGCATTCACGAAAGACTTAAAGCTATTGTCGAGAAAACCCAAAGCATCCAGAGAAACGGCCAGAGTGGATGCGTCAAAGAAGCAGATTCTGTCTTGCAGGAGTTGCAAATCCTCTTGCCTGAGCTGGAACAATATCTAAAAGATATGGACAAGCAATAAAAAGAGCCGCAGCTCCTTGCAACGGGAACTGCGGCTCTTGTCGTGTACAGATCACTTACCCTGCGCTTGCGGCGGAGGACATCCGGGTCGAGGAATCAATCTTTCAGGTAGAGGGTGTTGATAGAATCGATGTAACGTGGTTTTGTCTGCACTGTGCCCAGCAGAGTCTGTAAGGCGCAGGCGTAGATATCTTCGCGCTGGTGCTGCAAAGCGGCTTTGTCACCCAGCTTCAGCAGGAGCTTAGCGGCATCCACCCGGCTATTGTTGAGTCGAGCCTGCGCCTCCATCTCGCGGGCACCCATGGCGGGCATGGCTGATTTAATCTCCTGTGCCTTGAGCTTATCCTCCATCATATTGAAGGCCTGAATGTACTTGAGTTTCCACATCAGAGCTTCTTTCCCTGTAAAGCCCATGGCCAGCAGGGTAAAGCCGTCGCGGTTCATGTAGTACATGGGCATCTTTCTGTTTTGGACGGTCGTGTATTCGTCTTTATAGAACATTTGGAGGAGAGCGGAATTTTCCGCTATCATCTTTCGGATAGCCTCAAGGACGTCTTTATGTTCTTTTCCAAACTGCTCGGCCACATCACGGCTGGAAACAGCAGGCTGACCGTCGCGCTGGTAAACAATAACATTCTCTGTCATACTGCCACCCCATTGCAATTCTGTTCGAGAGCTTTCTGCCGATTGGACTCTTTTAACAGATGATGATAGTTGCGTTCGTCGGCTTCCAGCTGGGATTGATACCGCCGGGCAGCCTCCCACACAGCATCCAGCGCGCAGCGAATGGCGACGTCCTTGCTGTTCTTAACAGAATACTGTTGAAATGCTTGCGTAAAGATTTTGCGTGCAGTGCAGCACTCGCTGACAGAAGGGGAGAAATGCTGAGATTTTTGCATAATAGATACCTCAAATCGTTTGTAAAACCTTTGAGGTCGTGGTATAATAGATTTACCGAATCTCAAAGGTTTGGTGTGGTAAGAGCTTTTGACGAAACTTGTCTAGGGTGGCGTCAAAGGCTCTTTATTTTTTGGTTAGCCGCTCATACAGCTCTTTTATGCCCTTGCGAATGACATCCGCTTTTGTCAATCCGGTTCGTTCACAGCAGATTTCAAGCATTCGAATATCTTCGTCAGACATTCTAATTCTTGTATCGTGTGTTTTAGGGGCTGTTGTTGGCCTGCCTGTTCTTGGCGACACTGGAATCACCTCACTTTTGTGTTACCATAAGTATGGTATCATTCGGTTACACAAAAGTCAAGACCTTTTGGAAAGATTACTGCACCCGCTTCTTCTGCCGCTCAAATTCCTCGTCCGCCTTGATGGCCTCCGGCGTGAAAGAGTTATTCTTCCACCATGCCACAAGAGCGGTGACAGTGGTAATGCCCGCCGTCACCAGCTGCTCCACGGTGGTGCTCTCGATGGGTAGCACAGGCTTGCCCAAGGCGCTCAGCACCTGATTGGTCAGAGCCAGCAGCAGGCAGGCGGTGCGGGCAATAGTACCGGCAGAAATGGTGGGTGCATTGTAAGTATGTGCTTTCATGTTCAGAATCCTTTCTTTCAGTTGATGATAGCGCGGATGCCGCGCTTGGCAACAAAATTGCGCTGTTCGTGTTTTACTGCGGCCGCATAGTCAAGAGCGGCGTGCATATCGCCGTTGCAGTGAGCATCCGGGATGCGTTGCACGGCTCTTGCAGTGGCCTCGCCTAGTGCGATGGCCGCGAGAGAGCTTTCGTACAGATGTGTTTCAAACTCCTCTCGGGCTCTCTCGGCGGCTTCCTGCTGCTTTTCCTGACGCTCAATGCGTCGTTTCAGCATCCAGATCAAGAAGCCCAGTACGCTGGTCGGGATGCCAGCGGCTACGATCACAGTCCACATTGGTATCACCCCCTTACAGCGTCCATCTGCTCTTATTGGGGCGGGTGTCAACGTGAACCCAGCCCTTTGCCCGGCCCGCCTTGACAGGGTAGCGGCCAACGCCGCCCCAGCTGGGCATCAGGCTTTCGGCGTAGGCGGCTACATCCTCTACGCTGGTGCCCGACACCTGAATGTCCGCAGCGCGGCCAAGCAGGTGCTGGCTGCTCTTGGAGCCGCCCACCTTGGCGTTATGTGCGGAGGTTCGGTAGCCGCTGGTAATGGTCACCGCCTTGCCGAAATGCTCCCGGATGCACTGGAGCAGCAGCACCAGCGCTTCATCCACAAGGATCTCGTCAGAACCGTCCTTGCAGCGAAACTCCCGCACACGGAAACCCGGTGCCAGCAGCGTTGCGCTGTCCTTGGCAAGGCTGTATTGCTTGATTGCCATAGTCTTTTACCTCCTGATAATTATTGGAACGCGCCGGATACGGCCTCGATATAGCCGCCGGTGCCAGATGAACCACGGGCAACACTGATGCGGAAGTTGAACGCCGCACCTTTGGACGCAATCGCGTTTGAAAAGAGGATATTCCTGCTGTTTTTGACCTCCGCAGTTACATCCTGCCAGACAGGCGATACATCGAGGGCGTTGTTAGTGGCCTCCACCTTGTAGGCAGCATCCGACGGGATGCTGCCAGTTACAGACAGAGCTGCCGCCGTGATGGGGCTTGCGGCAGTCAGCGGCTTTGCCAGCGTAATGGTGGCATTATAGACAGCCTTAGTAAAGGTTGCCGTCTTGGAAGCGCTGAGACTGCCATCACTAACGGTTACTTGCAAGGCATGGTCGCCGTTGAGCAAGCACTGGAACCCTGCTACAGTGTTGGTTTGCTCAAAGGTGAGGGCTGTGCCACTGGCAACGTTTCGTTGGGTCTTGATAGCGTTGCCATCCAGCTGCTCCGTAACAGTGAGTTTGTCGCCGTCCGCGTCGCTGACGGTGTAGTTCCACGCGAATGGGGCATCTTTTGTACCGAGGCTGCTTGTTGCGGAAATAGTTGGCACACTGTTATTGATAATCGTGCGGGTTGCCGAGGTGGTATAGCCGGACTGCGCGTTGTAGCTGTCGTAAGCCTTGACGCGGTACGCCACCGTAGCCCAGCCCTTGGTAATGGTGTCTGTGTAGGTCAGGGCGCTGCCCTTGTACACCTGCGTATAAGCCGAACCGCCAACACTGCGCTCCAAGATGTATCCAGAGAGGTTGCCGTCAGCATCAGTAGCAGCAGCCCACCTGATGGTCAGATAGCTGCCGCCGTTGACCGCATCCGGCACCGTGATGGTTGCAGGTGCCGTTGGGGCACTGTTGTTAATGACTGTGCGTGTGGCCGAGGTGGTGTAGTCGGACTGTGCGTCGTAGCTGTCGTAAGCCTTGACGCGGTACGCCACCGTAGCCCAGCCTTTGGTAATAGTGTCGGTATAAGTCAGGGCATCGCCCTTGTACACCTGCGTATAAGCCGAACCGCCAACACTGCGCTCCAAGATGTATCCAGAGAGGTTGCCGTCAGCATCAGTAGCAGCAGCCCACGAGATCGCCAGCGTGCCGCCACCCTGAACATTGCTCGGAACAGTGATGGACGGCGGGGCAGTTGGGGCGCTGTTGGGAGTCACTTCGTTGGAATATCCAAACACCGAGTAAGTCGGACCGTAGATATTGACGCTATAGAACACACTGGTGGTGCCTGCGGGAATCGTGTCGGTGAAACTATTGCTCTCACCGCCGCCGCCAGTGTATACCAAAGTCTGGCTGTTACCGCGGTTACGATAAGCGCGCACACCCCACACACTATCAGTAAGATCATAGGGGTAGAAGCGCACGGTTACAGTATTCTGAGATGTAAATTGAACCTCGACGTCTATTCTTGCCATAATATTCCCCCTTAAAATTCGATTCGAGCCATAGACGCGTTCCACACGCCGGACACGGTGGTATTATCCAAGGCTTCAAACGTAACAGTAAAGGCATTCTGGGTGATATCGGTAGC
>CAKTCK010000039.1 GCA_934539245.1 uncultured Faecalibacterium sp.
ACCGTGCAGAGGCCGTGCAAATGGCGTATAAAAAGAAAATCCCACGAGGAATCTTACGATTCTTCGTGGGATTTTGGTGCGCTCGAGGGAACTCGAATCCCTGGCCCTCTGATTAAAAGTCAGATGCTCTACCGGCTGAGCTACGAGCGCATATTCCGCAGCAAAACAATACTGCCGAATAATATTACCACAATTGGCTGCAAAAAGCAAGAGTGACGCCGAAAAAAGCGGAAATTCCCGCGCAAACGCCCGGAATTGCGGCGGGAGAGGCTTTCCGGCGCACAGCGCCCGGCGGAAGCCGGTGCGCACCGCTGGTGGCTGGGTGCTGCGGTGCAGCGTTTGCTGCCGGCGGTGCTCCGACCCAAAACCGGCGTGCGGAGCATCCCCGGCGGCGTACGCTCCCGTTGGGCAGAGAAAGCGGCGCGGCAGTGCTCCGCTGTTGTATTATTTTATAAGGAACGATAAAATGGTGAAATCTAAATTCCGATAGTTGACAACGTGGTAAAATGTGGTACTCTTAGGTTACAAAAAGCTTTTGAGGAGGGCTTATATTATGACTATGAAAATGGATCGTCGTTCGTTTTTAAAGACCACTGCTGCGGCAGCAGTGGCAGTATCCATGACCGGTCTGCTGGGCGGCTGCGGTGATAGTGATACACTAGCCCCCAACGAGATCCGGCTGGGGCAGTACCGGGTCAGTATCCATAATCTGGATATCGGTATTGAAGGCACAGAGATGACCGGCCTGACCAAATCTTTGATTGCCAAGGCCACACTGAAGTTTGAGGGCAGTGAAAACGAGTTTCAGGCTACGGGCTATGATGGAATGTTCAAGGCCTGCGTGGGCGATGAACAGTTGGAAACTGTGGAGCCTGTAAAGGGCACGCTGATCGCCTCCAACTTTATGTGGGGCGCCCTGTTTGGAAAGACCACAGTGGATCTAAAAATGAACTTTAAAACAGAAACGGCATTGGAAGCATATAAGAGAGGTACACCGGCTGAACTGACCATTAAAATCGCCGGAAATACTGCAACGATGTATCTGTTGAAGCAGGACGGCAGATATGTTGCACTGCGGGAGCTCATCTGACAATTTATAAAGTAGAAGCACAGGAGGTGCATCACTATGATCGACCGCAGAACATTTCTCAAGCTCAGCGCCGGGGCACTGGTGCTGACCGCCGCAGGGGCTTTGACCGGCTGCGGAACGACCATGGATCTGAACCACCCCAAGCAGGAGGTGGAGGGTGTGACGTTCCTGTGCGATGTCCTTGGCGAAACGGATTTTTCCGGCGGTGAGAACACCAAAATCCAGTACAGACCCTACTTTGCCATCTGGAATCGGACTGAAGAGGACGTGACCATTCCGTGGAGGAACATTACCGGCATCTTTACAGAAAACGGCGGTGAGCCGGAGAAGATGGAGTTTATTGCCGGTTCGCTGAAGGTTGGCGCGAAGCAGTATCAGGAGTTTAACCGGAATACCTTTGGTCTGGAAACTGAGAACAGCATCCCGCCGTCTCATGAAAACGCTACGCTACCGACTCGTCAAAACGGCACCTACGAGTTGCGCATCCAGTATAAGGGCAAGACTGTTGTGTTCTTCTACAATGGCGAGACCATGACCAGCCGCGTAGAGTAAAACACAATACACCCCGCCGCCGGGCACTTCTGGAAACAGGAGCGCCCGGCGGCTTTTTGTTTTGTGCCGCCTTACCTGTTCTTTACATTGGGGCTGGCAATGTGCACAAAGTTTTACGCACTTTTTGCACGTCCATGGTCGCAGCAAAGGCAGCAAAGCGGTAGAATAAGGCCGTTCCCAAGGAAAACACAAAAAGACAGTGCCGGGCGGGTGCCCGGGTTTTTAATGGAGGAAATTCTATCATGAAAAAGATCTCTCGTCGTTCGTTTCTGACCGTTTGCGGTGCAGCTGCTGCGGCTGCTGCCCTGACTGCCTGTGGCGGCTCTGCTTCTTCTGCATCCAGCACCGCTACTTCTGCTTCCGCCACCGCTTCTTCCGCTGCTGAGCAGGCAGCCGGCACCCTGAGCGGCAACGTTGCTACCGGCGGTTCCACTTCCATGAAGAACGTCATCGCTGCCCTGACCGAGGGCTTTGCCGAGGTCGAGCCGGGCGTCACCGTCAGCTACGACCCCACCGGTTCCGGCGCAGGCATCACCGGTGCTACCGATAAGACCCTGGACATCGGCCTGTCCTCCCGCGCCCTGAAGGATGACGAGAAGAACGATGTGGACGGCACCATCGTGGCGCTGGACGGCATCGCCATCATCGTGAACAAGGACAGCAAGGTCGCCGACCTGACCGTGGAGCAGCTCAAGAAGATGTTCACCGGCGAGATCACCAACTGGAAGGATGTCGGCGGCGATGACGGCGAGATCGTTCTGGTGGGTCGTGAGGCCGGTTCCGGCACCCGCGATGGCTTTGAGAGCATCGTGGACGTGAAGGACAGCTGCAAGTACGCACAGGAGCTGACCGCTACCGGCGCTGTCATCAGCGCTGTGGAGGCAAACCCGCTGGCAGTTGGCTACGCTTCTCTGTCCGCTGTGGGCGACACCGTTGCCATGGTCACCGTGGAGGGTGTGGAGTGCAGCGAGGACACCGTGAAGGACGGCAGCTACAAGATCCAGCGTCCCTTCGTGTTCGTTACCAACAAGAGCGTCACCCTGTCTGAGCAGGCACAGGCCTTTGTGGACTTTGCCACCAGCAAGGACGCTGCCGACCTCATCCGCACCGCAGGCGCTGTGCCCGTGAACGAGTAATTACTGGGTGGTTTGCCGGGGAGTTTCCCCGGCGAATGATCCGAGGGTGGGCCCCTGTTGCCGCAGGCAATAGGGCGGGAGCTGGAAGCCCCGAATTTCGCGGGGAAAGCTCCCCGGTGAACCACCCACCCCGCATCTGAACAAGAGAACTGCCGCGTCGGTCTGCCCTAAAAGGCTGGGCTGGTGCGGCTTTTTATAGGATCGTGTTATGAAAAATACAACCTCTTCTCTGCGCCGGGTACGGCTGCCCCGCACCCCCGCCGACTGGCTGGAAGCGGTGATGAATTTCATCTTCTTCCTGTGCGGAATGCTGGCGGTGTGCTGTGTGGTGCTCATCTCGGTGTACATGGTGGTCTCCGGCGTGCCGGCTATCCATAAAATCGGCCTGTTCAAGTTCCTGTTCGGCACCAAATGGGCGTCCACCGCGGCAGAGCCGCTGTTCGGCATCCTGCCCTTCATCCTGTCCAGTGTCTACGGCACGCTGGGCGCTACCATCATCGGTGTGCCCATCGGCCTGCTGACGGCGGTGTTTCTCTCCAAGGCCGCAGACCCCAAGCTGCGCACCGTGGTGGTCACCGCCATCGAGCTGCTGTCCGGCATCCCCAGCGTGGTGTTCGGCCTTTTGGGTATGCAGGTGCTGGTGCCCGCCGTGGCAAAGACCTTCGGCAAGGCCTCCGGTGCCTGCCTGCTCAGCGCCGTCGTGGTGCTTTCCATCATGATCCTGCCCAGCATCGTATCCGTGTCGGTGACGGCGCTCAACGCCGTGCCGCCGGAGTATGAGCAGGGCAGTCTGGCGCTGGGCGCTACCGACACTGAAACATGGTTCAAGATCAGTATCCCGGCAGCCAAAAGCGGCATTGCCGCAGGCGTTGTGCTGGGCATCGGCCGCGCCATCGGCGAAGCCATGGCTGTGATGATGGTGGCGGGCAACAGCCCCAACATGCCGGACAGCCTGTTCCGCAGCGTCACTTTGCTGACCACCGCCATCGCCAAGGAAATGAGCTACGCCGGCGGCTTGCAGCGGCAGGCACTGTTCAGCATCGCGCTGGTGCTGTTCGTGTTCATTATGCTCATCAACGTTGTGCTGAATGTGGTACTGAAGGGAGGCAACCGCGATGAATAACGGCTTTTCCCCCTCCCGCCGGGCATGGAACCGGGTAATGACCGTACTGGTCTGGGCCAGTGCAGTGCTGGTGATGGTACTGGTTGCCGGTATCATCGGCTTAGTGCTGGTGCGGGGCATCCCCCACATCAGCTGGAAGTTTCTTTCCACCACCGCCAGTGTGCTGAAAAAGACCGACGGCATCCTGCCCGCCATCCTCAACACCCTGTATGTCATTCTGCTGACATTACTCATCGTATTGCCGCTGGGCGTGGGCGCGGCGGTCTACCTGACCGAATACGCCTCCAACCGGCGGCTCATCGAGATCATCGAGTTCACCAACGAAACGCTGGCGGGTATCCCCAGCATCATCTACGGTCTGGTAGGTATGCTGGTGTTCAGTCAGGCGCTGGGCTTCCAGACCTGTCTGCTGTCCGGCAGCCTGACGCTGGTGGTGATGAACCTGCCCACCATCATCCGCACCACACAGGAATCCCTCAAAACGGTGCCGCAGGGCTACCGCGAGGGTGCCATGGGTCTGGGTGCAGGCAAGTGGCACATCATCCGCACCATCGTGCTGCCCTGCAGCATCGACGGCATCGTGACCGGCTGCATTCTGGCGGTAGGACGCATCGTGGGCGAAAGCGCCGCCCTGCTGTTCACCGCTGGTGCGGCAGAGGTGATCGCCAAGAGCGTATTCAAGGCCTACACCGCCAACGGTGCCACCCTGTCGGTGCTGCTGTATCTGCGCGCCTTTGAGGACGGCGATTTCACCTCCGCATGGGGCATCGGCGCAGTGCTGCTGGTGCTGGTGCTGCTGATCAATCTGGCAGCACGGCTGGCTAAAACAAAACTGAAACAGAAGCAGTAAAACCTCTCAGCCCGCTGGACGATTAAAAATGGCCTCCGCTTACGCTCTGGCCATCTTCAGCGGAAAGTGATTTTTATATTCGCGTTTGTCGCGGCCTGCGGGCCACTCCAAACGCCTTTTCACGGATGGAGATTTGAGAAGTTTTTAAACATGAGGTACTCTATGGAAAACACGAATGTGCCGGTGATATCGGCAAAGGATCTGAACCTCTGGTACGGCGACTTCAAGGCGCTGAAGAGCATTTCGCTGGACGTGGGCGAGCGGGAGATCACCGCACTGATCGGCCCCTCCGGCTGCGGCAAGTCCACCTTTTTAAAGACCCTGAACCGCATGAACGACCTTGTGCCGGGCGTGCGCATCGAGGGCGATGTGCGGCTGAAGGGCGAGGATATCTTTGCCCGCGAGATGGAGCTGACCGATCTGCGCCGCCGCGTGGGCATGGTGTTCCAGAAGGCAAACCCCTTCCCCATGAGCATCTACGACAACATCACCTACGGTCCCAAGCTGCACGGCGTACGCAATAAGGCGGAACTGGACGAGCTGGTGGAAAGCTCGCTGCGGGGCGCAGCCCTGTGGGACGAGGTGAAGGACCGCCTGAAAAAGAGCGCCCTTGGCCTTTCCGGCGGGCAGCAGCAGCGTCTTTGCATCGCACGGGCTCTGGCGGTCAAGCCCGAGGTGCTGTTGATGGACGAGCCCACCAGCGCACTGGACCCCGGCTCTACCATGAAGGTGGAAGAGCTGATGAGCGAACTGAAAAAGAACTACACCGTGGTCATCGTCACCCACAATATGCAGCAGGCTGCCCGTATCAGCGACCGCACCGCCTTCTTCCTGCTGGGTGAACTGGTGGAGGTTGGCCCCACGAACCAGATCTTCAGCACGCCCCGGGACAAGCGCACCGAGGACTACATCTCCGGCCGGTTCGGTTAATGCAGGGAGGAACAAAGCAATGAGCATTCGCAAACAATACGACAGCGATCTGGAAGCCCTTAGGACCGCGCTGGTGGAGATGGGGCAGAACGCCGCCGAGGCCGTGGAGAACGCGCTGGAAGCACTGTGCACCGCCGACACCGTAGCCGCCCAGAAGATCGTGCAGGGGGATGACCGCATCAACAACATGGAGCGGGACATCGAGCACCGCTGCATGACCTTGCTGCTGCGCCAGCAGCCGGTAGCGGGCGATCTGCGCCACATTTCCACCGCCATGAAGGTGGTCACTGATATCGAACGCATGGGCGACCACGCTTCGGATATCGCCGAGATCATCCCCCATCTGGTCACCGTGCGCAGGGAGGGCGACCCTGCCGTCAGTCAGGCCATCGCCATGGGACGCAAGGCCTACCAGATGATCATAGATGCCATGGACGCCCTGACCACTGAGGACGAAGTTGCCGCCCGCCGCGTCATCGCCGCAGACGACGCTGTGGACTACGACTTCAACGCCATCAAGCACACGCTGGCACAGGAGATCGCCGCCGACCCCGCCAAGGTGGACGCCGCGCTGGATCTTTTGATGGTCATCAAGTATCTGGAGCGCATCGGCGACCACGCCGTGAACGTAGCCGAGTGGGTGCAGTTCGTGCGCACCGGGCGCTACAAGGACGAAAGCATGTTCTGATACTCACTCTGCCCCTTTGGGCGCGTGTTTTCCTTATTTTCTTCTGGAAAAGGCTGTCTGCCGCTTGGCAGGCAGCCTTTTTCTGCGGGAAATACCGCCCTCTCAGGCGCTCCCGCGCCAGCTCTCCCGAAGGGAGAGCCAAGGTCTAAGGCTCGTTGCTGAAGTTTTAGGTATAATGAGAAAGCTTCCGGCGGTGCTCTTGCCTCTCCCTTTGGGAGAGGTGGCATCGCGCAGCGATGACGGAGAGGGCGCACGCCGTTAGCCCTGTTGTTTATAGTATCAAAAGTAATGAGTAACCTTCTGGCTGCGCCAGAGGCTCCCTCCCAGAGGGAGCTGTCAAAGCCCTTAGGCTTTGACTGAGGGAGTTCGTCCCCTACAACGAAAATTGACTAAAAAATTTTTATCTTTTTTGCAATGTTTGCGGCGGGTCATTCGTATTCAGGGTATAAGAGCCCTAAATGGGCTCCGCAGTTATTGTGCGGCGGGTGGTCCGGCTTCCCCCAGTCCCCCGCCCGCCGCACCGTTACGGAGGACAGATACAATGATGGCAAAGCTTGAATGCTCCCCGCAGCCCGCCCGCATGGAGGCCGTGAGCCGCGATGCACTGGTGCAGGCGGCGCTGCAGGAGATCACCCAAAATTATCGTGAGGCCAGCCTTTCCAACGTGGCAAGGGCTTATGGTGTTTCGCTGGCGTATGTCAGCGAGTGCGTGCGCGCCCAGACCGGGCGCACCTACAAGGAGCTGCTGCAAAAGCACCGCATGGAGACCGCCGCGCGGCTGCTGCGCCGCAGCGATTTGAACATCCAGCAGATCATCGCGCAGGTGGGCTACGAGAACACCAGCTACTTCTACCGCCTGTTCCACGAGCGCTACGGTCTGAGCCCCCGGGAGTACCGGCTGGTACGCACCGGCACCACCACCCGCCGCCCCACCGCATGAAGCCCCTCGTTTTGCTGCCCTGACCGCCGTGCTGCCGCCCCGCGCACGGCGGTCGATTTTTGCCGCAAAATGGAGAATAATCTGGCACTTTATGGAAAATTGTGTTATACTGATACAAATGCACCCCGCGCAGCAGGGCGCGGGCGAGAGAGGATGAGACGATATGTTTCGCGGAGCGGTAAGAGCGGATATGGCAAAGATCCTTGAGGTCTATGCCCGTGCGCGGGATTTCATGGCGAAAAACGGCAACCCCACCCAGTGGGGCGACAATTACCCCAGCCCGGAACTGCTGGAAGAGGATATCGACACCAACCGGCTGTTCGTGTACATGATCAACGGCCGGATGCAGGCGGTATTTGCCTTTATCCTTGGCGAGGACCCCACTTACAAGGTCATCGAGGACGGGCAGTGGCTCAACGACACTTTGCCCTACGGCACCCTGCACCGGCTGGCGTCGGCAGGCGAGAGCAAGGGCGTGGGCAAAGCGGTGGTAGAGTGGTGTCTGGAGCACTGCGAGAGCCTGCGCGCCGACACCCACGCCGACAACAAGGTGATGCAGCACCTGCTGGAAAGCGAGGGCTTTACCCGCTGTGGCATCATCCATGTGGAGGACGGCACCCCGCGCATTGCCTACCAGCGGATGTCTCTGACCCAGAGCCAGCTGGGGTAAGGACGATTTAAAATGCCCTCCGCTTCTTCCGGGTTGCGGCACCCAGCATCCGCATCGTGCCTTGGGCGGCACTCGCGTCTTGCTGGCCGCTGCCCCAACAACTCCTCCCTGTTTCCGCCGCTGGCGGCGGTCGTCGTCGTTGCAGCGGAAGAATATTTTTGATTTTGGGGTTCTGAAAAGCCTGCGGGCTTTTCAGAACCCCTTTTTCACGGGAGGGGGTGTAGTCAAAACCGCAAAACTGTATTTTGAACAAGTACAATTTTCGGGGCGGTTCTGCAAAAGCTTACAAAAAACGCGGGTTTCGGCTGCAAAATGCCTGAAAACACTTCCTCTTTTTGACCGTATATGCTATAATGACAACTGTTCTTGTGTAAGGAACAGGAAGATGTGCGCACTAGGCGTACAGTGTAAGAGGAGTGTTACGATATGAAAACCTTGAAAGCGGTTGTAGCAAAATACAACCAGACCAGCCTGATCCTGCGCATCCTGATCGGCCTGGCAGCCGGTTCGGTGCTGGCACTGGTAGTGCCGGGCGCAGGTTGGGTAGGCGAGCTGGGCAGCCTGTTCGTTGGTGCACTGAAGGGCATTGCCCCGGTGCTGGTGTTCGTCATTGTGGCAAGCGCGCTGGCACAGGGCTCGTCCAAGCTGGACCGCCGCTTTGGCACCGTGATCTGGCTGTACATGCTCACCACCTTTCTGGCGGCGGCCATTGCAGCGATCACCAGCTTTATGTTCCCGGTCACGGTGGTGCTGGCCGACGCAGCGCAGTCCGACGTGATCCCGCAGGGCTTGGGCGAGGTGCTGAGCACCCTGCTGACCAACTTTGTGGCCAACCCCGTCAGTGCCCTGATGAATGGCAACTACATCGGCATCCTGTTCTGGGCCTGCATGTTCGGCATTGCCATGAAAAACATCGGCGCAGAGAGCACCAAGGTCTTTCTGGCAAACACCGCCGATGCTGTTTCCCAGATCGTGCGCTGGATCATCAATCTGGCGCCCTTCGGCATCATGGGCTTGGTGTACACCAACGTTTCCGGCAACGGTCTGGCCATCTTTACCCAGTACGGCAAGCTGCTGGCGCTGCTGGTGGGCACCATGCTGTTCATGGCGCTGATCGTTTCTCCCTTTATCATGTTCATCTACCTGCGCTGCAACCCGTACCCGCTGGTATTCCGCTGCCTGAAGGAGTCCGGCCTGACCGCCTTCTTCACCCGCAGTTCTGCCGCCAACATCCCCGTGAATATGTCCCTGTGTGAAAAGCTGGGTCTGGACAAGGACATGTACTCCGTGTCCATTCCGCTGGGCGCTACCATCAATATGGACGGTGCCGCCATCACCATTACCATCATGACGCTGGCAGCGGCTAATACGCTGGGCATTCAGGTGTCTTTGCCCGCCGCCATCGTACTGAGCGCCATGAGCGCTCTGGGCGCCTGCGGCGCCTCCGGCGTGGCCGGCGGCTCTCTGCTGCTGATCCCCATGGCCTGCTCGCTGTTCGGCATCTCCAACGACATCGCCATGCAGATGGTGGGCGTGGGCTTCATCATCGGCGTGGTGCAGGACTCGGTGGAGACTGCGCTGAACTCTGCCGGTGACGTGGAATTTGCTGCCACCGCCGAGTATCACCAGTGGCTCAAGGAGGGCAAGCCCCTGCCGGCTTTCCTGAAGGGCTGATAACCTGACATAAACAAAGCAGCCGCTGCACGAGAAAGTGCAGCGGCTGCTTTTTGCGTGGGACGATTGGAAATGCGCTCCGCGTTGCTCTGCGCATCATCAGCGGAAAGAATATTATTATAATTTGTGGCTCAGAAACGCCTGCGGGCGCTTCTGAGCCACTTTTTCACGGGTGGGGTCGTAACGGGAAACGGCAGCAGCAAAAAAGCTCCCCCTTTCGGGGGAGCTGGCGAACGAATGTGAGCCTGAGAGGGTTTATTTTACCATTTACCCAAACAGCACCACGGCGTAGCGCACGCCGTCCTTTACCACATAGGCAACGCCCAGTTTGGTCTTACCGGCGGCGGCAGACTTCATGGTGTCGGTCACGATGCCGTCCTTCGGCAGAACAAAGCGAATGTAGTCTTTTCTGGAATCCAGATCCGTGTCAATGTAAAAGCCCGGGACAAAATCGGCATTCGAACCGAAAATACCCATGCCCATATCTTCAAATGCAGAGGCATAGTGGTGCTGTAAAAGGTTGATCTTTGCACTGTCATTGGCGCTGCCGACACGGTAGAGCTCAGTCTTATTTGCATTGGTAGAGCAGGACACCGAGGTACTGGCGACCCAGCTTGCGATGCTGTAAGCCTTGTCGCTCAATTCTTCACTGTAGGTCATGCTGAACTGTCCGCACAGTGCCTTTGCGCTGTTGGCATCCGAATGCTTAGGCCCCATCGGCGCACCCACGCTGGCGTCGCAGGCGGTGAACACGCTCAGTGCCATCAGGCCGACTAGCAGGCATGCCAGCAGTTTTTTCCAGTTTTTCATAAAACGATGCTCCTTTCCGTTCCGGGTTCGTTGCTTTTTGCTTTCTTTCTGTACCCATGATACCTTTTTTTAACAGGAAATGCAATCGTTTTGGCGCAAAAAAACAGGCTGCCGTGCAAAAAACACGGCAGCCTGCGGAAAAGGCTTTATTTTGCGTACTCCACAGCGCGGCTCTCGCGGATGACGTTGACCTTGATCTGGCCGGGGTAATCCAGCGTATCCTCGATCTTTTTGGCAATAGAGCGTGCCAGCAGGATGACCTGATCGTCGCTGATGACGTCGGGCTTGACCAGAATGCGCACTTCGCGGCCTGCCTGCACGGCAAAGGCCTGCTCCACGCCCTCGAAGCTGGAGGAGATCTCCTCCAGATTCTCCAAACGCTTGACGTAGCTTTCCACGTTCTCGCGGCGGGCACCCGGGCGGGCGGCGCTGATAGCGTCGGCTGCCTGAATGATGAACGCCAGCGGGGTCTTGGGCTCCACGTCGCCGTGGTGTGCCTCTATGGCGTGGATGATCTGGGTGTTCTCCTTGTACTTGCGGCAGATGTCCACGCCGATCTGGACGTGGCTGCCCTCGATCTCGTGATCCAGTGCCTTGCCGATATCATGCAGCAGACCGGCGCGGCGTGCCATGGTGACGTTCACACCCATCTCGCCTGCCAGCAGACCGGCCACCCAAGCCACTTCCATGCTGTGGGTCAAAGCGTTCTGACCAAAGCTGGTGCGGTACTTGAGCCGCCCGATCAGCTTGATCAGGTCGGGGTGCAGGCCGTGGATGCCCAGCTCCATCACTGCGCGCTCGCCCTCGCGCTTCATCTGCAGCTCCAGATCGTGGCGGCACTTTTCCACCGTCTCCTCGATGCGGGCGGGGTGGATACGGCCATCGCCGATCAGGCGCTCCAGCGTCATGCGGGCGACCTCGCGGCGGGTCTGGTCGAAGGAGGACAGGGTGATGGCCTCCGGGGTATCATCGATGATCAGATCCACGCCGGTAGCAGTTTCCAGAGCGCGGATATTGCGGCCCTCACGGCCGATGATGCGGCCCTTCATCTCATCGCTGGGCAGCGGCACCACGCTGACGGTGGTCTCGCTGCAATGGTCGGCAGCGCAGCGGCTGACGGCCTGTCCGATGAGGTTGCGGGCGATGTTATCGCAGTTTTCCTTCAGGTCGGTCTCGTAGGCGGCAACGCGCACGGCCTTTTCGTGGGTCAGCTCCTCGTCTACCTTGTGCAGCAGCACCTCGCGGGCGTCCTCCTGACTCAGACCAGCCAGCGTTTCCAGACGCTCCATCTCCTTGGCGCGCAGAGCGTCGATCTCTGCCAGACGCTCCTCGGCTTCAGCGGCGCGCTTTTTCAGCTCTTCTTCCTTCTTTTCCAGCGCTTCGGTCTTGCGGTCCAGCGCCGTCTCCTTCTGGTCGATGCGGTTCTCCTGACGGCTGATCTCCGCACGGCGCTGCTTGATCTCCTTGTCGGCCTCTGCCTTCTGGGCATCGACCTCGGCTTTCAGACGGAAAGCCTCGTCCTTTGCTTCCAGAACCGCTTCCTTGCGCTTCTGGTCGGCGGTCTTGATCGCCTCGTTCACCAGCCGGGTAGCCTCGGCTTCGGCGCTGCCGATCTGGGCTTCGGCGGTCTTTTTACGGTTGTTGTAACCAATAAAATAGCCCGCAGCCACGCCGACAACAGCAACGATCAAGACCACGATCACTCCGATCGCGATCATTGCGTTCACTCTCCTTTGTTTCAATTCAATGCAAAATTAAAAGCAGGAGACGCTGCGCAGCAGGACACGGGCAATGATATAGAAAGAGCTTTCAATGCAAAAAGTGACACCAAAACCATACGCACCGTCCAAAACCGGCGGTACGGGCAAAAGCATACGGCTTTTCTCTCTACGGTTCCATTTTATATCAAACAGGCACGCTTTGCCTGAAACGGGTACAGGGTCACACAGAAGCCTGCGTACAGCGTCTTTGATTCCATACTACTAATTATAGTACGAAACAATTGCCCGCTTGTCAAGAGGAAAACCCTGCCCGCAGAACATTTTGTGCAGAAAAACAAAAATAGAAGCGGAACGCCACCCGTGAAAATGGGGTTCAGAAACGCCCGCAGGCGTTTCTGAACCCCGAAATTTAAAATAATTTTTCCGCTTATTCCAGATACATCCGCCGCAGCCGCATCAGGCGGGCGGGGGTCAGGCCGTATTCGGCTTCCAGATAGCTCTCGGCGCTGCCGTAGTCCTGCCGGATGGTGCGCAGCACAAAGGGCGCGGCCTCCGGGTCTACCCCGGCGGCGGTCTGCCAGCGCATTTTTTGCGCCGGGTCGGCGGCGATCTCCGCCGCATGGTCAGCCAGGGCCTTTTCGATCTCGGTGGCGCGGCAGAGGTTGGTGCGGGCAAAGTCCGCGCAGATGGTCTCGTCTGAAGCACCCAGCGCCAGCAGGATCAGCATGGCGGCTACGCCGGTGCGATCCTTGCCCGATGTGCAGTGGAACAGGATGGGCGTCTCACCGGCTTCCAGCGCCCGGAACAGCTCCTTGAACGCCTTGTTGCCGGTGAGCATCTGCCGGTACATCAGCTGGGAGAGGTTCGTCCCGGCGGGGACGCTCTGCACCAGCCGCTGGATGTCGTTGGGAGAAAAATCGATCTCCTGCCCGGAGGCATCCCGCAGACCGCAGATCTGCACCAGCCGTGCGCCGTCCGGCACATAGTCCGGCAGCTTGGCGGCCTCTGCGCCGCTGCGCAGGTCAAGGATGAGCCGCAGTCCCAGCCCGTCCAGCCGGGCGCGGTCGGCTTCGGTGGTCAGCCGCCCGGTGGGGAAGCCCCGGTAGATCTGCCCCCACTTTACGGTCTTGCCCTCGTCGGCGCGGTAGCCTCCCAGCTCCCGGAAGTTGTTGCCGCCCGCAAAGGGCAGCTGGGTGCCCGGGGCGGGATGTTCCGGGGCAGATTTTGCGGCGGCGCTGGAAAGCACCGGCGCGGTGTAGAAGGGCTTTGCCGGCCGTCCCCGGCGGGGCGGCAGGCTGACGGTGCTGCCCAAAACCTCCAGCAGATAGCTGCGCAGCAGGTCGATGTAGGCAGAGCTGGTGTCCCGCCGCTGCACCAGCGAGACGCACAGCGGGGGCATATCCTCCAGCAGCACGTCCCGCACCCGGTCCAGCTCCCGCCGGGCGCCGGGCTCGTAGCGGGTCAGGCAGGTGCACAGCTGCTCCTGCACCAGATAGTAGGCCTGATAAAAGCTGGGACCGATCTCGGCGTTGGGTGCAAAACCCGCCCGGGCACAGGCCGCCCACAGCGGGCTGAACAGATCCTGCCGCAGGCTGGGCAGCAGCACCCGCTGCCCGCGCAGCTCTGCCAGCGGGATGCGCTCCTTTTCCCAGAAGGGGTGTCCCCGGGGCACCAGCAGGCAGGCGGGGTCTGCCCGCAGGGTGGTGCGCGCCAGCACCGGCGCGGCGCAGCCAAGGTCGATGACAAGGCCCGCGTCCAGCTCGCCCTGCTCTACTCCATCGGCCACGGCATCGTTGTCCAGCAGACGGAACCGCATTTCCACATGGGGGTACTGCTGCCGGAACTTGTCCAGCTGCGTTTCCAGCCCGGGCAGGTAGTCCGGCACCAGCGCCACGCTGATGCCGATGCGCACCGGCTGGGCAGACTGGATCTCTGCCCGCAGCGCGGCCTGCATCTGCTGGAACTGCTCCACCACCGGGGCGGCGTGGCGCTGTAAGCTCATGCCCCGGTCGGTGAGCGCCAGCTTGTGGTGGGCGCTGATGAACAGCGGCCCGCACATTTCGGCCTCCAGTGCAGAGATGCTCTGGCGCAGCGCCTGCCGCGACAGGAACAGCCGCTGTGCGGCGCGGGTATAATTCATTTCTTCGCACAGGGTCAAAAAGTAGTGCAGCTGGCGGATATCCATGGTCTCCTCCCGGGAAGTGTGTTTGTTCTGGACAAAGAATACCGCTTTTTCGGCGGAATGTAAAGAGAAGGGCAGCAAAAAGCCGCTACACGGCGGCAGCCGTGCAGCGGCTCAGAAGCTTGGAGGATCAGATCAGGCTCAGAGCCTCTTCATCGCCCACCAGAATGAAGTCCGGGTGCATCTGCAGGATGCTTGCGGGCACCTCGGGGGTGACGGGGCCGAAGAAGGCCTTTTTGACGATCTCGGCCTTGCCTGCGCCGTTGACCACCATCAGCACCTTGCGTGCCTGCATGATGGTGCGGATGCCCATGGTGTAGGCCTGCTTGGGCACCAGATCCACGTTGCCGTCAAAGAAGCGCTTGTTGGCCTCGATGGTCTCCTGGGTCAGGTCCACGCAGTGGGTGCCCAGATCAAAGGCATCGTGGGGCTCGTTGAAGCCGATGTGGCCGTCATGGCCGATGCCCAGCAGCTGCAGATCCACGCCGCCCACGCTGCGGATGACCTCATCGTAGCGCTTGCACTCAGCCTCGGCATCCAGATTGGTGCCGTCCGGCAGGTTGATGTGGGCGGGGTCAATGTTCACATGGTCGAACAGGTTGCGGTGCATAAAGCTCCAGTAGCTTTCCGGGTGATCCTTGGGCAGGCCGCGGTACTCGTCCAGATTGACGGAGGTGACCTCAGAAAAATCCAGATCTCCCTCGTTGTAGCGCTCCACCAGCTTCTCATAGGTGCCAACGGGGGTGCCGCCGGTAGCCAGACCCAGCACACAGTCCGGCTTCATGATGACCTGCGCAGAAATGATGTTTGCTGCCTTGCGGGACATATCAGCGTAGTCCTTTGTACGAATGATCTTCACGATAAACGACCTCTCATTCTTCATTTACTCTTTGTGGGCGGTGCACAGCGGCACACGCCCGCATCTAGTCCAAGTTTATCACATTTGCCGACGGAAAGCCATAAAACGGCACAATTTTTCCGGTTTTCCGTTTCTTTTGGAAAAAGTGCCTTAAAAACCGGCTGAAGTATCGTTCTTTTGCACAAAAGGATGCGCGCAGGAGGTCAGTCCGCAAACCCGGCCTTTTGCAGTGCAGTGAGCAGCAGCGGGATGAGCACCAGCTGCGCCACGATGCCCGGCACGGCGGTGAAAAGCGCCCCGGACAAAAAGGCGCTGAAGGGGAAGCTGCCGCCGGTCAGCCCCGCCAGCACAAAGCGCACGATGCCCCATACGATGCGGCCGGACACCATAGCGGTCAGCAGCACGGCGTAGAGCGCGGGCAGGGTGTGTTTTACCTTGCGCCACACCAGCCCGGACACCAGCCCGTAGGTGGCCAGCTCAAAGGCCATGGAGATGGCCACCGGGAACATGGGCGGCATGCCGAACAGCACCGAGCGCAGCAGCGGGGCGGCAAAGCCCAAAGCCAGCCCCCACGGGCCGCCCAGCACAAAGCCGCACAGCAGCACCGGGAAGTGCATCGGGCAGAGCATATTGCCCACCTTGGGCACCTGACCGGTGAGCAGGGGCAGCACAAAGGCCAGCGCTAAAAACAGGGCGGCCAGCACCAGCTGCCGCACGGTTTTGGTGTTTTTGGTTTTCATCAGGGTTCCTCCTTTTTTCAGCCGCAAAATAAAAAGGAGTCTGCCCCGGCATTCCATGCCAAAGGCAGACCCCTTCGTGGCGTCTGTTTCAAAAAAAATATTGCTTGCTGGGGAAAGCGGCAGGCTGCTGCCCGCCCGTGCCCGGCTTCCTGCCGGAACGATGGTCAAAAGTATAACAAACCATTTTGCCCCTGTCAAGCGGGGAGGATGTCTGCAAAATAGACAAAAATCGGTCTTTCTGCAAAAAAATTTCCCCGGGGCTGTACATTTTGCTGGAAGAAGCTTGACCTTTTTGCATAGAACGGATAATATAAAATCGAAAAAAAGCGCGCTGCGGCAGTCTTGACGCCGGGGCGCTGACGAGAGGCTTTTTTGAGCGCATGAATTCTGAGGTTCATACGGGAGGACCATCATGACAAATGCTGAAAAACTTACCCTGAAAAAGCACGCCTGCCACATCCGCATGGGCGTGATCGAAGGGACCCACAGTGCAGGCTGTGGTCATCCGGGCGGCAGTCTGAGCATTGCAGACGTGCTGTCTTATCTGTACTTTAAGGAACTGAACGTAGACCCTGCCCAGCCCAAGATGGCGAACCGCGACCGTCTGGTGCTGTCCAAGGGTCATGCCGCCCCGGCACTGTACGCAGCGCTGGCAGAGCGGGGCTTCTTCCCGGTGGAAGAGCTCAAGACCCTGCGCAAGATCGGCAGCCGCCTGCAGGGCCACCCCAACATGAACAGCGTGCCCGGCGTGGATATGTCCACCGGCAGTCTGGGTCAGGGCATCTCTGCCGCCTGCGGCATGGCGCTGGGCGCAAAGCACGCCGGCTCTGCCGTGAATGTTTACGCCATTCTGGGCGACGGCGAGGTGGAAGAGGGCGAATGCTGGGAGGCCTTTATGTTTGCCGCCCACTACGGCCTTTCTAACCTGTGCGTGATGCTGGACCGCAACCATCTGCAGATCGACGGCACCACTGAGACTGTCATGAACAGCGCCCCGCTGGAGGATAAGCTCCGCGCCTTCAACTTCAACGTGGTCACCATCAACGGCCACGACTTTGACCAGATCGAGAGCGCCGTGCAGGCCTTCCACGCCGAGACCGAAAAGCCCACCTGCATCATTCTGGATACCGTCAAGGGCACCGGCGTTTCCTATATGACCAATTCTGTTGCATGGCACGGCAAGGGCCCCAACGATGAAGAGTATCAGGTGGCCATGAACGAGCTGAACGCCGCCTATGCCGCGCTGGAACAGGAGGAGAACTGAGATGGCAGACGTGAAAAAGATCGCAACCCGCGACAGCTACGGCAACACCCTGAAGGAGCTGGCAGCGGAAGGCCACGATGATTTGGTGGTGCTGGACGCCGATCTGGCCGCCGCTACCAAGACCGGCATGTTCCAGAAGGCATACCCGGATCGTCACTTTGACTGCGGCATCGCCGAGGGCAACATGGTAGGCGTGGCCGCAGGTCTGGCCGCCATGGGCTATGTGCCCTTTGTTTCCAGCTTTGCCATGTTCGCAGCAGGCCGCGCCTTTGAGCAGGTGCGCAACTCTGTGGGCTATCCCCACCTGAATGTGAAGATCGGCGCTACCCACGGCGGCATCTCCGTGGGCGAGGACGGCGCTTCCCACCAGTGCTGCGAGGACTTTGCCCTGATGCGCAGCATCCCCGGCATGACCGTCATCTGCCCCGCCGATGATATCGAGGCACGCGCCGCCGTGCGCGCCGCCTACGCCATGGAAGGCCCCGTCTACCTGCGCTTCGGCCGTCTGGCTGTGCCTGTGTTCCACGATGAGGCCAACTACCACTTTGAGCTGGGCAAGGGCGAGCAGCTGACCGA
>CAKTCK010000040.1 GCA_934539245.1 uncultured Faecalibacterium sp.
CATCAACGGCGGCGTGGACGAGAAGAGCCACGAGCAGTGCGGCCCCAACTACGCCCCCATCACCAGCGAGTATCTGACCTATGACGAGGTGCTGCCCAAGTATGTGCAGATGCTGGACTGGCTGGCAGGGCTGTACGTCAACGTGCTGAACCTCATCCAGTATATGCACGATAAGTACTACTACGAGGAAGCCGAGATGGCACTCATCGACACCGATGTGCGCCGCACCTTTGCCACCGGCATTGCAGGCTTCTCCCACGTCATCGACTCCCTGAGCGCCATCAAGTACGCCAAGGTGAAGGTGGTGCGTGATGAAAACGGCCTTGCCACCGGCTTTGAGACCGAGGGCGACTTCCCCAAGTACGGCAACGATGACGACCGTGCCGACGAGATCGGCGTGTGGCTGCTGAAGACCTTCCTTGAGATGATCAAGAAGCGCCACACCTACCGCAACTCCGAGGCTACCACCTCCATCCTGACCATCACCTCCAACGTGGTGTACGGCAAGTACACCGGCGCTCTGCCGGACGGTCGCGCCGCCTTTACCCCGTTTGCACCCGGCGCTACCCCCAGCTACGGCGCAGAGCAGAACGGTCTGCTGGCCTCGCTGAACTCGGTGGCAAAGCTGCCCTATCACTGGGCACTGGACGGCATCTCCAACACCCAGACCATCAACCCCGAAGCACTGGGTCACAGCGAGGGCGAGCGCGTGGAGAATCTGGTGCAGGTGCTGGACGGCTACTTTGATCAGGGCGCACACCACCTGAACGTGAACGTCTTTGGCAAGGAGAAGCTGCTGGACGCCATGGAGCACCCCGAGAAGGAAGAGTACGCCAACTTCACCATCCGCGTTTCCGGCTACGCCGTCAAGTTCATCGACCTGACCCGCGAGCAGCAGCTGGACGTGCTGGCGCGCACCTGCCATGGCGTCCTGTAAGACCCCTGGGTACGTCCACTCGCTGGAATCCTTCGGCTCGGTGGACGGCCCCGGCGTGCGCTTTGTGGTGTTTTTGCAGGGGTGTGCCCTGCGGTGCAAGTACTGCCACAACCCCGAAACATGGGCAGAGGGCGGCGAGGAGTGGACGGCAGAGGCGCTGTTCCAGCGGGTATACCGCTACCGCAACTACTGGGGCAAAAAGGGCGGCATCACGGTCAGCGGCGGCGAGCCGCTGCGGCAGATGGACTTCCTGACCGAGTTCTTCACGCTGGCGCGCGCCAAGGGCGTGCACACGGCGCTGGACACCGCCGGGCAGCCCTTCCGCCCGGACGACCCGGCGTATCTGGCGGCGTTCGACCGCCTGATGGCTAACACCAGTCTGGTGATTTTAGACCTCAAGGAAATCGACCCGGAGCGCCACCGGCAGCTCACCGGCAAGGACAACGCCAACATCCTTGCCATGGCGCGGCACATCTCTGACCTCGGCATCCCGCTGTGGATCCGGCACGTCCTTGTGCCCGGTCTGACCGATGACGAGGACGGTCTGCGCAAAACAGCAGACTTCATCCGCAGCCTGAAAACGGTGCAGCGGGTGGAGGTGCTGCCCTACCACACCTTAGGGCTGTTCAAGTGGCAGAAGCTGGGCATCCCCTATCCCCTGCCGGACGCTGTACCGCCCACCGCAGAGCAGGTAAAGCGGGCAGAAGAACTGCTGGAAGTGAGCCGGTATCCCGGGTAAAGAGGAAAGCATCTTTTTGATTTGAAATTCAGCCAAGCCTGCAGGCTTGGCTGAATTTCATTTTTCACAGGTTTGTTCCGCCTTGACTTCCCTGTGCGGCACCGCTATAATAAAGAGGTAAAAGGATAAATGCGTTTATCCGGGCAGAGTAGCGCCGCACACCGTCTGCGCAGAGAGAACAGGCCACTGGCTGGAAGCCTGTTTGCAGACCGCTGCGCAAAGTGCGCCCGGACAGCACGCGGCGGGAACCCCTGCGGGGAAGTATCGCCGTGCGGTGCGCCGCCGTTACCGGCTTTGAGCGACAAACAGAAGTGGAACCGCGATTTTGATTTTAAAACCGCCTTCGGAGCTGTGCCTTGTGCACCGCTCCGGGGGCGTTTTGTTTTGCGGCTTCTGTTTGGAACAAAAAGGAGAATTGACCATGCAGATCTTCAACACCCTGACCCGACAGAAGGAAGAATTTGTGCCGCAGGTGCCCGGCGAGTACCGTATCTACGTCTGCGGCCCCACCGTGTACAACTATATCCACATTGGCAACGCACGCCCGCTGATCGTGTTCGACACCCTGCGCCGCTATCTGGAATACCGGGGCAACAAGGTGATCTACGTTTCCAACATCACCGATATCGATGATAAGCTCATCAAGAAGGGACAGGAAGAAGGCACCTCCATGAAGGAGGTTGCACAACGCTTTGAGGCCGAGTACCTGAAGGATGCCGCCGGGCTGAACTGCGAAAAGCCCACCGTGCAGCCCCGCGCTACTGAGCATATCCCCCAGATCTTGGATATCGTCAAGGATCTGATCGACTCCGGCCACGCCTACGTTGCCAAGAACGGCGATGTGTACTTCCGCGTGAAGAGCGACCCCGGCTACGGCAAGCTGAGCCACCTGAATCTGGACGATCTGGAAAGCGGCAACCGCGAGCTGCGCAGCCGCATGGAGGACGATTTGAAGGAAGACCCCGCCGACTTTGCCGTCTGGAAGGCCGCAAAGCCCGGTGAGCCTGCATGGGAAAGCCCCTACGGCATGGGCCGTCCGGGCTGGCACATCGAGTGCAGCGCCATGAGCCGCACCCATCTGGGCAAGACCATCGACCTGCACTGCGGCGGTCAGGATCTGATCTTCCCCCACCACGAGAACGAGATCGCCCAGAGCGAGTGCGCCAACGGCTGCGAGTTTGCCCGCTACTGGATGCACAACGGCTTCATCAACGTGGACAACCAGAAAATGTCCAAGAGCCTGCACAACTTCTTTACCGTGCGGGATGTGGCAAACCTCTACGGCTACGAGCCCATCCGCTACTTCATGCTGACCGCCGGCTACCGGATGCCCCTGAACTACACCGTGGACCTTATCGAGAGCTGCAAGAACAGTCTGGAGCGCCTGTACACCTGCCGCGAGAATCTGGACTTTGCCCTGAGCAAGACCGACTTCGGCACCGACGAGACCCTGAAGGAAAAGGCCGCCGAGGCACGCACCAAGTTCTGCACCGCCATGGACGATGACCTGAACACCCCGGATGCGCTGGCTGCCGTGTTTGATCTGGTCAAGGAGATCAACACCCTGTCCGCTGCTTCCAGCAAGGCTGCGCTGGAGACCGCTGCCGCCGCCTTTGACGAGATCACCGGCGTGCTGGGTCTGCTGTACAACCGCAAGAAGGACGAGGTGCCCGCCGAGGTGACCGAACTGGTGGAGAAGCGTGCTGCCGCCAAGAAGGCCAAGGACTGGGCCACCGCCGACGCCATCCGCGCACAGCTGACCGAGCTGGGCTGGGCTGTCAAGGATACCGCACAGGGACCCCAGCTGAGCAAGCTGTAAAACCCCGCGCTGCAAGAGCACTGTAACAGAAAAGAGGACACCGCACAAAGCGATGTCCTCTTTTTGCTGCTTATGATATTGTCAGGATCAGTGGCCGCAGCTCTCGCAGTGCTCACAGTCCTCTTCCAGCTTGCCCACGATGGGTTCCGGGTCGATGCCCTGACGGCGGTAGTAGTCGGACAGAGCAGCCTTGACAGCCTGCTCGGCCAGAACAGAGCAGTGCACCTTGACCGGGGGCAGACCTTCCAGAGCCTCCACAACGGCCTTGTTGGTCAGCTTCAGCGCCTCGTCCACGGTCTTGCCCTTGATCAGGTCGGTGGCCATGCTGCTGGTGGCAATGGCTGCGCCGCAGCCAAAGGTGAGGAACTTGACGTCCACGATCACATTGTTCTCGATCTTCAGGTACATGCGCATGATGTCGCCGCACTTGGGGTTGCCCACTTCACCCACGCCGTTTGCGTCGGGCAGCTCACCTACGTTGTGCGGATTTGCGAAATGCTCCATGACCTTGGCACTATACATACTTGCCATAATTACTGCTCTCCCTTCAGGCTGAACTGGCGGGCCTTGTTCTGACCCTGCAGCCACATACAACTCATAGCGCGGCGGCGGGGGATGACCTCCTCCAGCACGTCACACAGATATTTTGCTTCCTCCATGGTGTTCTGCGGGCCAAAGGTGAACCGCATGGAACCGTGGCCGATCTCTTCCGGCAGGCCGATGCTCAGCAGCACATGGCTGGGGTCCAGACTGTCGGAGTTGCAGGCAGAGCCGGTAGAGGCGCAGATGCCGTGCATATCCAGATCCAGCAGGATGGTCTCGCCCTCCAAACCCGGGAAGCTGATGTTCACGTTGCCGGGCAGACGGGGTGCGCGGCCGCCGTTCAGGCGCGCTTCCGGGATATTCTTCAGGATGCGGTCGATGACGTAATCACGCAGCTCCTGCTCATGTGCCATGCGCTCTTCCAGATGCGTGGTGGCCATTTCCAGTGCCTTGCCCATACCGGCAATACCGGCCACGTTCTCAGTGCCGGCGCGGTGGCGGGCTTCCTGACTGCCGCCGTCGATCAGGTTCTGGGGCCATACGCCCTTGCGGCAGTACAGCACGCCAATGCCCTTGGGGCCGTTGAACTTGTGGGCGCTCATGGACAGCATATCCACGCCCAGCTCCTTCACGTCCACGGGGATGGCACCCACAGCCTGCACGGCATCGGTGTGCATCCACACGCCATGCTTGTGGGCGATCTCGGCGATCTCCTTGATGGGCTGGATGGTGCCGATCTCATTGTTGGCCATCATGATGCTGACCAGTGCGGTATCGGGACGGATGGCAGCCTCCACGTCCTCGGGGCGGATGTAGCCCTCGGAGGTGGGACGGATATAGGTGACCTCAAAGCCCATGCGCTCCAGCGCAGCCATGCTGTGCATGATGGCGTGGTGCTCGAAGGCACTGGTGATGAGGTGCTTTTTGTTCTGGCGTGCCTTGGTAAAGGCAGTGCCCTTCACCGCCCAGTTGTCGGCCTCGGAGCCGCAGCCGGTAAAGAAGATCTCGGCGGGGGTAGCGTTGATGGCCTTTGCAACCTGTGCGCGGCCGGTATCTACAAATTCCTTTGCCTCATAGCCGATGCTGTAATGGCTGCTGGGGTTGCCGCAGGCACCGCTGAGCGCCTGCACCATTACCTCCAGCACCTCCGGTGCACAGGCTGTGGTGGCAGCATTATCTACATAAACCACTTTTTCTGTGTTTTCCATAAGAATGACCCTTTCTCATTGAATGCGTGTGCCACAGGGCGGCACCCCCGCACGCACGCGCGGAATCTTTCAACGGATAAGTTATACCATATCATTCCCTAGTATGTCAATAGGAATACTGGAATTCCCGGTTCAAAAGCAGTTTTCTGCACTCCGAAAGCCGGGAAAGACCATTATTTTCCTTTTCCGGCCAGCTTGCCCAGCGCCACCTTCCACTTGGGGTAACCCCAGCGCTTATCCTCGGCAAAATCGTCTGCCAGCTTCCACGGGAACACCCCGCCGTCAAAGTACAGGTTACCGGCTTCGTCCACCCGGTCCAGTTTTTTGGGCAAATAGCTTTCGTCGTAATAGCTCTTGCGGCGGTCCGGCAGTACCCAGTGCAGGGTGCCGTCCTCGTCCATGCCGGACGCCCACACGCCGAACACAAAGGTGGCAGCCTCGCCGTAGCAGTGCTGCTCAAAGCGGATAGCGCCATCGTAGTAGAACTTGATGACCTCCAGCGTGCCGGATTCCTTTTTGCCGTCCCGACCTAAAGTAGGGCGGTAATCCTGCTGGTAACGGCAGCCGCAGTGGCTGCCCGCGAACTCTTTTGCATGGAACGACATGGCATGGTTTCCTTTCTGGTATGGTTTTTGCTTCTTATTATAGTAGGCAACTGCCTTTTAGCGAGCTCGCCCTCTCAGTCAAAGCCTACGGCTTTGCCAGCTCTCCCAAAGGGAGAGCCAAGAGCACTGCCGGAAGCTTTCTCATTGCGCCTAATGCTTTAGTGCTAAACTTTACGGCTTGGCTCTCCCTGAGAGGAAAGACTTCCCCCGCTCCGGGGGAAGATGTCACCGTAGGTGACAAAAGGGGGAATCTGGCGCGGGAGCGCCTGAGAGGGTTTTAAAAATGCCCCTCAAAATCGCCCTCGATCTCGTAGGGCCAGCTTAAAATGCCGCCTAGGTCCCGCAGGTCGGTGTAGCCAAGGGTTTCCAGCTTTTGTACAGCGTCGGCGCTGCGGCGTCCGGTGCGGCAATACACCAGCCACAGGGCGTTTTTGTCCGGCAACACCTCGGCGGCGCGGTCGATGACCTGCCCCAGCGGCAGCAGCTTTGCCCCGGGGATGTGCCCTACGGCGTATTCGTCCGGCTCGCGCACATCCACGGCTACGGCCTTGCCGGAATCCAGCAGACGGATGGCGTCTGCGGCGGTGATCTTCTCTGTCATACTCTCACTCCTCAAAGATACATTCTTATCCATCTTATGATAACAGACCTTTTTTGTTTGCACAAGAGGTTTCTCCTTTGCAAAATCCGAGTAACGTGCTATACTATGAAACAGCAAGGAGAGGACGACCATGAAATTTTCCACCAAGAGCCGCTACGCCCTGCGCCTGATGGCGGAGCTGGCGCGCTATGCGCCGGGCACGACCGTCAGCCTGAAGGAGATCAGCGAGCGGCAAAACCTGAGCCTGAAATATCTGGAGCAGATCGTCACCCCGCTGGCGCGGGTGGGGCTGGTCAAGAGCGAGCGGGGCAGTCAGGGCGGCTACCGCCTGACGAAAGACCCCGCCGACTACACCGCCGGTGAGATTTTGCGCGCCATCGAGGGCAGTGTAGCGCCCATTCCGTGCCTTGGCAGCGTGACCAACGAGTGCCCCATGTCCGAGCAGTGCTTCACCCTGCCGTTCTGGGCGGGGCTGGACGAGGTGATCAACCAGTACATCGACAGCGTTACGCTGGAACAGCTGGCAAGCCAGCTGCCCGCACCGGATTCTGACACGCAGGAGAGCTGCTGCAGCTGCGGCGGCACGAAAAATGAGAAATAAGTAAAAATAAGGCTTGACATTCCCCTTTGCATCGGCTATAATAATCAAGCATTCAGCGAATGTATATAGGGGTATAGCTCAGCTGGTAGAGCAGCGGTCTCCAAAACCGCGTGCCGTGAGTTCGAAACTTACTACCCCTGCCATGACGCACAGGTTCTTCGGAACTTGTGCGTTTTGTTTTTGGAACTCCCCCAGTCGCGGCTATCGCCGCGACAGCCCCCTCTGGGATGGGGCCTTTGGCATAGCGGTAAAGTTTCCGGCTAAAGTGCAAAGCTTGCGGGTGCGCCAGAGGCTCCCTCCCCGAGGGAGCTGGCAAAACCGTCAGGTTTTGACTGAGGGAGTTTGTTCCTATGCCATTTTGCAAAAAATTGTATTTTTCGCAAATTTGTGCTTGACAACAGACCGAATTTCCGATATAATAGAGCACGTTCCCGCGGTAAGATGCCGCACGAACTTGAGCGATCATGGCCCGGTAGCTCAGTTGGTTAGAGCACCAGCCTGTCACGCTGGGGGTCGTCGGTTCGAGCCCGATCCGGGTCGCCATTTGCTGCTATAGCTCAGTTGGTAGAGCGCATCCTTGGTAAGGATGAGGTCTCCAGTTCGAATCTGGATAGCAGCTCCAAAGGCAAGCACCTCGAAGTCTTAGGACTTCGGGGTGTTTTTTGTTTACAGCTTTAACCGCAAAAATACCGCCGCACAACTGTGCGGCGGTATTTTTCATTCTTCCCCATCGGGAATATTCTCTGCGTCCAGCAGATACTCGGTCTCGGTCTGTTGTTCCATCTGCTGCTCTGTCCAGTCCAGCTGCACAGCGCCGCTCAGGTTCAGCGAGTAATCCTCGGTGTATAGCAGACTGCCAGTATTCAGGCTGCTTTCTGCCGCGCTGCGGGCGTTCCATGTAAAGTGCAGCTTTTCCGGCGGCACGGTGCACTGCTTTGCCAGTGCGGTCAGGGTATAGCAGTCCCGGGCAAAGGCGGCAGCGCTGTCGTAAGGGCCGAACAGCTCCACAGTCAGGGTCAGGCAGGTATCCCCGACGGGCAGAGCGGCGGCCTGCTGCAAGGTCTCGGCCTTTGCACCGTTCAGGTACAGCCAGCCGCTAATGTTCTGGATGGCAATGTCCTGTGCGTCCCGCTTATAGGCGGTGTACAGTTCGTCAATGGCCTGTGTGCTCAGGCGGTTCATCATCTGCTGGTTTTCGCCGCTCAGTTCGTCCCACAGCATAGGCAGCATCGCCATGCAGAAGCAGCCCGCCATCAGCACCAGACAGACCAGCACGGATACAAAATCGTACTTCCAGCGGCCGGGGCGGGTAGCAAAAAACAGCACCTCGCACCCCAGCAGCACCAGCGCCACCGCCGGGGCAATTTTCAGGGTCAACTGCATATCAAAGCCCGGCACGAAGAAATACAGCAGGAAGAACACGCCCGCCGCAATAAGGCACGCGCCCAAGGTCAGGCTGCCCACCCGGCGCAGGGGCTTTTCTGCCGGTTTCTGTTCCGGCGGTGGCACACTGCCCGGCTGCGCCGTCAAAGGCGTCTTATTCTGCTCGGTCATCGTCATCCTCCGCAGGGGCTTCGTCCTGTTCTGCACCGGTCACGGGCTCGCCCAGCAGTGCCGAAAGTTCCGGCATGGCAAAATGGGTGTCCGTGTCCGCGGTGTCCTCTGCATCCTCAGCCTGCGGCGCAGCCGTGTAGGCGTGGAAGTCCTCGGCTTCCTCTTCAGGGGTCTGCTTGCCATTTTTGTTTTTCGGGCCGCGCACCAGCCACATACCGCACACGATCAGCGCCACGCAGACCACGATCTGCGGCAGGGAATCCAGCATCAGGTAGATGGCACGGAAGATGGGGTTATTTTGTCCCCAGCGCCACATCACATCGCCCAGCACCCGCATGATGATGTTGTTGTAGAACACGATCGCGCCCAGTGCGATGAGCCCCCAGCCCACCAGCTTGTGGCTCTCGCCCATGAACTGGGTCATGCGGGCATCGCGCCAATTAAAGTGCACCAGATAATCGTCCTCCGGGGCTTTCTCTGCCGCCAGCTGTGCGCGGAGGTTGAAGGTATCGAAAAAGCTGTACATAAACACGATGATGCAGCCGACCACCAATGCATCCAGCCCGGTGACCGAGCCTACTATGATGAACAGGCAGAACATGGTAATGAGCGAGAGCCCCCGCTTCATATAGCCCTGATACATCTGCCCCGCACCGGGGATGCAGGCAAACAGCAGGGTCAGAATCCCGTTTTTCTTCATAATCAGTTCCCTCATTTCTCAGTGGTGTCTGCACTGTGGTGCAAAAGCGCGTCCAGTGCATCGGATAGTTTCTCGGTCAGCTGCTTTTTGTCCTCTATGGGCTTGCCCAGCGGAGCGGTGGATTGCTGCGGTGCTTTGTCGTTCACCGGTTTGCCCAGCAGCTCCGGTTCGGTCTGCTGTGTGGTCTGCGGCAGCCATGTGTTCAGCTGTTGCCCAGTGTGCAAAATCTGTTCCAGTGTACCGGCACGCCACATGGTCAGCGCCAGAACCGCCGCCACTGTTGCCACGGCGGCGCGTCCCCATGTGTTCTGCATCAGCCGTATCCAGATCGTGCCCATCACCGCGCCCCGGGCGGAGCGCGGCGGCTGTTCCAGCACATCATCTGTCAGCAGGGCGGTGTAGCGGTCCATGCAGCGGTCGCAGTAGGCAAGATGTTCGGCGGCTTCCAGCCGCTGCGTTTCGTCCAATTGCCCGCCGACCAGTGCCTGTAAACCTTCCTCACTCAGACAGCCTTTTGGGTCAAACAGTTCCATGTACGCTCCTCCTTTCACAGGGTATGCGGTCGTTTTGCAAGATCTGCTGCGCCAGCATCTTTTTGGCGCGGTAGACCTGCGCCTCCACCGTTTTGGGCGGTCGGCCGCACAGCCTTGCAGCTTCAGCCATGGTGTGCTGTTCCAGCAGCACCAGACGGCAGGGTGTGCAGTAGGGCTCGCGCAGATTCAGTATCATCTCCGTAAGCTCTTCTTCGCCCAGCGCCTCCAGCACCTGCTGTTCCGGCTGCATACCGGGCGGCGCGCCTTCCAGCGCCAGCACCTCGTCGCCGGGGGTGTTCATCTTGCGCACCCAAGCGCTGCGCAGATAGTCCTTGGCTTTGTTGGCGGCGATGCGCGCCAGCCACTGCTTTTCAAAGCCGGGCGGGCAGCGGTCGATGGCCCGCCACGCCGCCAGAAAGGTCTCCTGCGTCAAGTCCTGCGCCTCCTGCACATCCGGTACCAGCTGGTGGCAGACCGTGTACACGAGCGCCTGATATTTCTGCACCATCGTGCTGAATTCCTGTGTTGTCAACGCGCTGCACGGCCTCCTTTCCGGTTCTGGATGCGGTGCTCTGCGCCGCCCTTCTGTCTTTAATACGAAGGAGCGGCAGCGGTTCCTGCATAAAAACTAAAATATTTTCAAACTTTTTCTTCTCCCGCAGATATGGTACAATCATAATATAACATATAGGGAGGGTTTTCGCCATGGCATCTACCACCCGTCAGGCACTTTTACAGGCGCTCAGCGACGCCGAGGGCGCGTATATTTCCGGTCAGCAGCTGGCACAGCAGCTGGGGGTCAGCCGCGCCGCCGTGCACAAGGCGGCGGCGGCGCTTACCGCGCAGGGGTATGCGCTGGAAGCCGCCTCCCGCCGGGGGTACCGTCTGCTGGGCGGCGACCCTTTCTGCACCGAGGCGGTAGGCCCCTACCCTGCCCCGGTGCAGCTGTACGACACGTTGGAAAGCACCAACCGCACCGCAAAGCTGCTGGCGCTGGAAGGGGCTGACCACGGCACGCTGGTGCTGGCGGGCGGGCAGACCGCCGGGCGCGGGCGGCTGGGGCGCAGCTTTGCCAGCCCGGCGGGCAAAGGGGTATACTGCTCAGTGGTGCTGCGCCCGCCGCTGCCTGCCGCCAACGCCCAGACCGCCACCATCGGCGCGGCGGTGGCGGTGTGCCGGGCGGTGCAGACGCTGTGCGGGCTGGAACTTGCCATCAAGTGGGTGAACGACCTGTATTACAAGGGCAAAAAGGTGTGCGGCATCCTGACCGAGGCCGGCACCGACCTTGAAAGCGGCCAGCTGGAATGGCTGGTGGTGGGCATCGGGCTGAACCTGACCGCCACGGCAGAGGACTTTCCCCCGGAGCTGACCGCCAAAGCAGGCAGCCTGTACCCCGGCGGCCCTGCCCCGGTAAGCCGGGCGGCGCTGGCGGGTGCCATCGGACGGGAGCTGTTGGCGCTCTGCCCGGGCTTTGAATGTCTGGACGAGTACCGCGCCCGCTGCTTTGTGCCAGGTCATTGGGTGACCGTGTGCACCGGCACCGAGACCTATGCCGCGCAGGCGCTTTCTATTGACGACACCGGGCGGCTGGTGGTGCAGCGGGAGGGCGGGCGCACCGAAGCGCTGCGCTGTGGCGAGGTGACTATCCGCCCCACCAAAACAGATTGACCGACAGCGCCGTCAGCCCCCGATGCGGTACATATCCCGGGTCTCCGGGATATCAAGACAATCCCACGGGTGGAAGGGATGCTGCAAGGGCTTGCTGCGGATCGCCGTCTGGATGGCTTCCAGCAGCTGCACATCCGATGCGCCGCCGCGCAGCATTTCTCCCAGCTCTACGCCTTCCTCGCTTGCCAGACAGGGGCGCAGGAAGCCGGAGGCAGACAGCCGCACCCGGTTGCAGCGGGTGCAGAAGGGCTCTTTGCCGTGCACCGGGCTGATAAAGCCCACACTGCCCGCCCAGCCGGGGTTTGTGTAGTATACTGCCGGTCCATCCCCAAAAGCGGCGCTCTGCGCCGGGGGCAGGCTGTACAGCCGGGGATAATCCTGCCGCAGCTGCTGCAAGATCTCGCTGTTGGGAATACCCAGCTCCTGCAGGTCGCGGGCGCAACCCACAGGCATCAGCTCAAGAAACCGCAGGCGGACAGGGAAAAACCGGACATACCGCCGGACGATCCAGCGGTAGTCCTGCTCATTATAGCCCCGCAGCGCCATATAGTTAAGCTTGAGCGGGATACCGCAGAACATGGCATCCTCAAAAGCCTGCTTCACGGCAGCGTGCTGCGGCGGCGTAAGGTGGGAAATGCGCTTGTTCCGGGTATAGCTCAGGCTGTTCAGGCTCAGATTGATGCCGTCCAGCCCCGCCTCCTTCAGCGCCGGCAGCTGTGCCGACAGCAGGGTGCCGTTGGTGGTCAGGGTCACCTTGCGGATGCCGGGCACAGCCTTGAGCCGAGCAGTCAGCTGCGGCACGCCGGGACGCAGCAAAGGCTCGCCGCCGGTCAGCCGCAGGGTATCGATGCCGCAGGCGGCAAACAGCTGCACCAGATGCAGCAGCTCTGCATCGGTAAGCTCCGGCGGCAGTGCGGCAGGCTCCTTCGGGCGGCAGTAGAAGCAGCGCAGGTTGCAGTTCTCGGTCAGCGAGAGCCGCAGGCAATGGATCTCACGGTTTGCCTGATCATACATAGCTTTGGTCTCCTTACGCCCCGCCCACGGGGCTGTTTTTATCCAAAAAGCCCCTGTCCGCCTTGCAGACAGGGGCTTTTATCGCAAGTCAAAAAATTCGTGCAGTATGCAAACAGCATATTTGCGTTATGCAATGCAGCGCTGCTGCATGAAAAGCGGAATTGCTATCGATCAACCCTCGGTAAAGTATTCCGGGTGGACGCTGCGCGCCTGCTCCACCGAAAGCTTATAGCGGTTCAGGTGGCTTTCCAACGCCTCGCCCAGCTCTTCGGCGGTGCCGTGCAGCACCATTTCCAGAATGCGGGTGTGGGCATCGCAAACGGATTTGTTCTCGTTGGTCTGCAAGCTGAACTTGCGGATGCGCTCCACATGCTGCAGCTCACCCAGCATGTGGTCAAAATGCGCCTCCATGCCGGTGATTTCAAACGCCTTGCGGTGGAACTGGTTGTCCAGCTCCAGCAGGCGGGTCTCCCGGTTCGGCTGGGTCAGGTCTGCCTCCAGCAGGCGGTAGCGCTCAATGACCTGCCGGTATTCCTGCTCCTGCTGGTCGGTCAGATGACCGCGGATGCGGTTCAGAATTTCTTTTTCAAGAGTAAAGCGGGCAAACTGCTCCAGCTCCATCCGCTTCAGGTCGATGGGTGCCACATGGGTGCCGCTCTGGGGCTTGATATCCACCATATGGGCAATGTTGAGCATGATCAGTGCCTCCCGCATGGGGGTGCGGCTGATGCCCATCTGCTCCGCAAGCTCCCTGTCGTTCAGGGGGTCGCCGGGCTTCAGCTCCATGGTGATGATCCGGGTTCGGATAGTCTGATACGCCTGTTCCCTCGCACTCAAAGATGCCATTGCAGTGTTCTCCCTTCGGGGTCAGTTGGTAATATATTAGTATACGACCATATTACCCAACTGCCGGGCAACTGTCAATAGCAGGAGCAACCGAAAATTGCGGACATTTTTTTGCTATTTTGTTCAATGAAGTGCCCGCGCCGGGCGGTATACCACCGGCAGCCACACAAAAGCCACTGCCAAGCCGCAGGCCACATCAATGACCGAGTGCTGCTTGGTGAACACTGTGGACAGGCAGATCAGCGCCGCCCACACCCATGCCAGCACCTTGCGCAGGGGCTTGCCCTCTGCCAGCTTACTGTGGCTGAAAGCCATTGCCATGCAGGCGGAGCTCTGGCAGTGGATGGAGGGGCAGACATTCACGGCGGCGTCCGCTTTCCACAGCAGCTGCATGACCCGCAGCGCCGGGTTATCCCGGCCAAGGGTCTCCACGGCGGGGCGCAGCTCCAGCCCGTTGGGCAGGATCATGTACAGGATCAGGCAGAAAGTCATGCCGGAAAACATGGTCAGGCAAAGCTTGTCGTAGCTGGCGGTATCGCACCACCACAGTGCCGCCGTTACCCCCGCCAGCAGCAAAAACCAGCTGCAGTAGGGGATCACGAACCACTCGTTGAAGGGGATCAGATCGTCCAGCGGGCTGTGCAGGATATATTTGGGGGCGGTGACGGCGAGATCCAGCCAGAAGAACCAGATCAGGTACACCACCCAGTACAGCTGGTACCACAGGTGCGGGCGGCACCGGCTGCGCAGTTGGCTAAACTTCATGTCGTTTCTCCTATTTTTTATGTGAATTGACGTGTTATTATAGCACATTCCGTCCACTTGCGCAAATGTTTTCCCTGCGATACAATAAAAATAAGCTGCATCTAATTTATAAAAGGAGTACGTCATGCCACAACAATTTCCCGTCATCCGTCTGGTCGCACTGGATCTGGACGGCACCCTGCTGAACTGCGAGGGGCACGTCACCCCCCGCACCCGCGCCGCATTGCAGGCCGCCGTGGACAAAGGCGTGTACATCGTGCCCGCCACCGGGCGTCCGCTGGCCAGTCTGCCGCCGGAGGTGGCGCAGCTGCCCGGCATCCGCTACATCATCACCTGCAACGGTGCCGCCGTATGGGACTTGGGCACCGATCCCGTGGGCGCAGTGTACAGCCGCTATTCCAACGCGAAAGAGCACCGCACCAGCACCCCGGTCTGCCTGCTGCACAGCCTGATGCCGGTGGAGACTGCCCGCGAAGCCTTTGCGGTCTGCGAGAGCTTCCACGCCGACCTGCGCATTTTCTCGGACGGATACGCCTGCACCGATGCCCACAGCATTGCGCTGGCCGCTGCCCGGGCGGCGCAGAAGGACAGCACTGAGGCGCGTCAGCCCAACGACGGACGCTTTACCATTCTGCGGGACGCAGCCGAGTGGATGAGCCGCAACGCCTTTGCCGTTGAAAAGCTCTGCGTGTTCTTTGATACCCCGCAGCAGGCTGCGGCTGCGCTGCCCCGCTTTTACGCCGTCCCGGGCGTGGAGGTCGTGCAGGGGTCGCCGAAAAATGTGGAGGTGACCGCCGCCGGTGTGGACAAGGGCGAGGCGCTGCGCGCACTGGCCGACCGGCTGGGCATCCCGCACGCATCCACCCTTGCGGTGGGCGACAGCGAGAACGACCGCGCCATGCTGCAAAAGGCCGGGGTAGCCGCTGTGATGGCAAACGGCATGCCGGAGATCCGGGCGCTGGCGCACCTTGTCAGCAAGGCCGACTGCGACCATGACGGTGTGGCAGAGATACTGGAAGCCCTTGGCATCTGAGCCATTTTTTGCAGCTATTTCACAGCATTTTCACCGGCATTTGCCCTGATTTTTCGGGTCATTCGTCATTTTTGTGCAATGTATACAAGCTATTATGCCAAACATTGTGCTTGTTGAGTATTACCAAAGTCGGGCTGTTCGTTTATACTAGTATCATAAGCGCGTAGGGGGGTATTGCGCCCGCAGGAGCAAACCCGACGCACCGAGAGAGTTCAAATATAAAAGGAGAAATGCGTTATGAATCCCATCGTAGAAAAGGTCTATCAGATCGGCATTATCCCTGTTATCGCTTTCAACAGCGTTGATGAGGCCCTGCCCCTGTGCAAGGCTCTGGCTGAGGGCGGTCTGCCCGCAGCTGAGGTCACCTTCCGCACTGCCTGTGCTGAAGAGTGCATCCGCAAGATCCACGAGGAGATGCCTGAGATGCTGCTGGGCGCCGGCACCGTTCTGACCTGCGAGCAGGCTGACCGTGCTATGGCAGCCGGTGCTTCTTTCATCGTTGCTCCCGGCTTCGACCCCGAGGTCTGCAAGCACGTCATCGACAAGGGCGGCATCATGATGCCCGGCACCTGCTCCGCAGGCGAGATGCAGCAGGCCATGAACATGGGCTGCGAGGCTCTGAAGTTCTTCCCCGCTGAGGCAAACGGCGGCGTGGGCATGCTGAAGAACATCGGCGCTGCTCTGAAGGGCGCACGCTGGATGTGCACCGGCGGTGTCAACGCCAAGAACGTCAACGATTATCTGGGCTACGACCAGATCTTTGCCGTGGGCGGCACTTGGATGTGCAAGAGCGACGTGATCAAGGCCGGCGACTGGGCAAAGATCACCGCACAGAGCAAGGAAGCTGTTGACACCATGCTGGGCCTGAAACTGCTGCACGTCGGCATCAACACTGACAACGAGGAAGAGGCCATGAAGGTGGCTAACCTGATCAGCGCTATGCTGAACATGAAGGTCGCTCCCGGCAACTCCAGCATCTTTGTCGGCAACAAGGAGTTCGAGATCATGAAGAAGCCCGGCCGCGGCACCAATGGCCACATCGCCATCGGCTGCAACAACGTGGACCGCGCCATCTACCACCTGTCTCAGCGCGGCGTGAAGTTCGATCTGGACAGCAAGAACGTGAAGAACGGCAAGACCGTTGCCTGCTACATGGCAGACGAGATCGGTGGCTTTGCCTTCCATCTGGTGCAGGCATAAGCGCCTGTCCCCTTTTACCCGTAAAAGCCCCGCCGCAGCGGGTATGCCCTGCGGCGGGATGATGAAACACCTGATATAAAGGAGAATAACCAATGAAAGTCGTTACTTTTGGCGAACTGATGGTCCGTCTGCAGCCCTTCAACTACGAGCGTTTCGTTCAGGCCAACAGCCTGGAGTTCACCTTCGGCGGCGGCGAGGCTAACGTTGCTGTTTCTCTGGCCAACTACGGTCTGGACGCAGCTTTCGTTACCAAGCTCCCCGCACACGCGATCGGTCAGGCCGCTATCAACAGCCTGCGCCGCTACGGCGTTGACACCAGCATGATCACCCGCGGCGGTGACCGTGTGGGCATCTACTACAACGAGAAGGGCGCTTCTCAGCGCGGTTCCGTCTGCATCTACGACCGTGCCAACAGCGCTATCCAGCTGGCTCAGCCCTCCGACTTTGATTGGGATAAGATCTTCGAGGGCGTGGATTGGTTCCACTTCACCGGCATCACCCCGGCTCTGGGCGAGAACGTTGTCGAGATCTGCCGCGAGGCCTGCAAGGCTGCTAAGGCTCACGGCGTGAAGATCAGCTGCGACCTGAACTACCGCGGCAAGCTGTGGACCCGTGAGCAGGCCCGCGCTGCCATGACCGACCTGTGCCAGTACGTTGACGTCTGCATCTCCAACGAGGAGGACGCAAAGGACGTGTTCGGCATCGAGGCCGAGGCTACCGATATCTACGGCGGCAAGCTGAATGCTGAGGGCTACAAGAGCGTTGCCAAGCAGCTGGCTGACAAGTTCCACTTCGAGAAGGTCGCTATCACCCTGCGTGAGAGCCACAGCGCATTCGACAACGGCTGGAGCGCTATGCTGTACGACGTTGCTTCCAACGAGTACTGCTTCTCCAAGAAGTACGACCTGCACATCATCGACCGCGTTGGCGGCGGTGACTCCTTCGGCGGCGGCCTGATCTACAGCCTGCTGACCGGCAAGAGCACTCAGGA
>CAKTCK010000041.1 GCA_934539245.1 uncultured Faecalibacterium sp.
AAATATGTGTCCCCGGCGGATATCTACCCCTACTCCATCGACGAGGTTTTCATTGATGTGACGGGCTATCTGCCCTACTACCACATGAGCGCCCACGAGCTTGCCATGACTATGGTGCGGGAGGTGCTGACCAACACCGGCATCACCGCAACGGCGGGAATCGGCACCAACCTCTACCTTGCAAAGCTGGCCATGGACATTGTGGCAAAGCACATCCCGGCGGACAAGGACGGTGTCCGCATTGCGGAACTGGACGAGCAGTCCTATCGGTATCTGCTGTGGAACCACCGCCCGCTGACGGATTTCTGGATGACCGGTCCCGGCACAGTGAAAAAACTGGAAGCCCACGGCATCTACACCATGGGGGACTTGGCACGGTTTTCTATCCACGGGGAAGATCGTCTGTATGAGATTTTCGGCGTGGATGCAGAAATTCTCATTGACCACGCATGGGGCTATGAGCCCTGCGGTATGGCTGAGATCAAAAGCTACAAGCCCAGCACCAACAGCATCAGCGAGGGGCAGGTGCTGACCTGCCCCTACCCCAACGACAAGGCCAAGCTCATCGTCCGGGAGATGGCAGAGATTCTGATGTTCCGGCTCACGGAAAAGAAACTGGTGACGGAATCCATCACCTTGGAGATAGGCTACGACCGGGAGAATGTGGACAAGGGCGGCTACCGTGGTCTGACCCAGACCGACCGCTACGGCAGGGTCATCCCAAAGGCGGCACACGGCACCGTCCGGTTCGATGCCCCCACCAATCTGGGCAGCACCCTCATCAACGAAAGCGCAAAGCTGTTTGAGCGCATCACCGACCCGGCGCTGACGGTGCGGCGCATTACCCTCAACGCCAACAAGGTCACACCGGACGAGGGCGTCTATCAGGTGGACTTTTTCACCGACACCAAGAAGTTGGAAAAGGAGAAAAAACTCCAGCAAGCCATGCTGGGCATCAAGAACAAGTATGGCAAAAACGCCGTGCTGAAAGCCAGCAGCTACGAGGAAGGTGCCACCATGCGCCAGCGCAACGCGCAGATCGGCGGGCACAGCGCAGGAGGTTCGGCGGGAGGTTCAGATGGAAAACTACAAAAATAGCAAAATCGGGCGGGAGACCGCCCAAAAGTACAGGGACATCCTAGAGATGGAACGCCCCCAGACCGAAGAATCCCTCCGCAAGCACCCCCGCATGACCCTTCAGAACCGGGCTAAAATTTTCTCGCCCTTCTCTCCGCTGCGGGGCTACGACGAGCAGCTTGCCGCAGAAAAGCAGCGCACGGAGCGGGTGACCAAGCGCATTCTGACCGAGGAAGAAATGTCGGCTCTGTCCGATCGGCTGATGCAGGTCACCAAGGGCATGACCATCACAGTGTGCTACTTCAAGGAGGACATCGCCCACCCGGAGATTCCGGCGGTGGGCAACTACATCACCCTGACCGGCAAAGCAGACCGTATCGACCCGGTGTTCCGCACCTTGCAGGTGGGCGATACCGTGGTGCCCTTTGAGGATCTGGTGGAGGTCAGAGGGGAAGGCATCATGGACATTGATGTGTATCTGGGCATCGGGGAAGAATAAGATGATAAAAATGCTGAAAGAGATGTTTATGGGACAGCTTTTTCGGTAAAATGACCTCAGAAGAAGCAAAACACACTTCGGATGGAGGAAAATACAATGGCAAACGGTGATTACGGCTATTTCGGCAAAGGTGACACGGGCTATGCCCAGTACATGACGGCCTTCAACCGCAACTTCGGCGGCTCGTCCGGCGGCGGTGGCGGTGGCGGAAACCACAACAATGGCGGCGGTGGCGGAGACGGCAGCGGCTGCGGCTGCCTCATCGCCATTGCCGTGGTGGTCGTGCTGGTGCTCATTGCCATGGGAAGCTGAGGGCATCCCTCTAGCACTAAGCTGCTTACGTGACCCGGTCACAGAAAATCTAACTAGGAGATGTTATCATATAGCCATAGAAAACACCAACAACATTCCGATGGAGGATTTTAATACGCTTACTGCAACCTGCATGGTCTGTGGATGACGAAGCTGTAAGAAATAAACGGGCTCCTGCCAGTGGTTGACGCTTGCAGAAGCCTGTTTTGGCGTGCAGCCGATGGTTCTGGCACAGGCGTATCAGACAAAAATGAAAATGGAGGAAACATTGAAATACAGAGAGATCGTGGACGGCATTTTTCTTGACCGTCCCAACCGTTTTATTGCCCATGTAGATGTGAACGGCACGGTGGAAACCGTCCATGTCAAAAACACCGGGCGGTGCAAGGAACTGCTGTTGCCCGGTGCGGCGGTGCGTCTGGAAGTGTCGGACAACCCGAAACGCAAGACAAAATACGACCTTGTGGCGGTCCGCAAGCAGGAACTTGGCTGGGTCAACATGGACAGTCAGGCACCCAACAAGGTGGTAGGAGAATGGCTTTCAAAGCAGGAGTTTGACCTTGTCAGGCCGGAGTTTGCATACGAAAAATCCCGCATCGACTTCTACATGGAAAAGGGCGAACAGAAATACCTGTTGGAGGTCAAAGGCTGCACACTGGAAGTGGGCGGCATCGGCTATTTCCCGGATGCACCCACCGAGCGGGGTGTGAAGCACTTGCACGAGTTAGCGCAAGCGCAGCGGGCAGGATATCGATGCGCAGTGGCCTTTGTAATTCAGATGGAAGGCGTCGCCGGGGTAAGGCCGAATGTTGATATTCAGCCGGAGTTTGGCACAGCGCTGTCCGAAGCAAAAGCCGCTGGCGTGAGGGTGCTGTTCCTGCTTTGCCATGTCGGGCGGGACAGTCTGGAGATCGTGGAGCAGCGGGAAGGGTAAATTGGATGATCCGCAACGACATCACCAAGGTGGCAGCGGATGCCATCGTCAACCCGGCGAACCGGAACCTTTTGCAGGGCAGCGGCACCAGCCGTGCCATCTATCAGGCGGCAGGGGAGCAGGAGCTGACCGCCGCCTGTGAAGCCATCGGGTACTGCGAGCCGGGCGGGTGCTGTTTTGTCGTGGTTTATTCACGCCGTCAGGACGGGTCAAAACATAGTTCTTGCGGTGTTCTGTCCAGCAGATATCGGATGCAGAGGTGGTCGCTTTCTGTTTCTACCTGCACCTGCGCAGCGTGCTCAAAGAGGGTGCGCAGACGGCGGTACTCTGCCCGCTGCGCCTCTGTGTAGCGGGACGGCATATCCGATGTAAGGAACACGTTGCCCAGCAGGGCATTGACCGCAGAAAGGGTGCGCTTTTGCTCTGCCGTCAGCTTGCAGTTTTCCTCCCGGAGAAAGAATACATCCGGGTCGCTGCCGTAGGCGCGGCCATTGAGCTGCCGCCGGAATACCGTGTTGTTGATGGCCTGTTTTGTGGACACCCGCTCCCGGTGGAACAGGCGCATATACCACACATCGTCCCAGTCCAAGCTCACGTCACAACTGACACGGCAGTAATCCACCAGCCCGAAAGCGGGCATCACCGGTACGCCGCAGCCAAGGATGGTCTTTTGTCCACACCAGCTGCGCAGCAGCTCCATAGCACGGTACATTCTGCCCGCCCGGCTCTCATGGGTGTTGCCAAAGGGAGCAGCGCCATACAGAAAATCCAGCTTGACAAGGTCGAAGCCCCAGTCGTTCAGCACCCGGTCAAACACCCGGCACAGATAGTCCAGCACGGCCGGATTGTCGATATCCAGCGCATAAAAGCTGCTCCAGTTGCAGCCGCAGCACCATGGCGCACCGTTCACCTTCAGCAGCCAGTCCGGGTGTTGCTGGAAAAGGGTCGAGTCCTTTTCACACACAAAGGGCGCAAGCCATAACCCAGCCTGAAAGCCAGAGGCGTGGATCTCCTCCACCATGCCTTTCAGCCCGTGGGGGAATTTCTGTGCATCTGTTTCCAGCCAGTCCCCTACCTTCGGCTCCCAGCCATCGTCGATCTGAAACAGATCCCCCGGACAAAGCAGGCTGCGGCAGCCGGTCAGGTCCTCCCGGATGGTATCCTCGGTGATGTCCTGATAGCGGTTGTACCAACTGGAATAGCCTGCCATCTTCTTTTCCGTCCGAGGGCGTATGCCCATAGCCTGAAACCAGCCGTCGAACACCTCAGTCTCGCCGCCCTCGGCAAAAAACAGGTCAAGGAGTGGGAAACTGCCGCCGGGATGCTCCACCCCGGCGCAGTCACGCTCCAGCGTCAGCAGGGCTTTGCCGCTGTCGTAGCGGAGGATGGTGTAGCCCGGCTTCTCGTCCAGCGATGCCACCAGCCGGAACTGTGTGCCCTTGCGGAAATAGCAGTAGGAAAAGCCGTGGCTCTGCCCCTTTTGATGCCCATAAGGCGCAAAATGATAGTCGCCGTAGCGGTCAAAGGCATATTTTTTGCGCAGAAAGCCGGGGATGTGGTCGGTGCCGCGGAGCTTGCCGTTGCGGTCCAGCTCCGGGCTGTAGGTCCATGTCTGGTAGCCGTTCATGAACAGACGCTCGTCTGCTTCCATCGTCCACGGCATCTCGGCACGCACCGCCTTCAGCGTCCCGGCGGGCAGGTCTGCCGTCAGATGCAGCGCGCCGCCATTCTCCGTGACCGTGCAGTTGCCTGTCTGCACGCCGCCGGAAGTTTCCGCGTACCAGTGCAGCGTTTCAGTCATGGTGCGCTTCCTCCCCGTGGAGCTGTGCGCTGATCTCGGCAGCGCGGGCATCGGTCAGAACAAACTTGCGGCGGAACAGCACCAGCGCACCAGCCAGCACCAGCATGGGCAGAACGGTCATCATCAGGCGCAGACCCAGCAGGGTTCCGGCGCTTTGTACTGCCACCGGGCCGGTCTCCTCCGTGTTGCCCACAAGACCGATGAGGTCCAGCCCGATGCCGGTCAGGAATACCGCCACACCGGAGGCAGCCTTGACCACAAAGGTCTGCATGGAAAAGATAACGCTCTCCTCCCGGCGTCCGGTCTTGAGCTCGCCGTAATCCACGCTGTTGGAAAGGAACAGGGTGGTCAGCACGCTCAGCATCCCGTTGCAGGCGAACACCACCACGCCCGGAATGCACAGCAGGGCAAGGCTATGGGAAAGGCCGGTCAGGCAGAACACCAGCAGCGTGCCGTAGCCGCACAGCGCCAGCAAAAGGCTCAGGTAAAATACCTGCGTACTGCTGAACTTTTTGCGCAGCAAGGGGTAAAGCACCATCATGCCAAGGATCTGCGCCGCACCGCCCACGGTGGAAAACAGGGTGTAGGTGGCTTTCCAGCCTGCACCGCCAAGGTCGTATTTGAAGAAATAGATGATGAAGTTGGAGGTAAGGTACAGCGCCGAGTTGATCAGCACGATGCTGCCCACCACGACCATAGCCTGATCGTTGCGGAACAGGGCGGAGAACATCTCCTTTACGGTGGCGGTCTTCATCTCACTGGGGGTGGTTTCTTTCATGGAAATGCAGCACACCAGCTCTGTCACTGCAAAAATTGCCGCTACGATCAATGCCACCCAGCGGAAGCCAGCGCGCTCGCTGTCGCCGCCAAGGGCTCCCACCAGCAGCATGGTGAACATGGCGATAAGAGCCGAACCAACGCCTGCACAGGTACGCCCCACCATGGAAAGGTTTTCCCGGTCTTTTGGGGTGCGGGTCACGGCGGGGATCATGGACCAGTAGGGGATATCCATCATGGTATAGGTGACGCCCCACAGGATGTACACCACGCTGAAGTAGACCATCAGCGCTGCTTCGTCCAGCACCGGGGCGGCAAACAGGGCGTAGAGCACCAGCGCATTGAGCAGCGTGCCGGAAAAGATCCACGGCCGGAAACGTCCCCAGCGGGTGCGGGTCTTTGCCACCAGAACCCCCATAAAGGGGTCGTTGAAGGCATCAAAGAACCGGGCAGCCATGAGCACGACGCCCACAAAGCTGGCCGAAAGCCCCAGCACATCCTGATAATAATACATGACGTAAGAAGCCGACAGGGCATATACCATATCCTTGCCCACGGCACCAATACCAAATGCGGTTTTCTGTTTCAGGGTCAGTTCCATACAGCGTCCTCCTTTTCAATGGTGAACCGCAGCACAACGGGCTGGGTCTGCGGTGCAGAAACGGTCAGCACGGCTTCTCCGGCAGTGCCCACGGTGCGCAGATAGGTTCCGGTCATGCCGCCCTCGGCAACGGCGGTCTGTGGACCCACAAGGGCGGCGCTGCCCTCCACCGCAAACTGCACCGGGAACTGTGCGTAGGGGGCTGGGGTGCCATTCTCGTCCAGAATGCGCACCCGGACAGCCGCCATATCGTAAGTATCTTTTTCCCGAAGAGCCGTCCGGCTGACCTTGACTTCCAAGTGCAGCTTTGCACTGGGGCAAAGGGTCACGCTGCGCACCACGTTGCCGTCCTGCACGGCATCGAACCGCCAGCGGGTAGCTTCGCCGCCCCAGTTGCCCACATATTTGCCGTAAAGCGCCACGCCATCTTCAAAGCTCATTTTGTAGTGCAGCATACACCAGCCGAATTTGACCTTGTAGGCCAGCGGCAGCCCCGCCAAGCCGTATTTTCCGGCGGCCAGCAGACAGTCCCGCACAGCGGCTGCCTTGGAGGGGGAAAAGTGCTCCTGCGTTTCCAGCAGCTCGCCAATGAGATCGTCCATCACAAAGGGCGGGTGGGGCAGCGCCGTCCACTCGCTGCGGCGCAGGGCGGTGACAAATACATCGTTTTTGTAAAGCCTTACCTGCTGGGCATTGCTGAAAACGTAGGCCGTGCCCAGCTGCCCGGCGGGGTTATCGCCAATGTCCATGGAGGAGCTGACCGCCAGCACCGGGTCGGCATCGCCCTGACTGGCATAGACCGCTGCCGCCAATTTGGGGTTGCGGAAGCTGTCCAGCACACCGTGGTAGCAGATGCGGTCCCCGGAGCCGAAGTCCTTGTGGGTCTGGTAGTCGAACATACACCAGCCGAAGCACCCGGCGTGTTCTCCGCTGGCGTAGGCGGCGTTCTGCACCCGGACGTGCCGCAGGGCGTGCTCCTGTCGATGAGGGCCGTCGTCAAAGGCTTTTGTGGGGTACATGTGACCGTTGCACTCCGAGATGAGCAGCGCCTTGCCCATATCCGGGGTTACGTCCTTTTTGGGCTTTGCGCCGGGCGTTACGCCGTTGTGGGAAAAATCGTTGTAGGCGTAGACATCCTCCAGCAGATGGCTTTTTTCCAGATACCGCACACCGGAGGTGGCGCGGCTGGGGTCCAGCTGATGGGCAATTTGATCGGTGCGGGTGTAGAAGGCATCGTCGTCCACGCTCTCGTTGATGCGTACGCCCCACAGGATGATGCTGGGGTGGCTGCGGTTTTGCAGGAGCATTTCCCGCAGCATTTCACAGGCGGCGTCCTTCCAGTTGTCGTCCCCGATGTGCTGCCAGCCCGGCAGTTCGGTGAACACCAGCAGACCCCGCCGGTCGCACTCGTCCAGAAAATAGGAACTTTGGGGGTAGTGGCTGGTGCGCACGGCGGTGCAGTGCAGCTCCTCCTGCAAAATGCGGGCATCCTCCCGCTGCAGACTTTCCGGTGCGGCGTAGCCGATGTAAGGGTAGCTCTGGTGTCGGTTCAGACCCCGCAAAAAGGTCTTTTTTCCGTTGAGGTAAAAGCCATCCGCCCGGAACTCTGCGGTGCGGAAGCCAAACGTCACCTGTTTGCGGTCGATGGGGTGTCCGGATGCGTTCAAAAGCTCTGCCACGGCATGATGCAAAACCGGGTGCTCGGTATCCCACGGCTGTGCGTCCGGGACGGAAAGCTGCATCTTCCCGGTTTCTGCCGCCTGTGCGGTCTGCTCTGCCAGCAGGGTGCCGTCTGCGGTCTCCAGCCGGATGCGGACCGCCACGGCTGCGGGCGTAAGCTCTGCCGTCCACTGCACCACGGCATCATGCAGGGTGGGCGTGTAGACGAACAAGTCGGTCAGGCGGCTCTCTGCCGTAGCTTCCAGCCAGACCTCCCGGTACAGCCCGCCGTAGGTCAGGTAGTCGATGACAAAGCCAAAGGGTGGAATGGCCGGGTCTTCACGGGTATCCAATTGCACGGTCAGCAGGTTTTCACCCTCCCGGTCCACAAGGTCTGTGATCTCCACCGCAAAGCCGGTATAGCCGCCCCGGTGCTGCCCGGCAACCCTGCCGTTGACCCGCACCACCGCCTGATGGGCGGCTCCGTCAAAGCGGAGGAACAGCCGGGGCGCAGCCTGTACCGGCGGCACCCGGAACCGTTTGCGGTAGCCGCAGACCATCTCGTAATCGGCAGGGGAGGCATAGTGCAGCGGCACCTCCCGGCAGGTATGGGGCAAGCGGACGGCTTGCTGTTTTGGCACCGGCAGCCCCTTGCCAAAGGCCTCCGTCCAGTGTCGTGTAAACTCCCAATCCTCGCAAAAACTGTGTTTCATCGCGGCAGCACTCCTTCCAGTAAAATCGAGATCATTTCCTCCAGTACAGCCACATACTGCACCCCGCTTTCTGCCAGACTGCGGTCTGCCAGAAAGCTCTCGATGGATGCGGTGATCATCTGCCGCAGCACCGGCAGGGACACCGGACGCATGACCCCCTCTGCCACAGCCTGTTCCAGAAGCGCCATGGTGGGTTCCCACCCGTTTTCCAATTGACTGCGCACCCGCGCCGCCACCACCGGGTATTTCTCGTCCAGCTCCTTCATCTGCCGCAGGTCCAGCGCGGCGTATTCTGTCGGCATGGCAATGATGACCGCCCGCAGCTTCTCCTGCAAAGTACCGCTGCCCGCCAGAATTTTCTGCTTGCAGTGGTGGATCTCCGCAAAGGCATGGTCTACCATGTCCAGCAAAAGCGCCTCCTTGGAGGGGTAAACGGTGTAGATGGTCTTTTTGCTGATGTGCAGCGGCTCTGCCACCTGTTGCATGGTGAAATGCAGCCCCTGTTGACGGAATAACTGCATCGCCTGTGTGCGCACCAGCGCATCGAGCTTTTCCTGCATGAGCGTCCTCCTTGTGGAAACTGTGCTTGCTTTTCTGGTTTCCATTCTAGTGCGGAAACCGAGCTAAATCAAGCGGTTTCCGCATTTTCTGCGTTCTGCCGAGAAAGTGCAGACATTTTGCAGCAGAATGACAAAAAGAACCCCGGCGTGCCTTGAAAGCCGCCGGGGTATAGGCTCTGTCCCCGGAGAGCCGCAATAAGCTCTCCGGGGGCATTTTTGTTTCGCTGCCTTTTCCGCAAGGGAAAACCATCGATTATACAACGAAAAGTTCATGTGGTATTTATGAGATAGAGAACAGTAAAGGCAGAGTATCTTATAAAATATTCGCCGGGAATGAGGATTTACATCTATTCTTGAAAAAGAATAAAGACAAGAAATGCAAACAAATGACACCTGTGTTTAATGTTGGAGAGTATAAAGAATATTCATATACAGAAGTACGAAAATTGACTTCTGATGAAATAAAACAATATATGAGTGAACGTTAAATTCGCGTTTGTGGAGCGAAGCGGAACAATGAAAGCCCCAGTGGGGCTTTTAAGTGACAGAACGGTCTTGCGGCAGCAAGATGGAGGGGCCTCGCCCCGACAAGTTCCAGTTTGCCGGGCAGCAGGAAAAAAGACGTTCATAGCGCTGCCTGATGCCGCATTCAGCGGAGCAAGAACCACACGCCCAGCAGGATCGCAAGGAAGATCAGGTTGGACAGGGTGAACAGCCCAAAATACTGCTTCTTCCCCTGTGGCAGCTCCCGTGCGATCTGCCGGTAGGAAATAAGACTGGCCATGGATGCGATCAAAGTGCCAAGACCTCCCAGATTGGTGCCGATGATGAGGGCTTGTGTCTCTGCCGTGAACCCGGACAGCAGCAGGGCGGCGGGAACATTACTGGTGACCTGCGAAGCAAGAACCGCCACCAGAACTTCCCGGCCGGTCAGAAACTCCTGCAGCCAGCCGGAAAAAGCGGGAATGCGCCCCAGATTGCCAATGAAGATGAAAAAAGCCACAAAGGTCAAAAGCAGGGAATAGTCCACCGTCCGTAAGGTGTGCGGGTCTGCAAAAAGAACGCAGACGAGTACAGCGGCAAAGGCGATGCCATAGGGCAGCACCCGGATCACGGACAGCAGGCAAACGGCAAACAACACCAGATACAGCAGGATGATTTTCTGATTCCCCTGAGATGCAGAGGAAGAAACAAGCTCGTCCACGGAGAGGGCGGCAGAGGTTTTCCGGCAGACCATTGCTGCCCAAGCCAGCAGCAGGAGCAGAGAGACCAGTGTGTAGGGCAGCATAAGAAGCACAAAGCCCCCGATGCTCATGCCGCTTTTTCCGTAAAGATAGAGGTTCTGCGGGTTGCCGATGGGGGTCAGCATACTGCCAAGGTTTGCCGCAATGGTCTGCATACAGACCACCGGGATCAGAAGAGCGCGGCGGACATCCGCTCCCAGACGGCTCAGGACCACGAACGTAAAGGGAACGAAGGTCAGCAGGGAAACATCGTTGGTGATGAACATGCTTCCGAAAAAGCACAGCCCGACCAGTACCAGCGTCAGCTGAAAGGTGCTGTGGGTGCGGGACAGCAATGCCCGGCCCAGTCCATCAAAAAAGCCCTGCCGCCGCAGCCCGGCCATGACCGTCATCAGGGAAAACAGGATCGCCAGCGTGCGCAGGTCGATGTAGCCGAGATACTGCACATCCGGCGGAACAAAGAAGGCGGAGACAACGGCCAGCACAGCGGCTGCGGTGAGGACCGTTTCCTGCTGAATGAATTGTTTGAGTTTCATAGAGACACATCCTTGTAGTTGTAAAGGCAGCCCTGCTTCGATGCCGGGCGGCCTTTTTCCGTATTTCAGAGCAACAGCTCAAACAACCCGATCATCACTGGCATGGTCAGGATGGAAAGCAGCGTGCTCAGGACATAGATCGCGCTGGAATGAGAGGCATCCCGGTGCGAATCTCCGGTGTATCCTTGATCTGAAAGGCGTTCAGAACGACACAGGGCATGACCAGTTTTGCAATTCGTTTTTGCAGCACCATCCTACTCCATTGGCGGGGCATCGTCAAGAGAAAACAGAAAAAATGCGATCTGAATAAGAAAAAACGGATGGCTCCGCAGAACCATCCGCTAAAATCTGAGATCCACCCGGCAGCGAGGATACACCGCAGATAAAATAAGAGCAAATAGTGGAGAACGGTACCATGTAAAACAGAGCAAGGAAATGGACGACAACAGCCCACGTAAGACGGACGAGAAAGATCCGAAGACAATTGCAAAGCTGGTGACAGAAGGCAGATACTCTTTCCCATATCTTCCGGAAGGAATCTATGCGGAACTGAGAGAAGCCGTGTCAGTCAGAGACCAGATCGTAAAGGCGATGAATGCGGCAGCTAACCGTATCCAGCGCTGGTTGACCATATACTTTCCAGAGTATCTGAAAGGATACAAAGTGTTTGACTCGGTATGCCTACTGTAATCTGCATGGTCTGTGGATGACGAAACTTTAAGAGGACAGAACAAGCCGGGCGGTGAACAAAATCACCGCCCGGCTTGTTCATTCGGCACGACGTGACCGAATGAATTTGCGTTTGAGGGTAAAAAGTGCGGATCGGAATGATCTTATAAAGTGCGGCAGTCGTGGATGCTCCGGGTATAATCAGTAACTGATCATATCCGGAGCATTATTTTGGCAGAGAAAATACCATCTTCATACGTAAAGTCACAGGCACCGCCGTTTTTGTCGGTAATGTGGCGGACAGATTCGATCCCTATGCCGTTTCCGGAGTGTTTGGAGGACTGGAAAATATTGTTTTTTTGCTGTATTTTGCCATCGAAGGTATTCTCCACATGAATCAGAAGCAGATGATTATGGTGGGGATAAACCTCCACATTGATCTTTCTGCGGGCGGGCTCTGTTTTTACACTTGCCTGGATGGCATTTTCCAGCAGGTTGGAAAACACAAGACACAGATCGATCTCGTCTATGGAAAGATCAGTAGGCAGGGAAACCAGTGCATGAAAAGGGATGTTTTCTCTTTTGGCAAGGGTGGAATAATATCCGAAAACACTGTCAACAGCCTGATTTTCACAGAAATGCAGGTTATAGTCAGAGATTTTGCCGGTTGCAGTCAAGAGATATTTTTTGATCTTTTCCATGTCACCCTGTTCTGCCAGAGCGGACAGCTGGACAAAATGATGGCGGATATCGTGACGGGCCTGTCTTGCTTCTTCAATGGCCATACAGAGATTCTTGTACCTTTCCTGCTGAAGGGAAAGAAGATGATTCTCCTGCTGAAGTCTGGCATTTCTGTTCAGGCTGACCGCCATCATGAGAAACATGGCATAAAACAGGAGCAGGACTATGAGCAGTACAAGACTTAAAACAATATAACACTGCAGGACCCGTCCGGTATATAAAGTACTGCGGTATTTAGGGATTATAAAAAGATTCACTCCGATAAAGATTACCGGAAGAATCCAGAATACATACCAGGTCTGGGCAAAGTTTTCGTCTGCGATCATTGTCTGTACACGGTGGCGGGCAGGATACCAGGCTGCCAGAACAAACAGCAGGCAGATGACATTATAGAAAATTCCGGCACCGGTATGAAACCACAGTTCATTTTCTGTATGCAGGTCAGCAGTTATAAGTGCATTGACTGCCCGGGACAGGCTGTTGATACATGCAAAAACTGCAAAGACTGCCAGAAAAATACTAACGGATTTCCAGACAGAGATTTTTAACGTTTTATGATAAATAAGCATAATAACGGGCAGCAGAGGAAACAGGACCCATCTGGTGGGAAAGTGGAAGGCACAGCAAACCGCTCCTCCGAAAATACAGATTCCCAGAAGAAGAGGAAGAAGCCACGCTGTCAGCTTAAGCGGTGTCTGTCTCAGATAGCCTTTTACAGGCAGATATGTCAGCAGTATGCCGGGAATAATCACGGAAAGCTCAAGTACAGGGCGAAGCATGTCAGCCATTTCAGAACCTCCTTTGGAACAGAAATTCCATAAATGTCTGTCTGGCGTTTTTGAGAAGCTTTCTGCTTACCGGGATATTGCTTCCGTTATCAAGGCAAAAGCCTGTTCCGTCAAAATCAACTGCATGTTCCAGATTGATCACAACGCCCCGGTTACATTGGTAGAAGCGTGGATCCATTTTCAGGGAGGTTAGGAAGGAATCAAAGGACTGGCGGGTGACCAGTTCTCTTTCACCGGCAGTGTGGATGTGGATCATATGGGAAAAATGTTCTGCGTAGATTATTTTCCGGAAAGGGATCTGAATATTGCTGCCGTTGACCTTTACATCTATGTATTTCCCGGAATCCGGGATGCGGGAAAGGATCTCATCTGCCAGTGCGGAAATATCATTTTCACTGTAGGGCTTTACAAGATAGTGCAGCGCCCGGACCTGAAATCCTTCTAATGCATGGTCAGTGGAAGTTGTTGTGAAGACCAGCAGACAGTCAGTGTCTGATCTGCGAAGTTCTTTTGCTGTATCGATCCCGTTGGAACCATTCATATAAATATCCAGAAACACTACAGTGAAAGGACATTCCTTCGCTGAAGTGAGGAAGGTTTCTCCATTTTCATATTCAAGTATATCTGTATGGACATTGCGTCTGGAAAACTGAGATTCCAGTCTGCTTCGCAGCAGTGTCCGTTCGTCTGAAACATCATCAACAATTGCAATTTTCATAGTAGATCTTCCTTATCTATAAAATTCCGCTTGCTGAAACTTTTTCATCTGTGCAATCTATAGCTGCAGACAGGCAAGTGGTGTAGTTGTTTCAAAAACGCTCTGGTAACAGCATACCACAAAACAATACCACGGAGTAGCGATTCGTGCCATTTTCTGTCGTTTCGTGACAGAATTGTTGAAATGATTCGTGGATTTCCTATAATGAAAATAACAAATGAAAGTATATTATAGCAATTTGACTTTTTATCGCAAATACGCTGTTTGATTGTTGCACGGATCTCTTGTCTGTCGATAGTATAACATACTTTGGAAAGAGGTGCAACAAAACTTCTAAAGCTCAAATCTTTATGACTTTTATGCATCTGATTGCGCAGAGACCATCCAAAAAAGTCATTCTCATAAAAACTTTGCGAGTAAAATGTTGGCTTTTGAACATATGCGGTGTATCATAAACATGATGAATGACTTAACGTCGTGTATAGAATGCATAAAGCTCAATGCTTGGTAACCAATGGAGGCTGCCATGGGAATTTGATTGCACAAGCAACATCTGCAAACTGCATATTGCAAATAGGCCGTGTTGATAGGCACTGTTTTTGGAAATTGCGATAAATGGAAAGGGCGGGGTGTCGTGTATTGTATTGCCATATTGACCGACCAGAAACAGGAAGGACAAAACAGTGCGGAATATATCAGGAAGTACTGTGCAGAGAAGAATGTCTTTCCACTGATTGAGATTTATCAGAATCAGGAACAATTTTTTGCACAGACATTGAAAACAGTACCGACAATGGTGTTTCTCGCATTACCGGGTGTGTCCGGTCTGAATGCAGCAGAACACCTTCGTTCTCTGTATCCGAAATGTGGAATCATCTGGTGCAGTGACCTTGATTTTTCGCTTCATGCATTCAGGCTGAGGATAGATTATTTTTTTATGAAACCTGTGGAAGAGCAGAAAATAAAGGAAGGTCTTTCCATCTGGCTTGAATGAAAAAAGATAAGAAAGATATTCAGGTGGAAAACAACATGAAGACAATCATAAAGTATGAACTGGTCATAAATGAAGCGCTTAGATCTGCACTCAATTACCATACACCTGACGAGCAGATCAATGAATTTATCCGCTTTTTCGGAAGACATATCGGCTCTGACAGAATATATATTTTTGAGGATCGTAAAGAAAGGTATGTTACAGACAATACGTATGAATGGTGTGCGGAGGGAGTAATTTCTGAGATAGACAGATTGCAGAATGTCGATATGGACGTAATAAAGTGGTGGTATGATACGTTTTCCGACGGCGAAAGTATCAGTATCACTGATATAGAAGATATCAAAGAAGAACATCGTGTATCGTATGATATGTTAAAAGCGCAGAATGTGAGAAATGTGGTGGTATGCCCTTTACGTTATAAAGATGAGATAAGCGGTTTTTTTGGTGTGGACAATCCTCCAATGAGTGATTACAGAGGACTTGCTACTTTTTTGGATATGATAGGGACGCTTCTTATTTCATTTCTGAAATTGCGTAATTCATTTATAAAGTCAAATAAAGAGGCAAAGCTCAGCAGCTATTCATCCCTCTCGAAAATCTATACATCTATGCATTTGGTTGATGTGCAGACAAAAAGATATCATATTGTAAAAATGACAGATCAGATCGTGGAATGTTTGGGAAAAGATTTCAAAAAAATGGGAGAATATGAAATCAGGGATGATTTTTGCGGACATATCAATGATATGGTTGAGAAAATGTGTATAGAATCACAACGTCAGGAATCACTGGAGTTTGTAGATATCAGTACGCTGGAAAAACGGCTTCTTGGAGAAAACAGTATATCATATGAATTTATAGATAAAATATCAGGTTGGTGCCGAAGCAGATTTATTCCTGTAGACTACGATGAAAATGGAAGACTTCTGCATGTGCTTTTCTGTATGGAGTGTATAGAAGAAGAAAAAAAGCGTGAGAACAGGCTGATTTATCTGGCGCGGACAGATCTTATGACAGGATTATGTAATCGTGGAAGCGGAGAAAAAAGGATCACTGAACTGTTAAAGGAAAAAACAGGAGGAGCGCTTTGCCTGATCGACTGTGATAAATTTAAATCCATCAATGATACTTATGGGCATGCTGTAGGAGATAAGGTGATCGTAGCCGTTGCGGAGAAATTACGGAAAACATGTCGTGACAGCGATGTGGTTTTGCGGCTTGGAGGGGACGAGTTCGCAACATTTATGCCGAAAATGTTGGAGCGAACAGCAGCTGAGAAATTTTTTGAACGACTTTTTGAAAATATCCGACAGATCGATGTCATAGAGATGCAGGGAAAGAGCATAGAAATAAGTCTTGGTGCGTGTTTTTATGATGGGTATGAAGAGGTTTCTTTTGATCAGCTATACAGAAAGGCCGACAGGGCAATGTATCAGAGCAAAAAGCAGAAAGGCTGCAGTGCTGTAATTTATGGGGAGGGAATGTAAAAAATCTGGAAGGTTCCCAGTTATGAGCTGCATAGCGAAGCGGAACAAAAGGAGGAGTCTATGAAAGAAAAGAAAGTAATTGATTACACCAGAACCTATCGAAGAATTGAGATAGATAAAAAGAAATGTATTCTGTATATTGTCATACTGATCCTGCTTGGTTTTCTGCTTATGTGGACTCAGATCGATGATCTGACCAGAGTGATCTGTAAGATAGGGGCCGATGCTTTAAAAAAATATGAACCGCAAATGTATGTTGGAATCCGTTCAGAAACGTATCCTCTGTTTGGAAAAATCAGCTATCTCAGTGCAGGAACCGTATATCCGGGAATACAGATAAGCCTTATAAATGCAGGAGTCTCTCTTGCGGCAATCATTCTGCTGGCGGGACTTCCATGGAAGGGGCGTCCTCTTGCCATTTATCTGATCCTGTGCAGTGCAATCCATCTGATAAACAGCCTGTGGTTTGTATTTGGGGAAAAATATTTCCCATATACTTTGACTGTTTATTCAAATTTATATATGCTTCAGGAAATTGGCATATGGGTGATGTTTTTTGTCATGACAGTTATGGTCACCGGAATTATAGGAGACAGGGGAGTGATCTATAAACTTTTGACACTTCTTGCAGTGATGCTGTATTCCATAGTATTTGGAACGGTTCGCTATGTGATCTTTATCTGGCTGCTGTACAGATTTTCTGTGATCTATATGGCGTTTTTCTACTTTATGATAGGTCCTATGTTTGACTTTTTGTATCTGGTTATGATTTATGCAGTGTTTGTCGATCGTATGATCGGTGTTTACGATTCAAGGAAGGGAAAGGAGGTATGGAAATGGTCGTAGCTATTATGAAAGGTTATACTATTTTTGTTATTATCCTGATGCTTCTGTACACTGCCAGACATTTTTATTTTACAATTGTAAGACTTCTGGGCCGGCAGCGTCTCTATTACAATGATATCCTTACAGACCGGATGAAAAGTATTTCCGTACTGATCCCTATGCACAATGAGGAGCAGGTGCTTTCCAACGTTCTGGATTCTCTGCTGAAATGTGAGTATGACAGGGACAGACTTGAAATTAT
>CAKTCK010000042.1 GCA_934539245.1 uncultured Faecalibacterium sp.
CGCCGCCCCTGATGCAGCTGGATGGCGCAGAAGTTGCAGCCGCCGAAGCAGCCGCGGTTCTGGATGATGGAGAACTGAACCTCGCGGATGGCGGGCACGCCGCCCATGCTCTCGTAGATGGGGTGGTAGCGGCGGGTGTAGGGCAGGGCGTATACCTTGTCCAGTTCTCCGCGCACCAGCGGCTTTGAGGGGATGTTCTGCACCAGATACTTTTCGCTCTGCTTCTGCACGATGATCTGGCCGCTGACCACGTCCTGATTATCCATCTGGATGCGGCAGGCCTTGGCGTAGGCGGTCTTATCGGCGGCAACCTTTCTAAAACCGGCGCACTCCACATACCGCTGGGGCAGGTGGTCGAAATCGGTCAGGTAGCAGGTGCCGTTCACGTCCGTGATGCTCTCCACCGGCTCCCCGGCGGCCAGACGGCGGGCGATCTCCACGGTCTGGTGCTCGCCCATGCCAAAGCTGATGAGATCCGCGCCGGAGTCCTCGGCGATGCTGGGCAGCACGGTGTCCAGCCAGTAATCGTAGTGGGCAAACCGGCGCAGGCTGGCTTCCAGACCGCCTAAGATCACCGGAAGGTCGGGGTAAGCCTGCTTGGCAAGCTTTGTGTACACGGTGGCGCTGCGGTCCGGGCGGGCACCGGCCTTGCCGCCGGGGGAGTATTCGTCCTCGGCGCGGGGGATCTTTGCCACGGAATAGTGGCTGACCATGCTGTCCACGTTGCCGCCGCCGATGAAAAAGCCGTACTTGGGCTTGCCGAACCGCTTGAAGTCCTCGCAGTCGGTGTAGCGGGGCTGCGCCAGCACGCCCACCTTGTAGCCCTCGGCTTCCAGCAGGCGGCTGATGATGGCGGTGCCAAAGCTGGGGTGGTCCACATAGGCGTCACCGCCCACCACCACAAAGTCCAGCTGCTCCCAGCCCCGGGCTTCCATGTCCGCCCGGCTGATGGGAAGAAATTCGGTGTAGATCTGGGGAGTAGAATGTTCCATAATGCTCCTTTATTATTCCTCCGGTTGGTTCATCTGCATTTCCAGCCACTGCTGGCGGCTGATGAGCACGGCGCGGGGCTTTGCGCCCTCGTAGGGGCCGATGATGCTCTTTTGCTCCATCTCGTCCATGATGCGGGCGGCGCGGGCGTAGCCCAGCTTGCAGCGGCGCTGCAGCAGGCTGGTGGACGCCTGACCGGCATCGATGACCACATCCACGGCCTGCTTGAACATGGGGTCGGAGCCTGCGTCCTCCTCGGCATCGGCACCGCCGCCCTTTTTGCCGTCCTGAATGGCGTGCTTTTCCATGGCTTCGATCATGGCCTCGTCGTACTGCACGGTGGCGCTGGATTTGATAAAGTCCAGCACACGGCTGATCTCTTCATCCCGCACAAAGGTGCCCTGGATACGGGTGGGCTTGGGTGCGCCCACGGGCATAAAGAGCATATCGCCCTGACCCAGCAGTTTTTCTGCACCGGCACCGTCCAGAATGGTGCGGCTGTCCACCTGACTGGACACCGCAAAGGCGATGCGGCTGGGGATGTTGGCCTTGATCAGGCCGGTGATCACGTCCACGCTGGGGCGCTGGGTGGCAACGATCAGGTGCATACCGGCGGCACGGGCTTTCTGGGCGATGCGGCAGATGGAATCTTCCACGTCCTTGCCCACCACCATCATCAGGTCGGCCAACTCATCGATGATAATGGCGATGTAGGGCATCTTTTCCAGCTCCGGCTGCTCGGCAGCCAGCTTATTGAAGGACTTGATGTCGCGCACGTTGTTCTCCGCAAACAGGCGGTAGCGGCGCTCCATCTCCTGCACTGCGCTGCCCAGTGCACCGGCGGCCTTGCGGGGCTCGGTGACAACCGGCATCAGCAGATGGGGGATGCCGTTATACTCGGCCAGCTCCACCACCTTGGGGTCGATGAGCAGCAGCTTCACGTCCTCCGGGCTGGAGCGGAACAGCAGGCTCATGATGATGCTGTTCACGCACACGGATTTACCGCTGCCGGTGCTGCCCGCGATGAGCAGGTGGGGCATCTTGCACAGGTCGGTCACCTGCGCCACACCGGCAATGTCTTTGCCCAAGGCGATGCCCAGCGGCGAGGTCATGCGCAGAAAGCTCTGGCTCTCAAAGATGCTGCGGATAGAAACGGCAGTCTTTTTGTGGTTGGGTACCTCGATGCCCACGGCGGGCTTGCCGGGGATGGGGGCTTCCATACGCACGTCTGCCACCGCAAGGTTCAGGGCGATATCGTCTGCCAGCGAGGTGATGCGGCTGATCTTCACGCCCGCCATGGGCTGCAGCTCGTACCGGGTAACAGAGGGCCCGCGGGAGATATCCAGCACCCGGGTGCGCACGCCGAAGCTTTCCAGCGTATCCACCAGCTTCTGGGCGTTGGCTTTCAGCTCCTCCTGTGCGCCGGGATCGCTCTCCTCCTGCGTTTTTTCAAACAGCTCGATGGGCGGGTACTGATACTCGTAGCTGTCCACCGGCTCGGCTTCCTCGGCAGGGGCGGTGGCGGCTGCCTGCTCAGAGACAGCGGGCTTTTCCATGGCCGCTGCCACCAGCGAGTTGATGTCCTTTTCCTCCACCGGCTCGGCGGTGATGCTGATCCAGCCATCCTCGTCCGGCGCAGAGCGGAACGCCACGGCGTTCTCGGCGCTTACCCGGGGCACGGCGGGCTGGATGGGCGCAGCCTCCGGCTGCTGCGGCATCTGCGGCTGCACCACCGGCGCTGCCGGCTGGACGATGGGAGCATCAAAAGCGGGGGCAGGGGAAGGCTCTTCCGGCTGCGGGGCGTCCTTGGCAAAGAAATCTGCAGCAGCGGTGACCACCGGGTCTGCTACGATGGGCGGCGGTGTGGGTTTGGGTGCAGGGCGCAGCGGGTCCTGCCCGAAGGTGCCGCCCGGCCCGACGATCAGCGGCTCAATGGGCTCGCTGCCGCCCTCGGAGAGGGCGGTGTGGTCGGGGCCAAGGTCTACGTCAAAGGCAGCACGAGGACGCGCAACGCTGACCCGCACCGGGGTGATGGGCGGTGCAGTGGGTACAGGCTGGGCAGGGACAGCGGGAGCGGCTTCGGGGTCTGCCGCGTCTGCTTCCATCTCCTGCGTTACCTTGTGTCCCCAGCGCAGCACACCAGACATCCAGTCCGGCACACCCAGATGCAGCCCGGCGGGCTCATCCTCTTCGTCCAGCGGCTCGTCCTCGGCTTCGTCGTATTCCTCGTCGATCTCCCGCTCGGCCTGCCGGATGGCGGCACGCTCGGCGCGGCGGGCGGCGCTCTGCTCTGCAAAGGCAGAGCCGCGGGCGCGGATGCCGCCGGTGACGGCGCACAGCCAGACCCAGACCTCGGCGGGGGTAATATCAAAAATGTACAGGCTGCCGCACAGCAAAAGCACAATCATGATGAGGTTTGCCGCCGGGCGTCCGCACAGCAAAAGCAGCACGCCGCCCAGCACAAAGCCCATTGCGCCGCCGGAGAGCCATGCGCTGACACCGTTGGCGTAGCAGGCGGAAAGCATTTGCAGCGCCGACAGCCCCTGCGGCTGGATATCGGAAAACACGATGACTGTGCCGCAGACAAAGATAAGCCCCAGCACCAGCTTGAGGATGCGGGACAACAGTTCCTCGCCCCGGGTGTACAAAACGGCCAGACAGCACACGGCTGCACCCAGCACAAAGCTGCCGCAGCCGAACAGCCCGAACAGCACATCATGGAGCACCCGCCATGCGGAATCGCCCTGCACAAAGGCCAGCACCATCAGCAGCAGGCCGCCGAACAGGGTGCCAAGCCCTGCCGGGAGCCGCTGTTCTGCCTTTTTACGGCGGGCAGCAGTACGCCGTTTCGTCGATTTTCGTTTTTTCGTTGCCATTCTACTCTGTTCCCCAACTTCCCATAGACACAATAATTGATTCTACTATTGTACCACGCAAGGGCAAAAATGGCAAACCATAATGTTGTTTTTGTTGCGATGCTTGCATCGGGCAAGCTTTATAACGATACAGGGAAATCATGTCGGATATCACTCACGCCGGTGATGTAGTTCATGTCTACATTATAAAAGCGTGCAAGCTGTATCAAACATTCCACAGGGATACGAACTTTGCCTTTTTCATAGTCGGAATATGTTGTTTGTGCTACATGAAGTTCTCTGGCGATTTGCGTTTGATTCAAGTCATGGTCATTACGAAGTGCTTTGATGCGTTCGATATATGTCATAGGAATCGACCTCCTTGTAAGGAGTTTACAGAGAACCTAATTTGACTCTTGACTTTTAACGGAATATCCGTTAAAATTGAGCCGTAAATCTGATGCTTCAGGTTTTAATACGAGGTGTGGCACTGCTATGAAAATTTTCAAAGGATGCTTGTGTGCTGCTACGATGGTTGTGTTGTTATGTTCGTTCTGCTTTTTTCATGCGGAATCTGAAACATCCATTACGGATGCCGAACGGTTTCAACAAGAGTACACGGCACAGAACAGAAAACTTGATGATCACTTTCGGGTCATGCGAACATTGGATATCGATCAGGAGAATCCTATGTGCTATTCTTCTTTTAAGGACGTTCTGCAACGTCTTGACAATCAGGAGTCGTTCTACGTTTATTTTGGTTTTTCAAAATGTCCGTGGTGCCGGGCTTTCGTTAGTCCAATGCTGACCGCAGCAAAAGAGTGTGACGTTTCGCAGATTTTATATGTGGATATCTACACGAGCCGTGACCTTTATATTTTAAAAAAGGGTCGGCCGGTTCAGTTAAGCAGCGGTGATGCCGGCTATCATGAATTGCTTCAGCGATTTGATGCTCTGCTCAGTGACTATACGCTCACCGATGCGAAAGGTCAGGAGATCGCTGTCGGAGAAAAGCGGATATATGCGCCTTCCCTGATCCGTGTTCAAGACGGTAAAGCTGTTCAAATCTATACCGGTAGCAGCAAACTTCTGAATGCTTACGATGAGATCACAGATGACACACTGGAAGATATGCTGACCGGTCTGCGGATTTTGTTTGGGGAAATAGAATAGCGTCATCTGAGCCGTGTCTCAGTGACAATACATTTTCAACCTGTTGTTAAATTAAAAATATCAGGAGGAGTTCGTATGTTGTTTAATACTATTGTTGGTGGTTTCACTTTTTGGGTCGTTCGTTCTTACTTCTGCGGTAATAGGCCTCTCTTTCAGTGCTAAGTTCTCAGCACAGAAATACTGAAATTTTGAATTGAAGCCCCCTTGCGGTCATACACGGATGATTGCAAGGGGGCTTTTGTTCATTTTTCTTCGATTTCCTTATACAGCCACGCCAGCGCGTCCGAAAGACCGCCCAGTTCATCGATGAGCTTTTCCTTTACGGCGCGGCGTCCGTCCAGCACCGTGCCCATGTCCATCACCAGCTCCCCGGTGTGGAGCATCAGCTGGGTGTAGCGCTTTTCCGGCATGCCGCTGTGGGCGGCCACAAAACCGGTGATGCGCTGCTGCATCTGCTCAAAGCAGTGCATGGTCTGCGGGACACCCAAGATCAGCCCGGAGTGCCGCACCGGATGCACCGTCATGGTGGCGGTGGGCACGATGAAGCTGTGCCGCGCGCTGACCGCCAGCGGGATGCCGATGGAGTGCCCGCCGCCCAGCACCAGCGTGGCGCTAGGCTTGGAGATGCTGGCGATCAGCTCCGCCAGCGCAAGCCCGGTCTCCACATCGCCGCCCACAGTGTTCAGCAGCACCAGCAGCCCCTCGATGCGGGGGTCCTCCTGCACCGCCACCAGCTGGGGGATGACGTGCTCATATTTGGTGGTCTTTTGCCCCTGCGGCGCTTCGGTGTGCCCTTCGATCTGGCCGATGACGGTCAGGCAGTGGATGACATGACCGCCACGGGTCAGGGTGACCGTGCCCAGATCCTCGATGTCCTCTTTTTCCAGCCGGTGCTGCTCTGCGGGGGTGTCTTTTACCGTATCCATGCGCGTTCTCCTTTCGTAGCGGGGTCTTTGTGGGGTCAGTATCCCCCGGCTGCCGGGGAACTATACAGGAGAAAAGAAACAAAAAACTTTGTGAATTTTTTGCTTTTTTATAAATAGGTATTTGACATTCGCCTTTCATGCTGTATACTTTAAATAATATAACAGGATAAAACGGAACATCTCTCTGCGCGCAAAGAAGCCCCTTGCATGGCGGCAGAAGCTGCAGCGCGTTGGGCAGAAAGGAGAATTTTCCTATGAACACCCCCCAAAAAGCATCGATCCCTGTGATCAAGCGTCTCCCCAAATATTATCGGTATCTGCGCTCCCTGCAGGCCGATGGCATTACCAGCATCTCCTCCCGGGAACTGGCCTCTCAGATGGGCACTACCGCCTCGCAGGTGCGGCAGGACTTTAACTGCATCGGTGATGTGAACGGCCGGCAGGGCATCGGCTACTCGGTGGAGAATTTGCTTTCCATTCTGGAAAGCCTGCTGTTCGGCAATGGCGACCGTCTGCCTACCATCCTGATCGGCTGCGGCCGTCTGGGCAAGGCTGTGAGCCGCTTTATTACCACCGATACCAACGGCTACAAGCTGATCGCGGCCTTTGATGTGGCCGAAAACGAGGTGGGCAAGGAGATCAGCGGCATCCGCATCCGGCACATTGACGAGCTGGAGGCCTTCTGTGAGGAAAACAAGCCCAAGGTGGCGGTGCTCTGTGTGCCCCGCGATGGTGCACAGCAGGTCAGCGGTCGGCTGGTGGATCTGGGCATTGAGGGCTTCTGGAACTTCTCCCACTATGACCTGTCGGTGCCGTACCCCGATGTGGTGGTGGAAAACGTCCATCTGGGCGACAGCCTGATGAGCTTGGGCTACCGTCTGCGCAATCAGGAGTGACGGCATGGCAAAATTGTATTTCCGCTACGGTGCCATGAACAGCGGCAAGAGCACGGCGCTGATGCAGGTGGCACACAACTACGAAGAGCAGGGCATGAAGGTGCTCATTTTAAAGCCGCAGGTGGATACTAAGGGTGGCGGGGAGCTGGTGAGCCGTTTGGGCGTGCGCCGCAAGGCAGACCTGCTGATCCCGCCGGAGCTGGACGTGTTCGAAGCCGTGAAGGCGGCAAATGCTGCTTCTGGCCCGCTGGCCTGTGTGCTGTGCGACGAGAGCCAGTTCTTCATCCCGGAGCAGGCCGAGCAGCTGTTTATGATTACGGTAGATTTGAACATCCCGGTGATCTGCTATGGTCTGCGGGCAGATTTTTCCCTCAAGGGCTTCCCGGGCTCTACCCGTCTGCTGGAGCTGGCGCACACCATCGAGGAGATGAAAACCATCTGTACCTGCGGGCGCAAGGCCATCTGCAATTGCCGCAAGGTGAACGGACAGTTTGTCTTTGAGGGCGAGCAGGTAGCCATCGACCTTGAAAACGATGTGCAGTACGTCAGCATGTGCCCCCAGTGCTACTTCAAGGCACGGCGGGCGTTCTACGCTGCAAAGAAAAACTGAGATACTTCTATATTGTATACAAGCCGCTGCGCCGTGCCGGGTGCAGCGGCTTTTTTTGCAGAATGAACCCTCTCAGGCGCTCCCGCGCCAGATTCCCCCTTTTGTCACCTACGGTGACATCTTCCCCCGGAGCGGGGGAAGTCTTTCCTCTCAGGGGGAGCCAAGGTCTAAGGCTCGATGCTAAAGTATTAGGAATAATGAGGAAGCTTTCGGCAGTGCTCTTGGCTCTCCCTTTGGGAGAGCTGTCACCGCAGGTGACTGAGAGGACGCACGCCGTTAGCCGGGTCACTAATGTATCAGAGGTAATAAGAAACTTTCCCGCCATGCCAAAGGCTCCCTCCCCGAGGGAGCTGGCAAAACCGATAGGTTTTGACTGAGGGAGTTCATTCCCCAGCAGGCTGTATACAGACTGATATATCAATTTGTTGCGTTTGAGGACGGCTACTGATATATCAACCGGGCGAAATACGCACGTTTTTTGCGCTATTGATATATCAGTTCAGACCGGGCAGTTACTCGGCGGAGGGGAGAGGGAGTTGGAGAAGAAGGGAGCAGCGGGGGACGGCAGAGCATAAAAAATTACAGGCAGAACGGTAAATGTAACAGGAATTATTGAAATTTTTGCCGTTCTGCCCTTGTTGCATCCCAGATTTTTATGCAAGTCATTGAAGTATACAAGTTGCACAGTTTTTCGGCGCAAGTTTATTCATTTCGGCAAGGACGTCGAATCTGTTCCGAAAACAAGAGCAATATTTGTACGTTTTTATCCCGTATCACTGTAAATTGCATCTTTCTTTTTCTTGTGGCTTTTGTTATCATAATTGTATACAAGGGGGTATGTGCAGACCCCCTACATGAAGATGTTTTCTATTAGGAGGAGAACAAAAATGAGCAAGGCAATTTCTCGTCGTAACTTCCTGATGGCTACCGGCGCTGTCGGTGCTGCAGGTCTGCTGGCTGCTTGCGGCAGCAAGCCCGTTGCTTCTTCCACCGCTTCTTCCGCTGCTTCTCAGGCTCCCGCTGCTTCCGCAGACGAGAGCCTGGCACTGTCTGACGGCCCCGTCAACCTGAGCATCAGCTGGTGGGGCGGCGACAGCCGTCACGCTGCTTACCAGAGCGCTCTGGAGGCTTTCCAGACCGAGCACTCCAACATCACCGTGGAGCCCACCTTCGCCGCATGGTCCGGCTGGGAAGAGAAGATGGCTGCTGCCTTCATCGCAGGCAACGCACAGGATGTCTGCCAGGTGAACTGGAACTGGCTGTACAACTACTCTGCTGACGGCAGCAAGTTCGTGGACCTGAACACCACCTCCAAGTTCATCGACCTGACCCAGTGGGATGCCGCTGCTATGGACGCTTGCTATGTGGCCAACAGCCAGCAGTGCGTGCCCGTCTCCATGACCGGCCGTATCTTCTACTGGAACATGACCACCTTTAACAAGGCTGGCATCACCGAGGTCCCCAAGTCTCTGGACGATCTGATGGCTGCCGGTAAGGCTTTCCAGGAGAAGCTGGGCAACGATTACTACCCCATGCACCTGGGCGCATACGACCGTATGATCCTGATGGTGTTCTACCTCGAGTCCAAGTACGGCAAGGACTGGGCAGATCCCGTTACCTCCACCCTGAACTACACCGAGGATGAGATCGCTGAGGGTCTGGCTTTCATCAAGAGCCTGGTGGACAACCACGTCATGATGAACCTGAAGACCTACTACTCTGCAAACTCCGATACCGCTACCCACCAGTCCAACGAGTGGATCACCGGTAAGATCGCAGGCATCTTCGAGTGGGATTCCGCTGCTACTAAGTACGCTTCCGCTCTGGACGACAGCAACAAGGACGGCTTCACCGTCGGCGAGGAGATCAAGTTCGGCGACAACAACGGCGGCTTCTCCAAGGTGTCCATGGGTCTGGCTATCACCAAGACCTGCAAGAACGTTGCCGAGGCTGCTACCCTGATCAACTTCCTGCTGAACGGGGAGAAGGGTGCTTCCATCATGGGTTCCGAGTGCGGCATCCCCGCTTCTAAGGCTGGCCTGAAGTTTGCTCAGGACGCAGGCGCTGTCAAGAGCCTGGTTGCTGACGCAAATGCCAAGGTCATGGCCTTCACCACCAACAAGCTGGATCCCCTGTTCGAGAACAACGACCTGAAGGCTTCCGGCACCGGTATCTATCAGGAAGTGTTCGACAACATCGACTACGGCGATCAGACCCCCGAAGAGGCTGTTGAGACCCTGCTGGACGGCATGGAGTCTGTTGGTTACACCGTCGGCTAAGCTTATCACACTGACAGCAGCCTGAACCGGGCGCTGTTCTCTGAATTGAATAAGGGCACCTGCCGCCCGTACGGCAGATGCCCTTGTTTTTTCGGAGAATGGTTATCAAATCTTGAAAGAATTGTTACCGGTCTGTGACCTGCTGCACTGTTCGCTTCAAATCCTGTAAAAGGAGGACTTCGGATGAAAAAAAGTAATGCGCCCGCAGGCGCACGAACTCCGTTCCAGAAATGGGTCGATAAGTATCAGGGTCTGTTTTATCTGATCCCCTGGATCATCGGCTTTCTCGTCTTTAAGGCATTCCCCTTCGGTCAGTCGCTGTATTACAGCTTCACCGATATGAACTTCTTCAAGGACGGCACCAGCTTTGTTGGTCTGGCCAACTACATTACCGCATTCCACACCAAAAAGATCACCAAGGCGCTGATCATCACCTTCAAGTACGCCTTTATCACCGTGCCCCTGAAGCTGATCTTCGCGCTGTTCATCGCCTACATCCTGAACTTCAAGATCGCCTGCGTTAACCTGTTCCGCACCGTGTACTACATCCCCTCCATTCTGGGCGGCTCTGTGGCTATCGCCGTGCTGTGGAAGGCTGTGTTCAGCGTGGACGGTCTGCTGAATACCGTGGTCCGCGCTGTCACCTTTGGTGCGGTGCAGGGTCCCGAGTGGCTGTCTGACCCCAACTACGCACTGTGGATCATCTGCTTCCTGCGTATATGGCAGTTCGGTTCCGCCATGGTGCTGTTCCTTGCTGCACTGAAGGGCGTGCCCGCAGACCTGTACGAGGCTGCTACCATCGACGGCGCCGGCAAGTGGCGTCAGTTCTTCTCCATCACCGTTCCGATGATCACCCCCATCATCTTCTACAACCTGGTCACTCAGATCTGCCAGGCTTTCCAGGAGTTCAACGGCCCCTATATCATCACCAACGGTGGTCCCCGTGGTTCCACTACCCTGATCTCCCTGCTGGTTTACAACTACGCATTCAAGTCCTACGACATGGGCATGGCTTCTGCTCTGGCATGGATCATGTTCATCATCGTCTGCATCCTGACGATCATTGCGTTCACCAGCCAGAAGAAGTGGGTCTACTACTCGGATGAAAGGTAAGGTGACCAATATGGGAATGAAAGCATCGAATAAGATCGCAACCTTCTTTAAGTACTTCGTGCTGATCCTGGTTGGTGTCATCATGATCTATCCTCTGCTGTGGATGATCAGCGCTACCTTCAAGGATAACAGCGAGATCTTTGCAGGCATCAGCCTGTGGATCAAAAAGCCTACGCTGGATGGCTACCGCAACGCCCTGAACAACTTCGGCGGCTCCATCAACATCCTGCAGGCTATGCTCAACACTTACAGCTACGTCATCCCCAAGGTGATCTGCACTGTGGTGTCTGCCTGTGTTGCCGCTTACGGCTTTGGCCGTTTCGACTTCCCCGGCCGCAAGCTGCTGTTCAACATCATGCTGGCCACCCTGTTCCTGCCGCAGGTCGTGCTGAACGTGCCGCAGTACCTGCTGTACAACAAGTTCGGCTGGGTGGATAGCCCCTTCTATCTGGCCATCTGGGTGCACTGCGCATTTGCTACCGAGACCTACTTCGTGTATCAGCTGGTGCAGTTCATGCGCAACGTCCCGCGTGATCTGGACGAGGCTGCCGCCATTGACGGCTGCTCCTCCTTCCAGACCCTGTACAAGGTCATCGTGCCCATGCTGGGACCCGCTCTGGTGTCCTGCGCACTGTTCCAGTTCATGTGGAGCTGCAACGACTTTATGGGCCCGCTGCTTTACGTCAGCACCCCCGGCAAGTACCCCATGTCCCTGTTCGTCAAGCTGTCCATGGACGGTGATACCGGCTTTGCATGGAACAAGATCCTTGCTCTGTCCCTCATCTCCATCCTGCCGCAGCTGATCGTATTCTTCTGTGCACAGGATCAGTTCGTTGAAGGTATCTCCGCAGGTGCCGTCAAGGGCTAATGCGCCATAAGAACATCTGACCAAGACCAACACCCCCTGTGCTGCTCCCAACGGATGGCACAGGGGGTGTTTTGGTTGATACATCATTTCGTCTGCTTTTTGCGGTACTGCAAAGGACTGATATCCATCACCTCGCGGAACACGCGGCGGAAGTGGGCGGCGCTGGCAAAGCCGGTCTGCTCGGCAATATCGCTGATGGACAGCTCGGTGGTCTCCAGCAGCTTCTGCGCAGCCTCGATGCGGCGGTTGTTCAGGTAATCTACGATGGACTGCCCGGTCACCCGCCGGAACAGGCGGCTGAGGTAGTAAGGGGAGAGGTAGAACCGTGCCGCCACCTCGGTAAGAGAGAACTTTTGCCGGTAGTTGGCGGCAAGGTAGCCGCACACCTGCTCAATGGTCTCGTTGCGGGGGCGCGCTGCGGCGCTGCTCTCGGCAAGGCACTCCTGTTCTACATAATGCAGGATCAGCAGCAGGTACAGCCCGCCGGGGTAGTCTTGCTCCGGCATGGCGGAGCGCATCATCTCCAGCAGGGTGCGCAGGCGGCGGGTCCACAGCACCGGGCCGTACAGCACCGTTGCCTCCCCGGGCACGAACAGCCGGGCAAAATCCTGTTGGGTGGCGCTGCGCAGCTCGTGCAGGGCGCTGAGCGGAAAGCGGCAGCCCACCAGCTCCGGTACGGCTGCACCGGCGGCGGTGAGCACGGCGTCCCCCGCGCCCAGCAGCAGCGCGCTGCCGGGGTTCAGCAGCAGACTGTTTTCCCCCATTTGCAGGGTGCAGCTGCCCTCGCTTACCAGCAGAAAGGTGCACATCTCCTCGTCTGCCGTCAGCTCCAGCCTGCTGCCGGTCAGCCGCACAGTGTCTGCCTTTACCTTGGCGTTGATCTTTTCCCGTTCCGCTTTCATTTTGCGCATCCTTTCCGAAAACAGCCCTCCCGGTGGCCGGGAGAGCGCTTTTCCTCATGATACCACGTCTGCCCCGTGGGGGCAAGACAAACTCACAGGAGGTTATTTCGCATGAATCTGACCCTGATCCGTTCCATGACCCGCAGCGCCGTTTTCGAGCTGGAAAACGAGCTGTGCTACCGTCCGGCACACCCCTTTACCGTTGCCCTGAACGGCACGACGGTATACGAAGCCTGCAACACCAACGTGTTCTCCCTGTTCTCCTTGCTGCCCGGCACCACCTATACGGTGGAGGTGCAGGCCGAGGGCGAGACCCTGAAACTGGATTTCACCACCGAGACCGAGACCTTCTTCGTGGATGCTGCCCGCTACGGTCTGGTGGCGGATGGCGAGACCGACAACACCGTGCGGCTGCAGGCGGCGCTGTCCACCTGCCCCAAGGGCGGTACGGTGTATGTGCCCGCCGGCCGCTACCGCACCGCCAGCCTGTTCATGAAGAGCAACACCACCCTGTATCTGGAAAAGGGCGCTGTGCTGCTGGGCGACAACGACCGCACCCATTACCCCATCCTGCCCGGCGTGCTGCCCAGCGAGAACGAGGTGGACGAGTACTATCTGACCGGCTGGGAGGGTAACCCGCTGGACAGCTTTGCAGGTCTTTTGAACATCACGCAGGTGCATGACGTGGTGGTGACCGGTGAGGGCACGCTGGACTGCGATGCTGAAAACGGCGACTGGTGGGTGAACCCCAAGGTCAAGCGCATTGCATGGCGTCCCCGCGCCGTGGCTGCGGTGGATAGCGAGAACGTCTGCCTGCACGGCATCACGGTGCAGAACAGCTACTCGTGGACCATCCACCCCATCTTTGTCAAGCACCTGGACCTGCTCAACTTCAATATCAACAACCCCTACAACGCCCCCAACACGGACGGCATCGACCCCGAGAGCTGCGAGTATATCCGCATCATCGGCATGAACATCCATGTGGGCGACGACTGCATCGCCATGAAGGCCAGCAAGGTCTTTTTGGGCATGAAGCTGAAGCGCAGCTGCGAGCACACCGTCATCCGCAACTGCCTGCTGGACAAGGGCCACGGCGGCATCGTCATCGGCAGCGAGATGAGCGGCGGCGTCAAGGACATGGTAGTGACCCAGTGCCTGATGGACCACACTGACCGCGGTCTGCGGGTCAAGACCCGCCGCGGCCGCGGCAACACCGCCGTCATCGACGGGCTGGTGTTCCGCAACGTGGAGATGCGGGGCGTCAAGGCACCCTTCGTCATCAATATGTTCTACTTCTGCGACCCGGACGGCCACGGCCCTTATGTGCAGTGCCGCGAGCCGATGCCGGTGGACGAGTACACCCCCAAGCTGGGCAGCCTGACCATGGAGAACATCGTGGCCACCGACGCCCAGTTCGCGGGCTGCTACTTCGACGGTCTGCCGGAGCAGCCCATCGAGCGGGTGACCATGCGGGATGTGAGCATCACCTTCGACCCCAACGCCAAGGAGGGACAGGCTGCCATGGCCGATAACCGTCCGCTGGTGAAAAAGCTGGCCATCTATGCAGAGAACGTCAAGGAGATCGACCTGCACAACGTAAAGATCGAGGGCTACGAGGGCGAGCGGCTGCACTTTGTCAACGTAGGACATTTTGAGGAGGACTGACCCATGACCCATGAAGAGATCCTGTCCATGCTGGGCGACTATGTGGACTACCTGATCGCCAATTCCAGCGCTGAGGCACCGATGTGGAACATCGAAAAGGTGCGCAGCGGCAAGCCCAACAAGTGGAACTACATCGACGGCTGCATGATCACCGCCTGCCTGAGCCTGTACAAGACCACCGGCGATGAGAAGTATCTGGAGTTTTCCAAGGAGTTCATCGATTATTTTGTGCAGCCGGACGGCTCCATTAAGACCTACGACCCCAAGGAGTATAATCTGGACAACGTGAATCAGGGCAAGAACCTGTTCATCCTGTACGACATCTACGGGGACGAGAAGTACCGCAAGGCCATCGACACCATCCGCAGCCAGCTGCTCACCCAGCCCCGCACCAAGGAGGGCAACTTCTGGCACAAGGACATCTATCCCTGGCAGGTGTGGCTGGACGGCACCTATATGGCGCAGCCCTTCTACATGGAGTACGAGACCCGCTTCAACAAGATGCAGGGCTGCATCGACAGCTACAAGCAGTTCATGAACATCAAAAAGCACATGCGGGACGAAAAGACCGGCCTGTACTACCACGGCTACGACGAGAGCCGCCAGATGTACTGGGCAGATCCCGAGACCGGCTGCAGCCCCAACTTCTGGCTGCGCGCCATGGGCTGGTTCCTTGTGGCAATGGTGGACGTGCTGGAGCGCATGGACGAGCAGCTGTATAACGAGTACCGCGGCATCATGGCCATGCTCAAGCAGACCGTGGAGGATATGCACAAGTTCCAGGACGAGCAGAGCGGCATGTTCTGGCAGGTCATCGACCACCCGGAGGCCGAGGGCAACTATCTGGAGACCAGCGGCACTGCCCTGTTCGCCTACGCCGTGCTCAAGGGCGTGCGTCTGGGCTACCTGCCCAAGCGGATGGCTGCATGGGCGGAGAAGGCCTTCTACGGCACCTGTGACCGGTATCTGTCTAAGAACCCGGACGGCAGCCTGCAGCTGGACGGCATCTGCCTTGTGGCAGGTCTGGGCGGCAAGGATCACCGTGACGGTTCTCTGGCCTACTACTTCAGCGAGCCGGTGGTCTGCAATGACGCCAAGGGCGTAGGCCCGCTGGTGCTGGCTTATACCGAGATGATCGCACGCAAGTAAACTGAATCAAAACCAAAGCAAAAGCCCCTCAGAAACGTCTTAAAACGCTTCTGAGGGGCTTTTCTCGTATCGGAGTGGCGAGACTCGAACTCGCGGCCTCCTGCTCCCAAAGCAGGCGCGCTACCAACTGCGCAACACCCCGGCATCCGGCGGCACAGTTGCACCGCCGAAATATAGTATATCTTTTTTTGCGCAGTTCGTCAATACAAAATCCTCAGTTGAAGGAGCGGAAGCCCTTGCCGATGATCTCGCTGGAGTTGACGATGGTGATAAAGCTGTGGGGATCGTTCTCTCGCAGGAAGTTGCGCAGCTGCAGGGCCTGACGGCGGGTGAGCACGGTCACCAGCACGCTGAGCTCGTGGTGGGTGTAGGCACCGTAGGCCTTTTCCACCGTGGCGGAGCGGTTCATATTATGAATGATGAAGTCCAGAATGGGCTGCGGGTTCGCGGTCATGATGGTGCATACCTTGCGCAGACGGATGTTTTCAATGGCACCGTCCACCACAAAAGACTTGCCGATCAGGCCAAGGATACAGTATAGGCCGGTGCCCATGCCGAACCGCACGGCGGCCGCCAGCACAATGAGGATATCGCTGACCATCAGCGCCTTGCCAATCTCCATGGAGGTGTACTTGGCAAGGATCAGCGCCACGATGTCGGTGCCGCCGGTGGAAGCGCCGATATCAAACACGATGGCAGCGCCCAGCGCGGGCAGGAACACCGCGAATACCAGATCCAGCATGGCATCGCCGCTCAGGGACACGCCGGAGGGGTACAGCCACTCGCAGCCGGACACAAAAAAGGAGAGCGCAAAGGAGGAGTAGATCGTCCAGCCCATGCACTTGATGCCCAAAAAGATAAAGCCCAGCACCACCAGCACAAGGTTGATGATCCACATAAAGCCGCCCACGTTGATGCGGGGGAACAGGTCTGCCAGCAGGATGGACAGACCGGAGGTGCCGCCGAAGGCGAAGTGGTTGGGATTTTTAAAATATACGATGCCTACTGCCGTAAGTACAAGACCGAGGTTCAGCAGGACAAAGAAATTTAGATTCTTCAGCAGATTCTCGCGGCTGAAGGCTTCTTTTAAACCGTTCATGGGTTTCCTCCATCAAAAAATACAGTGATTTGGCCTGAATGCCATGCAAAAATATACTCCCCTTGTGCAAGGAAGTCAAGGGATAAAGGAGAAGTTGTAGAAAAAGACGGAAAACAGCCGCTGAAAGGTGAAAAAACCGACACATCCGGTGCATTTTGAGCGTAAAAAGGCAAAACAAAGCGCCGCCCGCAGACGGTTTTGTCTGCGGACGGCGCGGAGATTCAGTTCAGGAAAAGGGAAAGCGCTTACAGATTGAAGTAACGCTTTGCGTTGTCGAAGCAGATGCCCTTGACGATCTTCTCCAGAGCCTTCTCGTCGTTGGGATACTC
>CAKTCK010000043.1 GCA_934539245.1 uncultured Faecalibacterium sp.
GGAAAAGTGCGTGGCACAGGTGAGCACGGCTGGTGAATGCAAGATTTACCTTGAAGATTTTATGCCATACGATTTGGTGCTGGAAGAATCGGATGACTTTGATGATCGAATCAATAATGTAACCAATTTTTATTATTGGTGTGCATCCCGTATGCTAACGCTGGATCGTACCTACGCGAAAGAGATTCTGAATAGTATCGGCGAATCTCAAAGCGTTACGGATCGGGAACGTGCACAGATTGCGCTTTCGTACCATTGCCTGTCACTGCTGGATGTGTTCTGGGTAAAAGGAGAAAAAGAGAATATCCTGTTTGAGGATATCAATCTCTACACACACTCTTTAAGCAATGCTCTTGTGGATATTGCACTGCGTGGGCATCAGATGACTGTGACAAATGCACATCTCTTGGCAAATGATTTGTCCACTGGTGGATGTTATCCTAAAGCGTGGGTGCGCAGAGAGGATGGCTTCTATCTTTATAAAGATGGCGGACAGGATGCAGTCGAGCGTGAAGTGTTGGCAAGTAAAATCTGCCGATGCTTTGACTGCCATCAAGTTCTGTATGAGCAGGGAATGTTTGAAAATGAGCCGGTTTCCATCAGCAAAATTATGACCTCGCAGCGATATAGCCTTGTGACTTATGCGGCCTACGGTGTCTACTGCACAAATCATGATTGGAACACACTGGATAAAATTCTGGAGTTGGATGCTCACGGATACTATATGATGAACATTCTGGATTATCTGGTGGGCAACACCGACCGCCATTGGGAAAACTGGGGACTGTTGGTGGACAATGAGACGAATCAACCTATCCGGTTGCATGATCTGATGGATTTTAATCGAGCGTTCCAGCAGTATGACACGCTGGATGGCGCAAACTGTCTGACTGTTGGAAAGCGGCATTTGAGCCAGAGAGAAGCAGCGATAGAGGCAGTGAATAAAATTGGACTAAACCAAATTTTCAATATTGTTGAAGAATTATTCGGTGAAAGAAAAAAGTGGGTAGATGAATTTAGAAGAAGAATCGGGGTATTAAGGTGAAAAAGTGTGGAATAAAAAATTTTATTGAAAAAGTTTGCAAACGATAAATTGTGAAAAGACTAGATGCAATATTATATATGAGGTGATTTTATGAAATTAACACTCCAGAATATTGGGCTAATTCAACATACGGAAATATTGCTTGATGGAATTACGTTAATCGTCGGCAATAATAGTACAGGAAAAAGTACAGTCGGAAGAGCATTTTATTTGTATGGAATATGCTTAAATGGAATGGATCAATATATTCGGAAAGATCGTCAAAAAACGATTTTTCAAGAATTAAATCGTGCAAGTGAAAGCTTGGATTTGATTTGTAAAAGATTAGCTAATGCAAAAAGAAAAAGAAAACTGTCAGAAACAGAGGCACATAGAAGAGTAGTTTCAGTGGCTTTGGCAGCATTAACAGAAGATGATATGAAGAGCGTAGAAGAATTTCTGGCATCATATATGAGAAGACATGTGGAACTATACGGTCTCAAATGGGAAGATGTAGGCGGTGATAAGGCTTTAAAGAATTGGCTGAAAGATGCTATGGTTAGGGTGGAAGAAGTGCTCAGGCTGAGTGATGACGATATTGGAAAAAGAAGAATAACAGAAAAACTTGACAAATACTTTTCGGGTCAAATTCTTAGAATTCCAAATCGTGAGGGAGAGAGTGGCGCGGAAGAATATAGTTATATTAAAGTCGAAAATGATGTGCATGAAACCAATGAAATCATTTTTGAAAGAAATAAAAAGGCTGGTAGAGATATATGCTCGGCATTTACACAAGATTTTACAGTTGACCAAGTTCCTGTATACATTGAAAATCCAAGAGTCTTAGATAAACTTGCTAAACGTCCCAATTTGAGCAAAACAGAGATACTGGACTCGTTGTTTGCACCTAATGCAGAGAGCATAGAATCAGGTGGTTACTACGATGAAATGATAAATGCATATCTTCAAAATCTTATTGTAGCGAAATTTGCAAGTGAAAGAGACGATGCCTTGATTGAACCGAAGTCTGAGACAACAACACAACTTGAACAGTATACCAGAAATGTGAAAACTTTGGAAGAAAAGATAGATGAGATTGTCGGAGGACAATTAGTAAAAACAAATCCAAAAGGCATCCAATTTCAACAGGAAAATCTGACACGAAGCATTGAAATTTCAAGTATGTCAACGGGTATAAAGGCACTTTCCTTGCTTCGATATGCATTGGAAAAAGGCTGTATTCAACGAGGAAGCATTTTGATTTTGGATGAGCCAGAAATAAATCTACATCCTGAATGGCAAATCAAATATGCAGAGATGATAGTTGAAATGCAAAAGTTATTCGATTTGAGAATTGTTATTACAACGCACAGTCCTTATTTTATGCAAGCTATTGAGTATTCGACAAAGTTAAAGGGAATCAAAGAAAAATACCATTGTTATTTAGCTGAGTATGCACAAGGAAAGTCTAGAATTAGTTGTGTGGATAGCTTTCCGAGTATGGGATATAAAAAATTAGTCGATGCATTCGCAGTTTTGGAGCAAATGAAAGCTAGCTGTGAAAGATTGAATGAGGAGTAACCATGAACGAAAGGATTGAAAACATTCTTAAACATGATTTGACAATAGAACAAACAGAATGGATGTTACAATCGTTTCAGCAAATTTCATTCGATTCAACGATAACATGTGGTGTGAATACGAGTGGATTTTGGGATTCTGCACATCCAACGACAAGCTTGTGTAAAGCTATTAATTTTGATAAGATTGCTCGATTGTATTGTAAGGTCAAGGAAATTTCATATCAGTGTAACAGTAGTGATGCGTTGTATATAGTATCTTCTTTGGAAGAAGGAGCGCAACCTGAAATATATTGGATTGAGTTCAAAAATGGAGAGATAACAAATGACACGATTAAAGAAATTCAAGAGAAGATATCTTGTGAATCAAGGATATTGCAAGACGCAGAAAGCTTAAACCTTGGAGTATTGGATGTGGGAACGCCGATACTTAGAGAAGGAACGCCTAATTTTAACTTCGGCAAAAAATTGAGAGAACTTGGTATACCGGAGAATACCGCTTTATTCGAGCAGGAACATGCACATTTTATCCTCGTATATAATGAGGAAAAGAAAGTGAATTTGTTAGGAGCTGATATCGAAGCTATATGTGATGCGATTGATGCTGGACAATATAATCATTTTGTAGATGATTATAACAAAATTAAACGAATTCCAGAGATAAACAGCAAAATTGAGATGGAAGAAGGAGGTGATGTGAAAAAGGCGTTGGAAAAATATTTGAAAAAGGATAGAGGCTCTCGAAAAATGCAATGGTTTAAGGACGTTCAAGAGCTTTTTGAAATATTAGGAGGCATTGCAGATGGAGAATATAGAGTGGAAGAAGAAAAATGGGAACACTTATCTAGCGAAGAATATGGAAGAATAATTGAGGTACTTAAAGCCTATAAAGAAAACTCTGCAATGGAATGTGAAAAATGTGGATTGAATAAAATGATCGGCTTAATGCAAAGAGTGTTAGAACAAGGAATCGAAAATAAGAAATTACTGAGTTCTACGTTTGCTGATATTTTGGAACTGTCACCTAAACCCGCGATTTTGATTATCGGGCAACTGAGAAAGTATATCTATCTGGAAAAGCTAAATAGTGGAGAATACTCAGATGTTTTACAAATTATGGCCGGAAACCCGGTTCTTAAACCATATGAATTTACTGGTAGTAATGAAGACTATTTAAAAGAAAGAATTGAAGAGGGAACATTTGACACATTTGTGCGAGTGTGTCGAGGTGAAAATCAGTATGATGCGACACTTTTTCTTAACGTAATGACAAGGGTGACGGTTTGGCCAGTGGCATTTTTTCGGTTTGGATTAAAAAATGGTTTTTGGTATAAAGATGCCAAAACATATAGTCGTAGAGAATTTAAAGAGAATTTCATTGATGGAATCTGCAAAGTGATAGGGGATGGAAATGCCGTGAATTTTGCAACTTAGTTGAAGTACAGGGCTTATCTGTCCCGTCTTCAAAAATCCCCATTTGTAGCAGATCTGTAGCAAATCACTTCGATTTAACAAATCAACGTTCTAAAAATCAAAAAGCCATCATGCATCACACGCAGGGGGTCTGGGGTTCGAGTCCCTAATTCTCCACCATACAGTTCGTACTCGAACCCGAAAGGGTTCGGGTACGTTTTTTGTTTATCGGTGGTTTATATCTGCGCAACAGAGCGGTAAACAGGCAAAGGCGGGATATCACGCACATCACATACCATAAACAAAACAGGGGCTGCTGCACAGGGAAGAATCCTTATGCAGCAGCCCCTTATATTATATAGGAAAAATCAATCTTTCTTTTCTGCGGTGCGGGCAAAGAAGTTGGCGAGGACGGCACCGGAAATGTTATGCCACACCGAGAACACAGCACCGGGGATAGTTGCTAGCGGATACTGTGCAAAGTGGGCAGCAGCTAGAGAGGTGGCAAGACCGGAGTTCTGCATACCGACCTCGATGGAGATTGCGCGGCATTTGGTGGAATCCAGCTTCAGCAGCTTGCCCACGCCAAAGCCAGTGAGGTAACCCAGCAGGTTGTGCAGGATGACCACGGCAAGGATCAGCAGGCCGCTGGTCATGATCTTAGCGGAGTTTGCAGACACAACGGCGCAGATGATCAGCACGATGGCGGTGGTGGAGACCAGCGGCAGCACGCGGACGGCGTTCTGGGTGAAGGCATGGAAGAAGTGGTTGACCACAAAGCCCAGTGCGATGGGCACCAGCACCACCTTGACGATGGACAGGAACATATTTACAGGGTTCACATCCACGCGCTGACCGGCATACAGCAGGGTGAGCAGTGGGGTGAGGAAGGGTGCCAGCACGGTGGAAACGGCGGTCATGCCGACGGACAATGCAACGTCGCCCTTGGACAGATAGGTCATCACGTTAGAGGAGGTGCCGCCGGGGCAGGTGCCCACAAGGATGACGCCGATGGCAAGCTCGGTGGGCAGGTGGAACAGCTGCGTCAGCGCCCATGCCAGAAAAGGCATCAGGGTGAACTGTGCAATGCAGCCGATGATCACGTCCTTCGGGCGGCTGAACACCACCTTGAAGTCCTCCGGCTTCAGGGTAAGACCCATGCCAAACATGACGATGCCCAGCAGGGTGTTGACCCACGCGGTTTTTACCACGCTGAAGGTGCCGGGGAACAGCAGAGCCAGCGCTGCCACCACAATGACGATGGCAGCCATGTACTTGCCCACAAAATCGCTTACTTTTTCCAATGTTTTCATGATAATACTCCTTTTTCCTGAACACTTATTTTTGCGGATGTAAAGGCAATGAAACATCCGGGAAATGGCTTTCCCGCAAACAAAAAACGCCTTTGTCCCTTACGGTTTGTAAGAGACAAAGGCGCATAAAGTCCTCTGCGGTACCACTCTTATTGCCGGTGCAAAGCCCGGCCCCTCAGTGCGCATCCAACAATGCGCGGCCCGTGATAACGGGGGCCTGCCGTTCCCGCTTACTGGGGCGTATGCACTGCCCATTCAGCCGGAAAGCTCGGAGAGGATCTTCCCACGGACGCCCTGCACTGCCTTGCACCAGCCGACAGCTCTCTGCAGCATTCTTTCTGGGTACTCTTTCTCGTCATAGCCGAATATTTCACTGCCCCGGAGTATACTCCCCCGGAGGGTGGAAGTCAAGGGATACGGACTGTCTGCTTTTTCATCTGGATCACATCAAAAGTGAGCACGGCTCATGTGCCGCCTTGCCATGGGCTGCACTGCCGACAAAAAGAAAACCGTCACCGCAAAAGAAGTTTCTCTCGTGCGCTGACGGTTTTTCCGGTGCGGCAGCTCTTTTTGTGTAGAAAGAAACGAAAAAGAATGCGGCGGATGTCATATTTCTTTACAGTTTTTTCGGTGCTCCAGGCTTGAAAACGATCCCTCAAAGCAGCTTTACAGCCAGTGCCTCGGTGGTGCGTTCCTGCGCTTCGGTGCTGCCGGGCTTGTTGTCCAGAATGTATCGCAGCACCAGCACCTCGGCCACATACAGCACCGCCACCTTGATGGGAATGCTGCCGGAATCCAGCGGGCTTTCCTGTGCGCCGCACAGCAGCACGATGTCTGCCAGCTTTGCGCCGGGGGAGTCCTCGTAGTGGGTGATCAGGATGATCTTTGCGCCGTTGGCTTTGGCGGTGCGCAGGGTCTCCATCAGGTCGCGGGTAGCGCCGGAGTAGGAGACGAACAGCACCACGTCCTGCTCGGTCATCAGGCTGGCAGCCATGACCTGCATGTGGCTGTCGGCAACGGCACGGAACTTGTTGGTGATGCAGGCGAACCGGGCGCAGATCTCGTTGGCGGCGGCCATGCTGCCGCCCTGTCCCATGCAGAACACCTGCCGAGCGCTATGCAGCAGTGCCACGGCCTGCTCCACCGCCTGCGGCGAAAGGGCGTTCTGGGTGCCGTTGATGGCGGTCATGAACAGCGCCGAAGCGTGCTCGCACAGGGTTGCGGTGTCGGCGTCCGGGGCGGGCTCCTGCTGGTTCACCAGCACACCGGTGGCGTTGGCTTGCGCCAGTGCAATGCGCATTTCGTGGTAGCCCTCAAAGCCCAGCGCCCGGCAGAACCGGAACACCGTGGCCTCAGCCACCTGACACTCTCTGGCCAGCGACGATATGGACAGATACTGTGCCTCCGCAGCGTGCTGCACCAGATATTCGGCAACCGTGCGGCCGGATTTTGTCAGGTCGCCCTGATGCTGCTGCAGCAGCTCCCAAAAATTCGTAGACATTCTTCCTTCTCCTCACTCGGCTGCCGGTAGTGCACCGGTGCCGTTTTGGTGATTACCTTCTTATATAAAAGTATAAGAGAAACTGTGCCGCTGTGCAAGAGGCGTAATGACCACATTTTGCCCGCCGCTTCTGTGCAGAGGGCACAGTTTTAGCGGAAAAAACGCCTCAAATTGTGAAAATGCTTTTCATATTTACAATTTTGACTCTGAAAGTGATTTTCAAAATTACGGCGGGAAGTGTACCGTTTTGTAACTATTTTGACTAGTAAAGTGTGCGAAATCATTGTGTTTTTTCTGATATCCCACAATTTTGTGCAGGCTGCTGGGTTTGAAAATGAAAATTTATGAAAAGAATGAATAGACAAAATGAAAATAATTTTCTATAATTAGGCTACAAACAACGGCTGCAGACACGAGCGGCCGCTACGAGCAAAACGGAGCACGATCCCTGAGGGGGTCGAAGAAGATGAACAAGGAGAGTCTACCATGAAAAACTGCATTTCCCGCCGTTCGTTCCTGAAGGCTGCCGGTATTCTGGGCGCTGCCGGCGCACTGGCCGCCTGCGGCGGTTCCGCTTCCAGCAGCACTGCTGCTTCCTCCACCGCTTCCTCTGCTGCTGCAAGTGCTGCCAGCACCGGCGCAAGCATCAAGCTGTGGACATACCCCATCGGCGGCTGGGGCAATGACGATACCGTCCAGAACCTGATCTCCAGCTTCAACGCAAAGTACCCCGACATCAAGGTGACCGTGGAGTATCTGGACTACACCAACGGCGACGATCAGGTGAACACTGCCATCGAGGGCGGCAGCGCACCCGATCTGGTCATGGAAGGTCCCGAGCGTCTGGTGGCCAACTGGGGTGCCAAGGGCGTTATGGCTCCGCTGAACGATCTGTGGACCGACGACGCCAAGAAGGACATCTACGCTTCTGTCGAGTCTGCCTGCCACAACGAGAAGGGCGACTACTACGAGTACCCCCTGTGCATGACCGCACACTGCATGGCCGTGAACATGACCAAGGTCAAGGAAGTGGGCGCTGACCAGTACATCGACACCGACAAGCACACCTGGAGCACCGACGGCTTCCTGAAGACCGTGGATGCACTGTACAAGGGCGGCTACGAGAACGTGGCAGCCATCTACTGCAGCGGTCAGGGCGGCGACCAGGGCACCCGCGCTATCATCAACAATATGTACGGCGGCACCTTTACCGATGCAGCCCACACCAAGTACACCGCCGACTCTGCCGAGAACATCAAGGCTATCCAGACGCTGTACGATGCAAAGGGCGTCAACTTCGATCCCTCCATCAACGGCGGCGAGGAGATCACCCTGTTCCGCAACGGCACCCTGCAGATGGCTTTCTGCTGGAACATTGCACAGCAGCTGAACGCTGACACCGCTGCCGCAGGACAGACCATCAGCGGCGACGAGATCTTCCCCATGGCATTTCCCACCGAAAGCGGCGACCCGAAGCTGTGCGGCGGCATCTGGGGCTTCGGCATCTTTGATAACGGCGATGAGGCCAAGATCAAGGCTGCAAAGACCTTTATCGAGTTCATCGCTGCCGACCCCTCTCAGGTCAAGGACAGCGTGCTGGCTTCCACCTACTTCCCCGTCCGCACCAGCGTGGGCGACATCTACGCCGGCAACGAGGTCATGAGCGAGTACAGCAAGTTCATGAACTATCTGGGCGACTACTACCAGATCACCCCGGGCTGGACCACTGCCCGTACCGAGTGGTGGAACATGCTGCAGCGCGTGGGCTCCGGCGAGGCCGTCGAGACTGCCGTTAAGACCTTTGTGGACAACGCAAACGCAGCCGCTGCTGCCGAGGCATAAGCGCCAGTTTCCCTGAATTATATCACAGCTGAACCGCAAGGCCCCTTCCTCCGGGTGAGGGAGGGGCCTTTTTACGGAAAAAACACTCTCAAACGAAAGGTCTGGTGATCCTCTTGGCTGCAAAGACGGCAATGAAAGAGCCCAAACGCAGCAGTGCGCTGGTACGGCGCGAAACCTTCGCCTCCTACTGCTTCCTGCTGCCCAGCCTGATCTTCTTTCTGGGCTTCGTCATCTACCCCATGATCCTCTGCGTGGTGACCAGCTTCTTTGACTCCACCATGAACCGCGCGGATATCTTTGTGGGTCTGGCAAACTACAAGACCCTGTTTGCCGACCCCATCTTCCTTGGTGCATTAAAGAACACCTTCGTCATCGTCATCGTGTCGGTGCCCATCACCTGCATCTTCTCGCTGTGGGTATCCTCCGCCATCGTAGACCTGCCGGAGTGGGCGACCAGCCTTTTCCGCTGCGTGTTCTACCTGCCCGTGGTCACCGGCTCGGTCGCCGTTACCGTGGTGTGGAAGTGGATGTACAACAACTACTACGGCATCTTCAACTATCTGGGCAAGAGCCTTGGTATTCTGGACAAAAACATCAACTGGCTGGGTGACGAGCGGTTCGCACTGGGCTGTATCATCCTGATTTTGCTCACCACCTCTGTGGGTCAGCCCATCGTGCTGTACGTTTCGGCACTGGGCAATGTGGACCAGTCCATTGTGGAAGCAGCCGAGGTGGACGGCGCTACCGACTTCCAGTGCTTCTGGAAGATCAAGTGGCCCGCCATTATGCCCACCACCCTGTACATTCTGGTCATCACCACCATCAACTCCTTCCAGTGCTTTGCACTGATCCAGCTGCTGACCTCCGGCGGCCCCAACCACAAGACCGATACCATTATGTACTACATCTACTACACTGCCTTCAAGCAGTACAAGTACGGCTACGGCAATGCCATGGGCGTGGTGCTGGCGGTGATCATCGCCATTCTGTCTGCTGTCCAGTTCAAGCTGGGCAACAAGGATAATTAAGGAGGTGCGGAACAATGAGTGCTACTGCTGCAAAAAAGCAAAAACCGTTGAAGCGCCATCCCAGTAAACTGAAAAAGATGAGCGCCTACACCATTCTGGCGATCATCCTCATCAGCATTATGGCGGTGCTGTTCGCCTTCCCGCTGTACTGGATCATCACCGGCTCCTTCAAGACCGGTGCCGCCATCAACGCCACTACCCCCGAGTGGTGGCCCAGCCAGTGGGTGCTGACCAACTACCAGAAGCTGTTTGCCGGCAAGCGTGCCCCGCTGTGGCAGCTGGCTGTGCCCTTCGGCTCTAAGTTCAGCGCCGACGGCGAGCCTGTCTACTTCTCGGTAGGCCCCATGGCTCCCGCTGCCATCCGCTGGATGATTAACACCGTGTTCATGGCAGTCATGTCCATGATTCTTACCTGCCTGACCGCCGCCATGGCGGGTTATGCGCTGGCCAAAAAGCGCTTTGTGGGCCGCAAGCTGCTGTTTACCCTCATCGTCTGCGCTATGGCCCTGCCCAAGCAGGTCATCCTGATCCCCCTGCTGCGCGAGATGAGCGCACTGAACCTGTACAATACCATCTGGGCGGTCATCTTCCCCATCGTGGGCTGGCCGTTCGGCGTGTTCCTGATGAAGCAGTTCAGTGAGGGCATCCCCACCGAAATGCTGGAAGCTGCCCGCATCGACGGCGCAAGCGAGGCGCGCACCTTTGTTAAGATCGTGCTGCCCATGGTCAAGCCAGGTATCGGCGCACTGGCCATCTTTACCTTCATCAACAGCTGGAACGACTACTTCATGCAGTTGATCATGCTGTCCAGCACCAGCAACCTGACCATCTCGCTGGGCATTGCAAAGCTGCAGGCAGAAAACAGTACCGACTTCGGCCTGATCATGGCGGGTGCCGCACTGGCCGCAGTGCCGATCATCATCATCTTCCTGATCTTCCAGAAGTACTTCACCAAGGGCATCGCAATGGGTGCGGTCAAGGGCTAAAATTGCGACCGCGGCAAGAGGGCAAAAATGCCTCTGCCCGGCGCAGAAAGCCTCAGAACCTGATACGAACAACTATTTTATATCGATTTATTACTGATTGTAAAGAAGGGCTTGAAACATGAAAGATATCAAAAAATATCAGGGTGTCATCCCTGCATTTTACGCCTGCTATGACGCAGAGGGCAACATCTCGGTGGAGGGGGTCAAGGCGCTGACCCGCCACCTGATCGCCAAGGGCGTCAAGGGCGTGTATGTGGGCGGCTCCTCCGGTGAGTGCATCTACCAGCACGTCGATGAGCGCAAGACGGTGTTGGAAGCCGTGATGAGCGAGGCCAAGGGCAAGCTGACCGTGATCGCCCACGTTGGCTGCAACAACACCGCCGACAGCATGGAGCTGGCACGCCACGCCGAGAGCGTGGGCGTGGATGCCATTGCCTCCATCCCGCCCATCTACTTCCACCTGCCGGAGTACGCCATTGCCAAGTACTGGAACGATATGTCCGCTGCCGCCCCGAACACCGAGTTCGTCATCTACAATATCCCGCAGTTGGCAGGCACGGCACTGACCATGAGCCTGCTGAACGAGATGCTGAAGAACCCCAACGTGGTAGCCGTGAAGAACAGCTCCATGCCCACGCAGGACATCCAGATGTTCAAGGATGCCGGCATTGCCGCCCGCGGCGAGGGCAACTTTGTGGTGTTCAACGGCCCGGACGAGCAGTTCGTTTCCGGCCGCGTCATTGGCGCAGACGGCGGCATCGGCGGCACCTACGCCGTGATGCCGGAGCTGTATCTGGCTATGAATGCCCATCTGGAAAAGGGCGAGATCGCCGAAGCCCGCGCCATCCAGTACGAGGCCAACCGCATCATCTACAAAATGTGCTCTGCCCACGGCAACCTGTACGCCGTGCAAAAGGAGATCCTGCGCCGGATGTACGGTTTGGAGCTGGGCAGCGTGCGTGCCCCGATGCCCGGCCTGATCCCCGAGGATGAAGCCGTTGTGGCCGAAGCACAGGCCATGATCGAAGCCGCCATCGCAAAGCTGTAACAAAATAAAAGCGCCCCTCTCCGTCTCTTTTTCAGAGGGGAGGCGGGCGCTTCTTTTATTGGAGGAAACGCAAATGATCTGCGATACCCTGCAGCATCTTGGCCGGTATAGGGGACTGCACCCCAACTTGGATACCGCCATTGACTATCTGCTTACCCACGATCTTGCTGCCCTGCCGCTGGGGCGCACCGAGGTGAACGGGGAAGAGGTGTTCATCAACCTGATGGATGCCACCCTGCACCCGGACGAGGGCTACCACCCGGAGTACCACAAGCGCTACGCCGATTTACAGGTAGACCTTACCGGCGCCGAGGGCTGGGGCTACACCAATCTGCCCGGCGCAGAGATCGGGGAGTTTACCGGGGACTGCGGCTTTCAGGCCAGCGCCAGCGTAGTGACCGGTGCACTGGGCGAGAGACGCTTTGTGCTGTTTTTCCCGGAGGAGCTGCATAAACCCGGCCTTGTACAGCACGGATGCGTCAGCGTGCGCAAGGCAGTTGTCAAGATCAGAATGGAGGAGTAAGACCATGGATAAGGAAAAGCTGTTTGCACAGATCAAGGGCGGGCTCATCGTGTCCTGTCAGGCACTGGAGCACGAGCCCCTGTACACCAAGGAGGGCGGCGTGATGCCCCTGATGGCAAAAGCTGCCGCCATGAGCGGGGCTGTGGGCATCCGCGCCAACACCGTGCGGGACATTACCCAGATCAAACAGGTGGTGGACCTGCCGGTCATCGGCATCATCAAAAAGGACTACCCCGGCACGCCCATGTACATCACCGTCACTATGAAGGAAGTGGACGAACTGGTGGCCTGCGGGGTGGATATCCTTGCCGTGCAGGGCACCGGTGCCCTGCGCCCGGACGGCTCCACCTCCGCACAGTTCATCCGCGCCATCAAGGCAAAGTACCCCGAGCAGCTGGTGATGGCGGACTGCGATAACCTTGAAAACGCCATGCTCTGCGCCGGAGCCGGTGCCGACTTTGTGGGCACCACCATGCGCGGCTACACCCCCGAGACCACTGGCATTGATGATATCGACTTTGACTTCATCCGCAAGTTGTCCGCAGAGTGCCCAGCAAAAATCATTGCCGAGGGTCACATCCACTACCCGGAGCAGGCGGTCAAGGCGCTGGAAGCCGGTGCCTTTGCGCTGGTGGTGGGCGGTGCCATTACCCGCCCGGCAGAGATCACCGCACGCTTTACCGGTGCCATCAACGCCGCTAAAAAATAACACAGGGGAGTGCCTGCTATGAAACACTATCTTGGTATCGACATCGGCGGCACAGCCGTCAAGTTGGGCATCGTGGACGAGACCGGCGCGGTGCTGGCGAAAGCCGAGGAGAGCGTAAGTTTTGACGGCTATCGCACCCCCATCCTGACCACAGTGCTCAAAGCCGCGCAGACCTTCCTTGCCGCGCAGAACGTCCCGGCGGAAAGCCTTGCGGGCATCGGCGTTTCTGCCACCGGGCAGATCGACAGCCGCAAGGGCATCGTGGCGGGCACCTGCGGCAACCTGCCCAACTACATTGGCGCACCCATCAAGGCAGAACTGGAAAAGACCTTCGGCTTGCCGGTCACGGTAGCCAACGACGCCAACTGCATGACGCTGGGCGAAGTGTGGGTAGGCGGTGCAAAGGGCTATACGGACGTCATCGGTGTGACGCTGGGCACCGGCGTGGGCGGCGGCATCCTGACCGGCGGCCGCCTGCTGGAAGGCGCGCGGGGTCTGGGCGGTGAGCTGGGACACTACCGTACCCACGCGCTGGACGGCGTGGACTGCACCTGCGGCGCAAAGGGCTGCTGGGAGCGCTACGCCGCCACCACCGCTCTGGTACGCGCCGCACAGGAAAAAGACCCGGCATGGAAGGACGGCCGCGCCATCTTTGCCGCCGCCGAGGCGGGCAGCGAGACGGTGCTGGCGCTGCTGGACGCATGGACGGACGAGATCGCGCAGGGGCTGGCGGGCATGGTGCATATCTTCAACCCGCAGCTGATTTTGATCGGCGGCGGCGTGTCTGCCCAGCAGAAGCTGCTCATCGACCCCATTGCCGCCAAGGTAAAGGCCGCAGTCATGCCCGCCTTTGCCGAAGGACTGGAAATTCGCGCCGCGCAGCTGCACAACGATGCCGGGATGGTGGGCGCTGTGTACTACTTCCGGCAGACGATGGAAAAGGAGTGATTCGGTTATGAAAAAGCATATTCTCTGTCTGGGGGATTCCAACACCCACGGCTATTGCGCCGACCCCAACGACTGCGCCGACCACGGCATCCGCTTCAACGAGGATGAGCGCTGGACCTGCCGCCTGCAAAAGGCGCTGGGCGAGGAATATCTGGTCACCGAGGAGGGGCTTTCCGGCCGCACCACCGTGTTCGTGGACCCGCTGCATGAATCCATGGACGCGCTGAGCGTGGCTTACGCCCTGCTCAAGAGCCACGAGGTCATCGACCTGCTCATCATCATGCTGGGCACGAATGACGTCAAGGAGCGCTTTGGCGCAAACGCCGCCTGCATCGGTGCGGGCATGGAGCGGCTGCTGCTCAAGGTCAAAAGCGTGGACTGCTGGGGCGGCAAAGCACCCAACATTCTGGTGGTGGCTCCGCCCTGCATCAAGGACGGCTTCCACGATGCCGTCATGGGCGCAGGCTGCGTGGAAAAATCCCGCGGCGTTGCCGAGCAGCTGCGCATCGTAGCCGAGCGGCAGGGTGTGCACTTTATGGACGCCGCCGAGTGCGAGTTCAACGAGGTGGACTTTATGCACCTGACCCGCAAGGGTCACGCCCGACTGGCAGAGCTGCTGACCGCAGAGGTGCCGAAGCTGGTCTGAGTAAAAAGCTGTCAGAGCGATCCCGGAAGGTCTGCGGGCTTTCCGGGATCGCATTTTCATGCAGGCAGGGGAGAACGCTCGATTTCCGGGACAGCATGGAAAAGGCACGCGGCAGGGGGCGCTTTTTTCTGCCATACTGCCGCCTTTTTTGTTGACAAGGCACCGGCTTGCTATTATAATAGTGTAGTCAAAATGGCATTCCTGTGCGGCTTTGTGGCTGCGCGAAACAAATACAGCTAATAACAAGGAGAGATTCTCAAATGGCACAAGAGATCAAGATGTCCGCTGCCGGTCTGAAGGCAATGCAGGAGGAACTGGAATACCTCAAAACCGTCCGCCGCAAGGAACTGGCTGAAGAGATCAAGGAAGCCCGCAGCCACGGCGACCTGTCTGAGAACAGCGAGTACGACGAGGCCAAGAATACGCAGGGTCTGGTGGAGAACCGCATCACCGAGCTGGAGCAGACCATCAAGAACGCAGTTCTGATCGACGAGAGCGAGCTGAGCGTGGATAACGTCTCCGTGGGTACACACGTCACCATCCGCGAGACCGGCGAGGACGAAGCCGAGGAATACGATATCGTGGGCCGCACCGAGGCTGACGCCTTCAGCGGCAAGATCAGCGACGAGAGCCCCGTGGGCCACGCCCTGATGGGCAAGGCTGTGGGCGATAAGGCCGAAGTGCTGCTGCCCACCGGCCAGACCGTGGAGTACACCGTGCTGGCCATCACCCATTCTGCAAACTAAGTAGGAGTAACCATGGAAGAGCAAAAGAGAAACCCCGCTGCGGGTCTGTCCGAGAGCGAGCAGGTACAGGTGCGCCGCCAGAAGCTGGCCGACCTGCAGGCCGCCGGCAACGACCCCTTTACCCTGACCAAGTTCCCGCAGGACGCCTATTCTGCCGACCTGAAGGAAGAATATAAGGAGCTGCCCAACGAGACCGACAGCGGCAAGCTGGTGGCACTGGCAGGCCGTATGATGTCCAAGCGCGTTATGGGCAAGGCAAGCTTTGCCCATCTGCGCGACGACAAGGGCGATATCCAGCTTTACGTCCGCCGCGACGAGCTGGGCGACGAGGCCTACGCTGCCTTTAAGAAGCTGGACGTGGGCGACATTATCGGCGTGAAGGGCGAGGTGTTCCGCACCAAGACCGGCGAGCTGAGCGTGCGCGCCACCGAGCTGACCCTGCTGGCTAAGAGCCTGCGCCCTCTGCCCGAGAAGTTCCACGGCCTGACCGATACCGAGATGCGTTACCGTCAGCGCTATGTGGATCTGATCGCAAACCCGGAGGTGAAGGATACCTTCGTCAAGCGCAGCCAGATCCTGAAGGAGATCCGCGCTTATCTGGACGAGAAGGGCTTTTTGGAGGTGGATACCCCCATCCTGACCCCGTTCGAGATCGGCGCCTCTGCCCGCCCCTTCTACACCCATCACAACAGCCTGAACATGGACATGGTGCTGCGCATCGAGACCGAGCTGTACCTCAAGCGCCTGATCGTGGGCGGTATGGATCGCGTGTACGAGGTTGGCCGCATCTTCCGCAACGAGGGTATGGATCCCAAACATAACCCGGAGTTTACCTCCATTGAGCTGTATCAGGCCTTTACCGATTTCCACGGCATGATGGATTTGGTGGAGGAGCTGTACAAGCGCCTTGCCCTCAAGATCTGCGGCAGTCTGGTCATCCCGTATCAGGGCAAGCAGATCGATATGGGTCACTGGGAGCGCCTGACCATGGTGGAGGCCGTGAAGAAGTATTCCGGCGTGGACTTCAACGATTGGCAGACCGATGCAGACGCCATCGCCGCCGCCAAGGCACATAACGTGGAGCTGCCCGAGGTGCCCACCAAGGGTGCTATTCTGGCCGAGTTCTTCGACGCCTTTGTGGAGGACAAGCTGATCCAGCCCACCTTCATCTACGATTACCCCGTGGAGATCAGCCCGCTGGCCAAGCGCAAGCCGGATGATCCCGCTTTCACCGAGCGCTTCGAGTATTTCATCGACTGCACCGAGTACGGCAACGCCTTCAGCGAGCTGAACGACCCCATCGACCAGAAGGGCCG
>CAKTCK010000044.1 GCA_934539245.1 uncultured Faecalibacterium sp.
AAGGTCACGTTGGGGGTGTGCAGGGGCAGATCCTGCAGCTGGGGGAACATGGCGTGCAGGTTCATCTCGGTGGCGCACACCGCAGACACGATGCAGCGCACCACGTTTTTCAGGTAGGTCTCGTTGCGGTCCTCCACCGTGATGATCTTTTCCCAGTCCCACTGATCCACATAGACCGAGTGGAGGTTATCCAGTTCCTCGTCCCGGCGGATGGCGTTCATGTCGCAGTACAGGCCCTTGCCCACGCGGAAATCGTAGTCCTTCAGCGCCTGACGCTTCCACTTTGCCAGCGACTGCACCACCTGTGCCTCGGTGCCGCTGTCCTTGATGTCAAAGGTCACCTTGCGCTCCACGCCGTTCAGGTCATCGTTCAGACCGGTGGAAGCCTCCAGAAACAGCGGTGCGGACACGCGGTACAAATTCAGCGTGGCGCACAGGGTATCGGCGAACAGCCGCTTCACCGTGCCGATGGCGCGCTGGGTGTCGTACAGGTTCAGTGCAGGTGTGTAGTTTGCCGGGATGATGATCTTGCTCATAACGTTTACCCCTCATTCTGTGTGGTTTGCGCCCCGCTTTCCCGAGCCGGGGCGTGGCTTTTGCAAAGCCGGAATACTGCACCCATTATGGCACAATTTTTTACGAAAGTAAAGTGATAACAGGAAAAAGCAGTTCCGAAACGCCCATGGGCGTTTCGGAACTGCAAATCAAACTATTTTTCCGTTTACCCGCCCAGATAGGCGCTGCGGACGCGCTCGTTGGTCAGCAGCTCGGCACCGGTGCCGTCCATGACTATGCGGCCGGTCTCCAGCACATAGGCGCGGTCGGCCACCGAAAGCGCCATCTGCGCGTTCTGCTCCACCAGCAGGATAGTCATGCCCTCCTTGTGGATGTCGCGGATGATGTCAAAGATCTCCTGCACCAGCAGCGGCGAAAGACCCATGGAAGGCTCGTCCAGCATCAGCATGGAAGCGTTGCTCATGAGCGCACGTCCCATGGCCAGCATCTGCTGCTCGCCGCCGGACATGGTGCCCGCCAGCTGCTTGCGGCGCTCCTTCAGGCGGGGGAACAGGGTGAACACCTTTTCCTTGTTGGCGGCGATGGTGGAAGCGGGCTGGGTGTAGGCGCCCATATCAAGGTTCTCGTCCACTGTCATGTGCAAAAACACATGGCGTCCCTCCGGTACCTGTGCAAGGCCGCTTTCCACGATCTTGTGGGCGCGCACGCCCTTGATGCTTTTGCCCTTGTACAGCACATCGCCGGTGCGGGGCTTCAAAAGGCCGGAAATGGTTTTCAGGGTGGTGGATTTGCCCGCGCCGTTTGCACCGATCAGGGTGACGATCTCGCCCGCATTGACGGTGAAAGAGATATCCTTTACGGCGTGGATGTTGCCATAGTAGACGTTGATGCCGTCCACCTTCAGTAATGTATCAGCCATGGCTCAGCCCTCCTTTTTGCCCAGATAGGCCTCGATGACCTGCGGGTTATCGCGGATCTCGTCCGGGGTGCCCTTGGCGATGATGCGGCCGAAGTTCAGCACCGCAATACCCTCGCAGATGCCCATGACAAGGCTCATATCGTGCTCGATAAGCAGCACGGCAATGTTGAACTCGTCGCGGATGCGGCGGATGGTCTCGGTCAGCTCGGCAGTCTCGGAGGGGTTCATACCGGCGGCAGGCTCGTCCAGCAGCAGAAGCTTCGGGCCGGTAGCCAGTGCGCGCATGATCTCCAACCGGCGCTGTGCGCCGTAGGGCAGGCTGCCGGCCTGTGCGTTGGCAAGGTCTGCCATGTGGAAGATGTCCAGCAGTTCCAGCGCACGCTCGGTGCACTTTTTTTCCTCTTTCCAGTAGTTCGGCATCCGCAGCAGAGAGGAAACCAGATTATACTTCATGGACTCGTGCAGACCCACCTTGATGTTGTCGATGACGCTCAGCTCCTTGAACAGGCGGATGTTCTGGAAGGTACGCGCCACGCCCATACGGTTGACCTGATAGGTCTTTTTTCCGGCGGTGGGCATCCCGTCGATCAGGATGGAGCCGCGGGTGGGCTGGTAGACGTTGGTGAGCAGATTGAACACGGTGGTCTTGCCTGCGCCGTTGGGGCCGATCAGACCGGCGATCTCGTTGCGGCCGATCATCAGGTTAAAGTTGTCCACAGCGGTCAGACCGCCGAAGTCGATACCCAGCTCACGCACGTCCAGAATGGGCTTTTTGTCCTTGTCGCGGTCGGTCAGAAAACCGCCGGAGGGCACACTGTGCAGTCTGGTCTTGAACTCACTCATGGTCAGCGGCCTCCTTTTTGGTATGTTTGCGGAACAGTTCGCCATTCATGGCCTTTTCCACGATGCGGCTCAGGGAGAAATCGTAGCTGCCCAGCAGTCCGCCCGGGCGGAAGATCATCATCAGCACCAGCACCAGCGAATAGACCACCATGCGGTAGCTCTCAAAGCTGCGGGTCGCCTCGGGCAGAATGGTCAGCACGGTAGCGGACAGAATGGAGCCCAGCATGGAGCCCATGCCGCCCAGAACCACCATGACAAGGATCTCGATGGACTTCATAAAGCCGAAGGTGGAGGGGTTCAGCACGCCGATGTAGCAGGCGTACAGACCACCCGCCAAGCCTGCAAAGGCAGCGGAGAAGGCAAAGGCCATCACCTTATAATAGGTGGTCTGGATGCCGCAGCTCTCGGCGGCAATCTCATTGTCGCGGATGGCCAGCACGGCGCGGCCGTGGCGGCTCTTCATCATGGCGTGGATGAGGAAACAGGTGATGACCACGCACAGGAACACGTTGGTAAAGTTGGAATACTTGGGGATGTTCTTCAGACCCTTGGAGCCATAGAACAACTTGAAGCCCAGCACATCATCGATGTTATTCAGGGTGATGCGGATGATCTCGCCAAAGCCCAGCGTCAGGATGGCCAGATAGTCGCCGGTCAGGCGCAAGGCAGGGATGCCGATAAGCACCCCGAACAGCCCGGCGATCACCCATGCCAGCACCAGACCGATGGCAAAGGCCACGCCCTTGGGCAGGCCCGAAGATTTAGTGAACAGGGCGCAGGCGTAGGCACCCACCGCCATAAAACCGGCATGACCCAGCGGCAGCTGCCCCAGATAACCGGTGGCAACGTTCAGCGAGACAGCCAGAATGATATTGATGCCCACGGTCAGCAGCACCTTATTCTGGTAGGTGGACAGCATATTGCCGGTCACATAGGAAAGCCCCACGAACAGCAGCCCCACCAGCACCAGATTCATCAGGTAGCGCACGGGCATTTTGAGGGTCTTGCGTTTGGTATTCATCGTTATGCCCCCTTACACCTTTTCCTGCACCTTGCGGCCAAGGAAGCCCGTGGGCTTGACCAGCAGCACGATGATCAGAATTGCAAACGTAACAGCGTCCTTCCATGCGGAAAGGCCGATGGCGGAAACAAAGCACTCGCACAGGCCGATGGCAATGCCGCCGACCATGGCACCCGGGATGGAGCCGATGCCGCCCAGCACGGCGGCGACGAAGGCCTTCAGACCCAGCATGGAGCCCATGGTGGGGGTGGCCTGCGGGTAGGAGCAGCAGTACAGCACGCTGCCGATGCCTGCCAGCGCCGAGCCAACGGCAAAGGTGAAGGAGATGGTGCTGTTGACGTTGATGCCCATCAGGCGGGCAGCATCCATATCTTCCGAAACGGCGCGCATAGCTTTGCCGAGCTTGGTCTTTTGCACCAGAAAGGTGAGCACCAGCATGGACAGCACGGTGACCACCAGCGTGATGATGGAGGTAAGACCCAGCGGCACCTTGCCCAGACGGAAGGTCTGGTTGGTGTAGTAGGCGGGGATCACCTTTGCACCGGAGCCCATGATCAGCTCTGCCGTGTACTCCAGAAAGAAGGAGACACCAATGGCGGTGATCAGCAGCGAGATGCGGGGTGCGCTGCGCAGGGGGGTGTAGGCGATCTTTTCGATCACCACGCCCAGCAGCGTACAGGTGATGATGGTGGCGCACACAGCGGTGACCGGGCCAAGACCCAGCTGGTTCATGACGAACCACGACATGTATGCGCCCACCATGATGACATCGCCGTGGGCAAAGTTCAGCAGCAGGATAATGCCGTACACCATGCTGTAGCCCAGTGCGATCAGTGCATAGATGCTGCCAAGGGACAAGCCGTTGATCAGCTGGCTAAAGAACACTGTCATGGTTGGATACTTCCTTTCTTTGCGGCGTTTACACTTTTTGATATAAAAAACGGAGAACGCCTGACCAGAAAAAAGCTGTTCCGGCGTTCTCCAAAAAATCATGGGGTTTGCTCTGTGCGGGCGGCTCCATCACCGGTGGATGGAACAGCGCGGATCAGAACATTTCCTTCAGCTCGGGCTTGCCGTCCACGTAGGTCAGGATGGCAGTGCTCTTGACGGGGTTGTGGTGCTCGTCGAAGGTAAAGGTGCCGGTGATGCCCTCGATGGTGCCGCCGGCAATGGCATCGATGACGGCCTGCTTGTACTCGTCGGAGCCGGCCTCGAGGCCCTGCTCCTCGGCAGCCTTGATGCCGTACACGACGGTCATGGCAGCATCGTAGCCCAAGGGTGCAAAGCCGTTGGGGTAGGCCTCACCGTACTCGGCCTTGTAGGCATCCTCAAACGCGGCGCTGGAGCCCTTAGCGTAGCAGGCGCAGAAGTAGGAGTCCTTCAGCTGGTCAGCGGTAGCGTAGCCCTCCAGACCATCCCAGCCGTCGCCGCCCAGGAAGGGAACGGTCAGGCCAACGCTCTCGGCCTGCGCCAGGATCTGACCCACATCCTGATAGTAGTTGGGGCAGAACACCACCTCGGGACCCTTGCCAAGGATGCTGGTCAGCTGGGTCTTGAAGTCCACGTCGCCCTCAGAGTAGCTCTCCTGATCCACGATGGTGCCGCCCTTTGCCTCAAACTCCTTGGCAAAGTTCTCGGCCAGACCCTCGTTGTAGTCCTTGCCCTTCAGGAAGATGACGGCTGCCTTGGTGTAGCCCAGCTTCTCGTAAGCGTAATCTGCCATCTTCACGCCCTGGAAGGGGTCGGTGAAGCAGGCACGGAACACATTCCCGTTCACGGTGTCGGTCTCGGCATCGTAGGTAACAGCCTCGGCAGTAGCGGAAGCGGTGACCATAGGCATATTGTAATCGGCGCTCTCGGCGGCAACAGCCAGCGTGGGAGCGGTGGTTACATCGCCCACCAGAGCGGTGATGCCCTGATCCACCATCTTGGTAAAGCAGGTCACAGCCTGCGTTTCATCGCCCTGCTCGTCCATGGCGATGATCTCCAGCTGCTTGCCGTTGACACCGCCATCGGCATTGACCTGCTTCAAGTACAGGCTGGCACCGTTTACAACAGCCTGACCGTAAACGGAATTGTCACCGGTCAGGGGTCCCAGCACACCCACCTTGATGGTGCTGCCGGAAGCAGCGGTAGAACCGGCAGCAGAAGAAGCGGCCGTGCTTGCGGAAGAACCGCCGCAGGCAGTCAGAGCGCTTGCTGTGGCAACAACACCGGCAGCAGCCATGAACTGACGACGAGTGATCATCTTTTTCATAAAAATCTCCTCCTTCGGAGTGTTTTATAAAGTAAATTGATAAAAACGGAAGCAAGGCCCTTCCCCTCTAAAGCGGCCTTGCTTCTGTTCTTATCTGTTATTATAGCTATCTGGGTTCAAATCCGCAATTCACAAACCGTCCATACTTTTGGGCGCATTTTCTCGGCTTTGTTGATACTTTATACAAAAATTAAAGCGTGATTTTGTGCACTATTTCAAATTGTTCATTTTGTTTATCTGTGACATGAAACAGATTCACAAGTTGCAAAAAGGTTACAGGGTCTCCATCTCGGCGTCGGCGGCAAATTCGGCCTCGGCGCGGACTTCTGCGGCCTGTCCCTCGGCCTCGGCAACAGCCACCGGCTCTGCCAGTGCCTTGCGGATGGCGGTGACGTAGAACACCATGGAAAGCGCCGTGCCGATGCACCAGCCCACAGGCCATGCCATCCAGATGCCGGTAGAGCCCAGCGCGGTGGCGCTGAGCACGGCGGCAATGCCCACGCGCAGGATCAGGTCGGTGAAGGTAGCGATCATGAACCGCACCATCAGGCCGCAGCCGCGCAGGATGCCGTCTGCCACCAGCTTGACCGACACCACAAAGTAGAAGGGAGAGAGGATGCGCAAGAACAGCATACCGGTGTCAATGGCGGGGCCCTGCGGGTCGTTCATGAACAGCAGCAGCAGGAAGCGGCCAAAGAAGAAGTACAGCATTACCAGCGGCACGCACAGCAGCCACACCAGATTGCGGCCTGCGCCAAAGCCCTCCTTCACGCGGTCCATCTTGCCTGCACCCATGTTCTGGGAGGTGTAGTTGGAGATGCCGTTGCCCAAGGTGGTAAAGGAGGTGATGACCATGTTGTTCAGCTTAACGGCGGCAGAGTAGCCTGCAATGACGCTGGCGCCAAAGGTGTTGATGATGCTCTGCAGGATGATGTTGCCCACCGAGACAAAGCTCTGCTGCAGGATGCTGGGCACAGCCACCACGGCCACCTTGCCCAGCATATTCCACGAGAACAGCTGCACATGACCCTCGGTGTGGAAAGCGCGAATGCGGCGGAACACCACCACCATGGCCAGCACGCAGCTGACACCCTGACACAGGAAGGTAGCCCATGCCACACCGGCAATGCCCATCTTGAAACCGGCGACGAACAGGATATCCACGCCGATGTTGGACAAAGAAGAGACTGCAAGGAAGTAGAAGGGGGTCTTGCTGTCGCCAAGGGCAGAGAAAATGCCGGTGGCAATGTTGTAGAAGAACATGAAGGGCAGACCCAGAACGTAGATGTCCAGATACAGCGCGGAATCTGCAAGGATCTCCTCCGGGGTATTGATGAGCTCCAGCAGGGCATCGCAGCCAAACAGACCGATGCCCATCAGCACCGCGCACAGCACTGCAGAGCCGATGAGGGAGGTGTAGACCGAGGTCTTCATCTCGCCGTATTCCTTTGCGCCAAAGTAGCGGGACACGATGACCGAGCAGCCAATGTTGCAGCCGAACGCAAAGGCGATGAAGATCAGGGTGATCTCGTAGCTGTTGCCCACCGCAGCCAGCGCGTTCTCGCCGATGAACTTGCCCGCCACCAGACTATCCGCGATGTTGTACAACTGCTGGAAAATGATGCTGCCGAACATGGGCAGACAGAATTGCCACAATACCTGTGACGGCTTGCCCACCGTCAGATCCTTATTCATTGCAAAAATCCTCCTCTATAACGACTATAAATGGTAAAAACAGCGTAAATGCCGCAACCAGTATAGAACCGAAGCACCAAAAAGTAAAGAGAAATTTTGGTATATCTGCCATACGAAATTTACATAGCAGTCATAGTGTATCCCCGCTGCCGCAAGGGGGCAGACTGTAAACGGGTTTTCCACGGCGGTTTGCGCCCCTGTTAAAAATTTAGGTCTGCAAACATCCGCACCGGCTCTTGCGCCGGGGCGCAAAGCGTGGTAGGATATGGACAGTTAGTTGTAAATAACTATCTAAAGGGACAGTTCCCATCCTGCCCGCCCGGGCAGGATGGGAGAGAAATGATATTCAGGAGGGTTTCAAGATGAATTATCTGGAAATTGAATCTGTTGTAGGCCGCGAGATTCTGGACTCCCGCGGCAACCCCACCGTGGAAGCCGAGATCACGCTGGCAGACGGCACTGTGGCACGCGGCTGCGCCCCTTCCGGCGCATCCACCGGCGAGTTTGAGGCGCTGGAGCTGCGGGACGGTGACAAGAGCCGCTATCTGGGCAAGGGCGTGACCAAGGCGGTGGAGAACATCAACACGGTCATCGCGGATGCAGTGGTGGGCATGGATGCCTCCGACATTTACGCCATCGACGCCGCCATGATCAAAGCAGACGGTACCAAGGATAAGTCCAATCTGGGCGCAAACGCCATTCTGGCGGTGTCCATTGCAGCCTGCCGCGCAGCAGCCACTTCGCTGGAAATGCCGCTGTACCGTTTTCTGGGTGGCGTAAACGGCAACCGCCTGCCCGTGCCCATGATGAACATCCTGAACGGCGGCGCACACGCCACCAACACCGTGGACACACAGGAATTCATGATCATGCCGGTGGGTGCACCCTCCTTTAAGGAAGCGCTGCGCTGGTGCGCCGAGGTGTTCCATGCACTGGCTGCTATCCTGAAGTCCAAGGGTCTGGCTACCTCTGTGGGCGATGAGGGCGGCTTTGCGCCCAACCTTTCCAGCGACGAGGAGACTATCGAGACCATTTTGGCTGCCATCGAAAAGGCGGGTTATGTGCCGGGCAAGGACTTTATGCTGGCAATGGATGCCGCCGCTTCCGAGTGGAAGAGCCCCAAGGGCAAGGGCTTCTACAAGCTGCCCAAGGCGGGCACCGAGTTCACCTCTGCCGAGCTGATCGCACACTGGAAGAGCCTTGTGGAAAAGTACCCCATCATCTCCATCGAGGACGGTCTGGACGAAGAGGACTGGGAAGGCTGGCAGCAGATGACCCGCGAGCTGGGCGGCAAGGTGCAGCTGGTGGGTGATGACCTGTTTGTGACCAACACCGAGCGTCTGGCAAAGGGCATCCAGCTGGGTGCGGGCAACGCCATCCTGATCAAGCTGAACCAGATCGGCTCTGTCTCCGAGACCTTGGAAGCCATCAAGATGGCGCACAAGGCCGGTTACAACGCCATCAGCTCCCACCGCTCCGGCGAGACCGAGGACACCACCATTGCGGACTTGGCTGTGGCGCTGAACACCTGCCAGATCAAGACCGGTGCGCCCAGCCGTACCGAGCGTGTGGCGAAGTACAACCAGCTGCTGCGCATTGAGGAGCAGCTGGGCGAAAGCGCTGTCTACCCCGGCATGGAAGCGTTCTAATCTTTCCATCATTTACCACCATGGTATTTGCAATCCTGCGGCGGGCTGGTTCGTATATAAGGCAGACCGGCACCCGGCAGCAGCCGGGACGGAATGAAACGAAAGGAGCAAACCTTCCATGTTTCAAAGCCTTGGGCCGCTGCTCAGCCTTTTGGGCGGCGGCAGCTTTACTAAGCTGCTTCTATTTTTGCTAAAGGGGCTGTTCGGCTGAAAACGGACGGTCTGAAAGGAGAATACCATGCTGATCGTATTGGAGCATCTGCTGGGTCGGATCAATCTGCCCGGTATGTGGTGGATCATCGCAGAGCGCTGGCTGTGATGTGACACCCCGCAAAGCCGCTGCACTTTTTGTGCGGCGGCTTTTTTGCTGCGTAGAATAATTTTAGCGGGCTCGCCCTCTCCGTCAGTTCGCTTCGCTCACTGCCACCTCTCCCAAAGGGAGAGGCCTTGGCATGGCGGAAAAGTTTCCGGTCAAACTGCAAAGTTCGTGGTTTCGCCAGAGGCTCTCCCTTTGAGGAAAGACTTCCCCCGCGCCGGGGGAAGATGTCGCGCAGCGACAAAAGGGGGAATCTGGCAAATCCGCAGGATTTGACTGAGAGGGCGAGGATGCTGCCCTTGTAACTTTTTTCTGATAGATCTTACTTGCCTTTCTATTGTCAAAACTGGCAAAAAATGCTTGCATCTAGGCGGTTTTGATGATAAAATTACACTGTTACAGTACGCCCAAAATCGGGGCATCATAGGAAAATAAATTTGCAAATTGCGGCAACAGGGTGTACCGCGTGCTGCCAAGGCGCGGTGCACGGAGAAAGAGACAGGGAAAACCAAATGGATACAGACGAGACAACAAACGAAGTATGTATGACAGCGGGCTTTTGTGCACAGAATGTGCCGGGCGGCCTTCACTGCTGCACAGATGACCCGGAAAACGGCTATCCGTTTGCTTATATTAGCGACCGTTTTCTGGAAATACTGGGCTGGGAACGGGCAGAGTTTGTGGCAAAGTTCGATAACCGCTACACCCCGCTGGTGCACCCGGACGATTTGGAAAGCGGGCTGCGTTATCGGAACGCGGAAAATGGCAGCGGCTACGCACAGGACGGCGACAGCATCTTTCGGCTGCTGGGTAAAAATGGCTACCGCTGGGTCTCCAGCGCCGCCCATAGGGTAGAGTGGCGCGGCAGCAGCTATATCGTGGGTATTATCACGGATATCACTCCCTATATGGAGCTGCGGGAAAAGCTGGAACAGCAGAACCGCACCCAGCGGGAGGCGCTGGAAACCGCCAACCACAACCTGCTGCGGATGATGCAGCAGATGGAGGAGCAAAAGGCGCAGTTCGCTCAGACCACTGCCCGAAATATGGAAAAAGAGCAGCGCTACCAGCAGCGGCTGAACCGGGACGCCCTGACCGGCACCTTCAACCGCCGCTATTACGAGGAAGTGGTGCGCAACAACATCGGCCCGGCGGGCATCGCCCTGATGGATATCGACGATTTTAAGATCTGCAACGATACCTACGGCCACCACGCCGGAGATATGGCGCTGGAAGCCGTTGCAAAGGCCATCCGCAGCTGCATCCGGGAGACGGATCTGTTGATCCGCTACGGCGGCGATGAGTTTTTGCTGGTGCTGCCCGGCATTCCGGCAGATTACCTCAAGACAAAGCTGGAGCAGATCCGCGATGCCGTGCAAAAGGCGGTGGTGCCGGGCTACCCCCATTTCCGGCTCTCGCTGAGCATCGGCGGCGCGATGCAGACCCTTGCCGACTCTATGGAGAGCGTGGTGCACCGGGCAGACTTTTTAATGTATCAGGCAAAAAACTACAAGGACGCCGTGGCGGTGGACACACAGGACGGCCGGTTGGCGGCGCAGGAGGAACTCTTAGAGGAAAAGCCCGCCATCCTGCTGGTGGACGACTCCATGATGAACCGCATGGTGCTTGCCAGCATTCTGGGCGATGACTACCGCATTCTGGAAGCTGAGAACGGCAAACGGTGTCTGGAACTGCTGCGGGCAAAGGCGGGGCAGATCTCGCTGGTGCTGCTGGATATCAATATGCCGGTCATGGACGGCTTTGAGGTGCTGCGCACCATGAACACCAACCACACCATCGAGGATGTGCCGGTGATCATGATCTCCAGCGACGACTCGGAAGAAGTCATCCGCAAGGCATACGAACTGGGCGCAAGCGACTACGTCAGCCGCCCCTTTGATGCCAAAATCGTCTACCGCCGGGTGGTCAACACCATCAAGCTGTATGCAAAGCAGCGGCGGCTGGTGCAGATGGTCTCTGACCAGATCCGCGCCCGCGAAAAGAACACCGATGTGCTGGTGGGCGTGCTCAGCCAGATCGTGGAGTTCCGCAACGGTGAGTCCGGCTCCCATGTGCGGCACATCCGCGTCATCACCGAGACGCTGCTGCACCGTCTGATGGAGCTGACCAACCGCTACGACCTGACCCCCGAGCAGCAGGATGATATCCCGCTTGCCTCGGCGCTGCACGATATCGGCAAAATCGGCATTGATGAAGCCATCCTGAATAAGCCCGGCAGGCTGACCGCAGAGGAATTTGCGGTGATCAAGACCCACAGTATGCTGGGCGCAGAGATGCTGCAAAAGACCGAAAGCTTTGCCGAGCAGCCGCTTTTGCAGACCGCCTACGAGATCGCCCGCTGGCACCACGAGCGCTGGGACGGCAGGGGATACCCGGACGGGCTGAAGGGCGACGATATCCCCATCAGCGCGCAGCTGGTCTCCATGGCAGACGTGTACGATGCGCTGACCAGTGAGCGGTGCTACAAAAAGGCGTTCCCGCACGAGACCGCCGTTCAGATGATCACAAACGGTGAATGCGGGACGTTCAACCCGCTGCTGATGCAGTGTCTGCTGGACGTGCAGGGGGAACTGAAACAGGAAATTTTACAATGGTAATGTGAGGATAACTACGCGTGACAAAACAGAGATCCAACTGTAAAATATCCCGCCGCACCTTTTTAAAAGTGTGCGCGGCGGCTGCGGCAGCCGGGCTGACCGCCTGCGGCAAAACGCAGGCTGCGGAATCGCTGCCCGTACTTACGGTGGGCAGCGATTCCTACCCGCCTTTTATCTACCTGAGCAATGACAGCACGCCCACCGGCATTGATGTGGACATTGCCACCGAGGCCTTTGCCCGCATGGGGTATGCGGTGCGGATCGAGCTCATTGACTGGGAGCAGAAAACCAATCTGGTGGAAAGCGGTGCTATCGACTGCATCTGGGGCTGCTTTTCCATGGACGGGCGGGCGCAGCTGTACCGCTGGGCAGGGCCGTATATGACCAGCCGTCAGGTGGTGGCGGTCAATGCGGACGGCGGCATTGAAACGCTTGCCGACCTTGCGGGCAAGACCATGATGGTGCAAAGCACCACCAAGCCGGAGGAAATTTTCCTCGGCGGCACCGACCCCCGCATCCCGCAGCTGGGGGAACTGCTGAGCACCGAGGACCGCAGCGTGCAGTACGCCATGCTGAACTGCGGCTATGTGGACGCCATTGCCGCCCACGAGACTGCCATTTTGCAGTATATGCAGGACTGCGATGCCAATTTCCGCATTCTGGAAGAGCCGCTACTGGTCACCGGCATCGGCGTGGCGTTTGCCCTGAACGACACCCGCGGGCTGGACGAAAAGCTGACTGAGACCTTTGCCGCTATGCGCGCCGACGGCACGATGAAGCAGATCGTAGGCAGGTATCTGCCGGACCCGGAAAAATATCTGGAGGTGGACGCCCTTGAACCGTAACAAGAAAACCTTCCCCTCCGGTATGCGGGTGGCGGCGCTTTATCTGCTGATGGGTGTGCTGCTTTTGCTGGCAGTGGCTCTCTTCTCCGGGAGGGACTCCATGCACTCCATCGGGGAATACTTCGTCCGCACTATGAATTTTGTAAAGGTGCAGTCCACCAGCTATGAAAAACATAACGACACCATCACCGCAAAGGCGCTGCGCCGGATGGCGGTGTCGGTGCGGCAGCTGGCGGAAAATGACGCCTTAGACCTCTACGACCCCGAAAGCCTCCGGGCAGAAACGGAATCCCTCTGGCTTACCGGCATTGCCGTACTGGACGCAGATGGAAAATTATTGTGCGAATATACAAGTGGTAATATCGGCTACGCACAGTTTGCCGAATCGCTGCGGGAGCAAGCTGCGCTGAACGTGCTGCAAAACCCGCAAAAGACCTACGTCAAGCGCATTCTGCTGCAGGATGGCACGGCGGTGGATGTCGCCACCCGCCGCGCCGCAGCAGGGGATGCCGTACTGCTGGCTTACCGGGTGACCCCGCCGGAGTTTGTGGAGGGAGCAGCCCTGTCCATCCAGAGCGTGCTGGACGGCTACCCCCAGAACGTCAGCGGCACCATCTTCATCGTGCAGGATAACAAAGTGATCGCCGCAAACGACCCAAGCCTTATCGGGCTGTACACCACGAACAGCCCGCTGGTGCAGGGCATCCGCAAAGCCGGTGCGCCCGACACTTTGACCCACACCCGCGACTGGCAGAACTCCGGCTGCTATTTCGGTATGTACAGCAACGGACGGAATTTTGACCTGTATATCTATATTAACGAAAAATCGGTGTTCCGCAATTGCAGCAGCACACTGCTGACGGCACTGATCTTCTATCTGATCTTCGTGGCAGTGCTGCAAATGCTGCGCCGCCGCTCGGCGGCGGCTGCGGAGCAGCAGCGCAAAGAGCAGGAGCAGAAGTACCACGCCCAGCTGGAAGAGCAGAACCGCAAGCTGGAGCTTGCCATCCGGCACGAGGCAGCGGCAAACCGCGCCAAGCGGGAGTTCTTGTTCAACATGAGCCACGACATCCGCACCCCGATGAACGCCATTATCGGCTTCACCTCGCTGGCAGCGACCCATATTGAGAATAAGGAACAGGTGCTGGACTACCTGAAAAAGATCTCTATTTCCAGCCAGCACCTGCTCTCCCTTATCAATGATGTGCTGGATATGAGTCGTATCGAGAGCGGCAAGGTAAAGATCGAGGAAAAGGCGGTGCATCTGCCGGATCTCGTGCACGATGTACGCTCTATCATCCAGCCCAATATCAGCTCCAAGCGCTTGGCGCTGTTCATCGACACCATGGATGTGGTGGACGAGGATATCATCACCGACCCGCTGCGGCTGAATCAGGTGCTGCTGAACATCCTTTCCAATGCCATCAAGTTCACCCCCACCGGCGGCATGGTGAGCATCCGCATTGCCCAAAAGCCCGGTGCACCCAAGGGCTGCGGCAATTATGAGTTCCGCATTAAAGATAACGGCATCGGCATCAACAAGGAGTTCCAGAAGCATATCTTTGAGGAGTTCACCCGGGAGGAAAGCTCCACCGTCAGCGGCATTCAGGGCACGGGTCTGGGCCTTTCCATCACCAAGAATATCGTAGACCTGATGGGCGGCACCATCACCCTTGAAAGCGAGCCGGGCAAGGGCAGCGAGTTCATCGTGAACCTTTGCTTCCCCCTCAGCGGGCAGAAGGCGGAGATCAAACAGCTGCCCCAGCTGGAAGGGCTGCGGGCACTGGTGGCAGACGACGACACCAACACCTGCCTGAGCGTCAGCACCATGCTTTCCAAGATCGGTATGCGCCCGGAGTGGACCATCTCCGGCAAGGAAGCGGTCATCCGCACTAAGTACGCCGTGGAGCAGGGCGATGCTTTCAGCGTGTATATCATCGACTGGCTCATCCCGGATATGAACGGTATCGAGATCGTGCGGCAGGTCCGCAAGATCATCGGAGACGACTGCCCCATCATCATCCTGACCGCCTACGACTGGGCAGATATCGAGGAGGAAGCGCGCGCCGCCGGTGTGACCGCTTTCTGCGAAAAGCCGCTGTTCCTCTCGGAGCTGCGCAAGGTACTGGCAGAGCCCTTCCGGGTGCAGCCGACCCGGACGTCCGCCCCGCAGCCCAAGGCAAATTTTGACGGCAAGCGTCTGCTGCTGGTGGAGGATAACGCCCTGAACCGGGAAATCGCTATGGAGATCTTGAAGGAAGCAGGCTTCCTTGTGGATACCGCCGAGGACGGTGTTGAAGCAGTGGAAAAGATGGAGCAGGCCGCGCCCGGGCAGTACGACCTGATCTTGATGGACATCCAGATGCCTCGGATGGACGGCTACGAAGCTACCCGGCGCATCCGCGCTCTGCCCGACCCGCACAAAGCGGGCATCCCCATTTTTGCCATGACCGCCAACGCCTTTGAGGAGGATAAGCAGAACGCCTTGAATGCGGGTATGAACGGCCATATCGCAAAGCCGCTGGATATCCCGCACCTGCTGAAGGTGCTGGAAGAAGCGCTGAAATAAGAACCCGCTCAGTCATCGCTGCGCGATGCCAGCTCCCCCGAAAGGGGGAGCTTTTTTGTTTCTGCCCGGCAGAAAAGCATGGGTTTGCGTCTATTCTGCAAACTTTTTGTGAACCCTATTGACAAAGTGGGTGGACAGGAGTATAGTTTTAGCAGTCGAGCAGATAGAGTGCTAAAAACAAAACGAGCTGCTCCGCAGGAGGTGCGCAAGACCATGAAGAAGAACATCTATATAATTAACTCACGGCTCTGCCGCCGCCGGGCACGGAGCTGTTAGCAAAGAACTTACCTGTCCGCTAAAATAAACCTTCCGGTATGAATGGAGGCTTGACTTTATGAATACCAATCAATATACCCAAAAGACCCTTGAGGCTCTGCAGGCCGCCCAGCAGCTGGCTGTGGAGTACCAGCACAATGCGCTGGAGCCCGCCCACCTGCTGCACGCACTGGCTGCGCAGGAAAACGGCCTGATCCCCCAGCTGCTGCAAAAGCTGAATGTTGACCCCGGCAGCTTTGCCGCCGCCGTGGCGGAAAAGCTTTCCGCGCTGCCCCGGGTGTCCGGCTCCGGTCGTGACCCCGATAAGGTCTATATCTCGCAGGCCACTGATAAGGTGCTCAGCGCCGCCGCCCGCGAAGCCAAGGCCATGAAGGACGACTTCATCAGCGTGGAGCACCTGTTCCTTGGCCTGCTGGACGAGCAGGACCAGACCACCAGTGAGCTGTTCCGCGCCTTCAACCTGAAAAAGGACGCCTTTTTGCAGCAGCTTACCGCCGTGCGCGGCAACCAGCGGGTGACCACCGATAACCCGGAGGACACCTACAACGCGCTGCAGAAGTACGGTCAGGATCTGGTGGAGCTTGCCCGCAAGCAGAAGCTGGACCCCGTCATCGGACGCGATCAGGAGATCCGCAATGTGATCCGTATCCTGTCCCGTAAGACCAAAAACAACCCCTGCCTGATCGGCGAGCCCGGCGTTGGTAAAACTGCCATCGCTGAGGGTCTGGCGCAGCGTATCGTGCGCGGCGATGTGCCCGAAAACCTGAAAGACCGCACCGTGTTCAGTCTGGACATGGGCGCTCTGGTGGCTGGTGCAAAGTACCGCGGCGAGTTTGAGGAGCGCTTGAAGAGCGTGCTGAACGAGGTGAAGAAGAGCGAGGGCAAGATCATCCTCTTCATCGATGAGCTGCACACCATCGTGGGTGCCGGTAAGACCGACGGTGCCATGGACGCAGGCAACCTGCTCAAGCCCATGCTGGCCCGGGGCGAGCTGCACTGCATCGGTGCGACCACGCTGGA
>CAKTCK010000045.1 GCA_934539245.1 uncultured Faecalibacterium sp.
GTGCGGGAGTTTCTCCGAGGACCGTCCGCTGGGGTGGGACCCTGCTGCCGCAGGCAGTAGGGCGGGCGATGGAATGGTCTGCAACAGCAACGACTGCCGCCTGCGGCGGAAACAAGGAGTTGCTGTTGGGGCAGCGGCCAGCAGGATGCGAGTGCTGCTCAAGGCACGAAGCATCCGTTGGGTGCCGCAACTCGAACTCGTGTCCGAGGAGAAAGCTCCCGCACACGCCCTGCCCTGCCGTTTCCCGCACCAGCACTGCGGTCTCCTCGATGCAGGCGTTGGAGCAGCGCAGCCGCTTGAGCACCCGGCGGGTGTCGGCCTCGCCCAGAGCGCCCAGCAGCGCCGCCCAGCGCACCGGCAGTTTTTCCTCTCCCGCCGGGCAGGCATCCACCACCGGCCTTGCGGCTTCAAGCGCCGCCGGGGTCAACTCCGGCAGCACCACCGCCAGCACGGCGGGTTCCAGATACACCCCCGGCTGCGGAGCTGCCAGCAGTTTTGCCAGCTCCTCCTGAATGCGTTCGGCGGAGATGCAGTCCAGATGGGGTGCCAGCTGCTGCGCCGCCCGTGCGGTGGCTGCGTCCAGTGCAAAGCCGAATCTTGCGGCAAAGCGGTACAGCCGCAGAATGCGCAGCGCGTCCTCGGTAAAGCGCTGCTGCGGCTCACCTACCGCCCGCAGCAGACCGTTTTGCAGGTCTTTTTGCCCGCCAAAGGGGTCTACCAGACCCTCGGCCTCATTATACGCCATGGCGTTGATGGTAAAATCCCGCCGGGCAAGATCCTCCCGCACGTCCGGTACGAACTGCACTGCGTCCGGGTGACGGCCATCGGTATAGCTGCCCTCGGTGCGGAAGGTAGTAGTCTCATACAGCTGCCCGCCGTATTTGATGGTGACTGTGCCGTGCTGCAAACCGGTGGGGATGCACCGCTCTGCCCCGAACAGCTCCATCACCTGCTGCGGCAGGGCGCTGGTGCACAGGTCCCAGTCGTGGGCGGTGCGCCCCAAAAGACTGTCCCGCACGCAGCCGCCCACGGCATAGGCTGCATAGCCCGCCGCGTGCAGGGTGTCCAACAGGGCAGCTGCCCCGGGGTCAAGTGTCAGCTTCATTCCTCGTTCTCCTCGTAATGCAGGGTGATGCGCTTGCCGTCAAAGCCGCATTCTGCCGCCGGGAAGATGCTTTGCGCCTGTGCAAGATGCTCCTCCGGGTCGGTGATCATAGGGGAATAGTGCACCAGCCACAGCCGCTTTGCTCCGGCCCTTTCCGCCAGCGCCGCGCTCTGCCCAAAGGTGCTGTGCCCCCACTGCGCGGCCTGTTCCTGCTGCTCCGGCAGGGCATAGGTGGCATCGCAGAGCAGAAGGTCTGCCCCCTGCGCCGCCTGTTCCAGCGCCGGGCAGGGCGCACTGTCGCCGGAAAAGATGAACCGCAGCCCCTTGCGGGGTGCGCCCAGCACCTCAGCGGGCTGCACCGTGCGCTCTGCCAGCGGGACAGCCTGTCCCCGCTGCAAAAGCCGCCACTGGGTCACCGGTACGCCCAGCGCCCGCGCCTTTTCCGGGTCAAACCTGCCCGCCCGGGGCAGTTCCAGCCGGTAGCCCAGACTGCGCACCCGGTGCTTTGTTGCCACCGGCAGCAGCACCGCCCCTGCAGGCCACCCCGCCGAAAGCGTTTCCAGCGCCACCGACTGCCCGGCGCGACAGACCAGCGGCTTTACCGCATAGGGCAGCGGCCCGGTCAGGGCATACACCGCCTGCCAGACCTCCAAAAGCCCCTCCGGCCCCAGCAGCGCCAGCGGACGGGTGCGCCCCTGCGCCCCAAGGGTCTGCAAAAGCCCGGGCAGGCCAAAGATATGGTCCCCGTGGTAGTGGGTCAGGCAGATGGCGTCCGCACGCATCAGGTTCACCCCGGCGCGGCGGGCGGCGGTCTGGGTGCCCTCGCCGCAGTCCAGCAGCAGGCTGTGCCCGCCGCACTCTGCCACAGCGGCGGTCAGGGCGCGCTCCGGCAGCGGCATGGTGGCAGCCGTGCCCAGCAGTGTAATGGTCAGCATAAGCAGTTCCTCCGTGGTTCTTCCCTGTTATCTTACCACAAACCCCGCCGGTGCACAATTCTTTCTGCTGCGGCATAAGCTGGGCAGAACCTGAAAAAGGAGGGCACAGCCTATGCAGCGTGACCGCAGAAAACGACATTCCCCCGCCCGGCATCCGGTACTTTTGCGCCGGGTGCTCTTGGTGCTGTGCATTCTGGCGGTGCTGTGGCTGGGGTACAGCTGCATGATGCCGCAGCTGCTTTTTTCCGCCCGGGGCACCATGATTTTCGTGCCGGACCCGCCGCTTCGGCGGTAAGCGGAAAAAACATCCTTCTATCACCGTGTTCTCTCCCCTGCTGTGCAACTCCATACTTGAAGAAAAACGCAAAATAGTGTATTATATAGTATTATGAGTAAAAGGGGGCACGTTGCGTGCCCTGACAGGGGGAACCTATATGGCTGATAAAAACTTTCTGACAGATATCATCGACGCCGACCTTGCCGAGGGCAAGGTGCAGCAGATCCACACCCGCTTCCCGCCGGAGCCCAACGGCTATCTGCACATCGGCAGCGCCAAGGCCATCTATATCAACTGGTCCATTGCCAACCAGTACGGCGGAAAATTCAACCTGCGTCTGGACGACACCAACCCCGCCCGCGAAGGCGAGGAGTATGTCAACAGCATCATCGAGGATCTGCACTGGCTGGGTGCCGACCCCAACGGCGGCATCTTCTACGGCAGCGATTACTTTGATAAGTGCTACGAGTATGCCGAGAAGCTGATCACCGAGGGGAAAGCCTATGTGGATGACCTGACCCGCGAGGAGATGCGCGAGTACCGCGGCTCCGATGCCGGCAAGCCCTCCCGTCCGTCCCCGTGGCGCGACCGCAGCCCGGAGGAGAACCTTGACCTGTTCCGCCGGATGCGTGCCGGTGAGTTCAAGGAGGGCGAAAAGACCCTGCGCGCCAAGATCGATCTGGCAAGCCCCAACATGAATATGCGTGACCCGGCCATCTACCGCATCAAGTACGCCGAGCATCACCGTCAGGGCAACAAGTGGTGCATCTACCCCATGTACGACTTCGCTCACCCCATTCAGGACGCCATTGAGGGTATCACCCACAGCATGTGCAGTCTGGAGTTCGAGAACCATCGCCCGCTGTACAACTGGGTCATCGAGAACATCTTCGGCGCCGAGTTCCCCAAGCAGCGCGAGTTCGCCCGCCTGAACATGACCAACACGGTCATGAGCAAGCGCTACCTGCGCGAGCTGGTGGAGATGGGCATCGTGGACGGCTGGGACGATCCCCGTATGCCTACCCTGTGCGGTCTGCGCCGCCGCGGCTACACCCCCACCTCCATCTTCACCTTTGTGCGGGAGGCCGGCATCTCCAAGTCTGACAACCTGATCGATATGCGCCAGCTGGAAGCCTGCATCCGCAGCGAGCTGGATCTGACCGCACAGCGCCGCATTGCCGTACTGGAGCCGGTCAAGCTGGTGGTGGACAACTACCCCGCCGACAAGACCGAGTACTTTGACGTAGCCAACAACCCCAACCGCGAGGCCAACGACACCACCACCCGCAAGGTAGCCTTTACCCGCGAGCTGTGGATCGACGCCGAGGACTTCGCTGAGGTACCGCCTCCCAAGTTCAAGCGCCTGACCGTGGACGGCGAGGTACGCCTGATGGGTGCTTATATCGTCAAGTGTACCGGCGTGGACAAGAACGCCGATGGCAGCATTGCCGCCATCCACTGCACCGCCGATCTCGAGACCGGTAACGGCAACCCCGCCGATGGCCGCAAGGTCAAGGGCACCATCCACTGGGTAAGTGCCGCACACTGTGTGGATGCCGAGGTGCGCCTGTACGACAAGCTGTTCACCGAAGCCAACATGAACGGCATCCCCGAGGGCAGCGACTACAAGGACTACCTGAACCCGGAAAGCGTCACCGTGCGCACCGGCTGCAAGCTGGAAGAGAGCCTGAAGGACGCAAAGCCCGGCGAAAAGTTCCAGTTCGTGCGCACCGGTTTCTTTACCCCGGACAGCAAGAACCCCGGCGTGTATAACCGGGTGGTCACCCTGCGCGACAGCTTCAAGCCCGCAAAATAATCACCCGCAAGGAGAAGATACCATACCATGACCGCAAAAATGACCCGTAATATCCTGCTCATGCTGGCAGCCACCGTGCTGATGGGCATTGTGCTGAACCTGTATATCCACAACACCGGCACCGTACCCGCCGCCGACAACGCCGCCCCCCTGACCGATGGCAGCTACACCTCCTCTGCACAGGGCTGCCTGAGTGAGGTGACCGTCACAGTCACCGTGACCGGCGGCAAGGTGACCGCCGTACAGGTAGACGCCTCTGCCGAGACCCCGGACTTGGGCGGCAAGGCCGCTGAGACGCTGGCAGCCCAGCTGACACAGACCGGTTCCACCGCCGGTGTAGACGCTATCACCGGCTCCACCATGACCAGCGAGGCCATCTTTACCGCCATGGACGCCTGCCTTGCACAGGCGCAGTGATGCTGTAAAAATCACCCCTTTAACGCAAATGACCTGCTGTACAAGCACTGTGCAGCAGGTCATTTTTCATTGTAGAACATGTTGGATTATGTTATACTTAGTCTGCCGCACTAAAAGCGGCAGGTGCTGTCTGCACAAAAGGTGGTCTAGCTTCCTCCGGCAAGCTTCCGGGGGCTGTGAAACCTTATTGTCTGGTTCCCCCGGACGCAAACGCGAAAGGGGGGATGCCACATGACACTGGATAACGTTCTGCAGCTGTTCGTCATTATTGGCGGCACAGTCGGGATCACGTTCAAGATTTCGTGGGCGATCTTTCAGGAGATTCATAACAATAAGAAATGACCGCCCCAGCGTTCCAATTCCTGAGCGGTCATTCTTATTGACGTACTTAGCTAAAGGAAGCTGACCATTGCAGACAGCACCTTTTCTATTTGTAGTATAATGCCCCCACGCCGTTTTGTCAAGCAGCGCCGGTTTTACAGGGTGCTTTGCAGCCGTGCACCGCTGGCGTACTGGGTGCGGCGATCCATCTGGTTATCCAGCGGCTGACCGGCGGCATAGCGCTTGAGGTTGTGCGCAAAGATATCCACGATGTTGTCCAGTGTCTTGGGCAGACTGAAACCGCCGGTGACATGTGGCGTCATGATCACGTTGGGCTCTGCCCACAGGGGATGCTCCGGCGGCAGCGGCTCGGGGTCGGTCACGTCCAGCCCTGCGCCGGAAAGCCGCCCGCTGTGCACGGCGGCTGCCAGTGCCTCACCGTCCACGGTGGTGCCGCGCCCCACGTTGAGCAGGATGGCACCGGGCTTGCAGAGCGCCAGCCGCTCTGCGTTGAACAGATGCAGCGTCTCCGGCGTGCCGGGCAGGCTCAGCGCCACAAGGTCTGCCTGCGGCAGTTCTGCGTCTAATTCGCTCTGCGCCACCACCCGGGTGCAGTAGTCCGGGCAGGGGGTGTCCGGGTGCACGGTGCGGCGCACGCCTACCACCTCGGCACCCAGCGCATACGCCCGTCGGGCAAAGTTAGAGCCAATATCGCCCATGCCCACGCACAGCACCCGGCTGCCCGCAATGCTGCCAACAGAGTGACCGGTGGGTGCCCAGCGGTGCTCCCGCTGGTTGTCCCGGTAGGTGGGCAGCTCCTTGAGCAGGCTGAGCCACATTGCCAGCATGCACTCGCTGATCGCCAGACCGTAAGCACCGGTGGCGTTGGTCACGACGCAGTTCTCCGGCAGCACCCCCGGCTCCAGATAGTTATTCAGGCCGGCTGCGTTGGACTGGAACCACTCCAGATGGCCGTTCTGGCGGATCAGCGGCACCGGCAGGTTGCCCAGCACAGCATCGGCCCACAGGGCATCCTCTGCCGTGGCGGTATCCGAGGTCGTAAAGCGATATGCAAAGTCCTGCACCGCCTCAATGCGGGCCTTCTGCTCTGCGCTGATGGGCAGGCAGACAAGGATATGTTTGGACATAATAGTTCTCCTTCCCTCTTTTTGACTATCATACCGCAAACTGCACGGCAGTACAAGGGGCGGTTCTGCCGTTTTCAGCCGCACCCGTAAAAGAACAATGCCGGGCAGCTCAAAAGCCGCCCGACACCGCATTAATTTTTAGTCCAGCGCGCGGATGGCATCCACCGTGCGCTTGTACTGCTCTGCCACCTTTGCAAACTGTTCCTGTGTGCCCTCCAGCTGCCCGGCGCGCAAAGTCTCGGTCAGGGTATAGGTGGGCGCATACAGGTTGGAAAAGCCCAGATTCTGGCAGACGCCCTTGAGGGTATGTGCCCCGCGGAATGCCTCTTTCACGTCCCCCCTGCGCAGTGCTTCCTCCAAAATCTGAAAGCTGTCATCCTGCAAAAACATCCGCACAAATTTGCAGATCATAGCCTCGTTATACAGCCGCCCCAGCACCTCCTGATAGTCTGCGCCCATCTTTTTATAGCATTCCTGTATCGTCATAGCTTACGCCGCGCCTTTCTTTTTCAGCTGTCGTTTACTTTCCCACCGCCGTATTTCACGGCGACACAGTGCTATGATAGCACCTTTCCGTCTTGCTTGCAACTACAGTGTAATAAATTATGTGATTTATATAATTTTTGTCTTTTCTTTTCGGCAGTTGCACCAAAATCACACCCTGTTCCCATAAAAAGCACCTGTTATCGCATTCTTTCCGGCCTTTGTCGGATGCCGTTTGAATTTACTGAAAAAAAGTGAAAAAGACAGTTGACAAATCCCCCTTCTCATGCTAAAATAAATAAGTCGTCCGGCGTACGGACGCACAACAAATGAATATGGGCGTGTTCCCGAGTGGCCAATGGGGACAGACTGTAAATCTGCTGCTTTCAGCTTCGGTGGTTCGAATCCACCCGCGCCCACCAAAAAACCTCAACGTATGCAAATACGCTGAGGTTTTTGTTTTGTGACGAGATTAAACTCATAGAGCGGGTGGATTCGAACAGCTGCGGCGCTGTCGCAGAAGACAGCGTAAAAACAGCCCATTGGGCTGTTTTTAGCAGCGCGGCTCGCGTAATCCACCCGCGCCCACCAAGAACTCCGGTATCCAATAGGTGCCGGAGTTTTTCTTTTCCCCTGCCTTTCCCTCTCCCGCAAAAAACACTTGCAATTCCAGCGCGCCGTGTTATGATACAAATCAAAAGGATGTATAAAGCATCGGGCATCATTGAACAGGAAAGAGGAGCTGCACCCATGTATGTGGACTGGGAATACTACAAGATCTTCTACTATGTGGCAAAGTATCAGAACTTTACCCGCGCTGCGCGGGTGCTGGGCAACAACCAGCCCAACATCACCCACGCCATGAACCGGCTGGAAAGTCAGCTGAACTGCGTGCTGTTCATCCGCTCCAACCGGGGCGTCACCTTAACGCCGGAGGGGGAGCTGCTGTACTCCCGCATCGCCTCGGCGGCGGTGCAGATCCAAGATGCAGAAGAGGAACTGAGCGCCAGCGCCACGCTGGAGCACGGTGCCATCAGCATCAGCACAACCGAGACCGCTTTGAACATCTACCTGTCCGAAAAGCTGCGCGCGTTCCACACCAAGTACCCGGGCATCCGGCTGCGCATCTCCAACCACTCCACCCCGCAGGCGGTGCAGGCGGTACGCAACGGCGAGGTGGATTTTGCCATCGTGACCACCCCCGCAGAGGTGGAAAACGGGCTGAAAATAGTAGAGCTGATGCCCTTTTACGAAGTCCTTGTGGGTGGCAAGACCTTTACGGCGCTGGCAAGCCAGACCCTGAACCTGAAGGAGCTGGCAAGTTATCCCCTGATCTGCCTGAATGAGGAAAGCATGACCCGCAGCTTTTACCGGCAGTTCTTTCTGGAACACGACGCGGTGCTGAAACCGGACACCGAGGCCGCCACCACCGACCAGATGCTCACGCTGGTCAAAAGCGAACTGGGACTTGCCTTTATGCCGGAGCCCATGGCAGCGCCGCTGCTGAACAGCGGGGAGCTGGTGCAGTTGCATTTGCAGGAGATCATCCCCTCCCGCTCCATCTGCCTTGTCTACGACCATCACCGTCCACTGAACACCGCTGCACGAAAGTTCCAGCAGCTGCTGACCAAAGCCGGTGCCCGGGGCACAGAGCACAAATAAAGCCAATACAGCAAGGGGCTGCTGCACCAATGACGTGCAGCAGCCCCTTTTCTCTTATTTTTTTACGCTCTGCTTCAGCTCCCGCTGTTCTTCTTGTATCTCCTGTTTCAGGGTGCGGTCGATCTCCCGGGTCTCCTGTCGGATGGCGGTCAGATCCTTTTCGATGACCGGGTTCTCTTCCAGCTCCTCCCGGATGAACATCAGCGCAAAGCTGACCAGCAAAAAGCCGCAGGAGAGCCAGATGGCTCTGCCGCCCAGCTGCGCTGCGCTCTTGCTGCCCAGCCCTGCCCCCAGCGCGAACAGCAGGATGATGCCGAAGTACCGCACCATCCGGTCCTTTGCGCGGGGCTCGTGGGTCTTGCGCCAGAGACAGAAAGCCTCTACGCCGCTGCGCAGGTCGCCGATGCACATGGTACTGGCAAAGGCGTAGCCGTCCACCTTGCGGAAGGCCTGCACCTGCATGGCACAGGAAAAGGAAACGATGGCGTTCGCCAGCAGGTTCTGCGATTGCGGCAGAAAGCCCACTGCAAACAGCAGCAGCACCTCGCCCAGCACCACCAGCTGCCGCCAGTGCAGCCGCTGCATTGCCTGAAAGTGCTCCCGCATTTTTTCTGCGACCAGCACCCCCAGCGCAAAGGCGCACAGGGGCACCAGATAGTGCAGTACCTTATCCCACTGACCATCCATGATGTTGGCGCTCAGCAACACGATATTGCCGGTCTGGGCATTGGCAAACACCTTGCCCCGGAACAGATAGGTGTAGGCGTCCTGTAGGCCGCCGGACAGCGAAAGGAACACCGCCGTAAGAAAGGACTCGGACATTTGCCCGTGATGCTTTGTTTTCATACTTTTCCCTCTTTTCGGGCTCTATTATAATACATTTTGGAGCAGTTTCTGATATCACTTTTACATACCGGCCATGTTTACCGCCCCAAAAGGCGCAAAAAGCGCGGGTGCCCTTCCCTATTCCAGCGCAATCTGTTAGAATAGGAAAAGAGAATTTCGTACACAGGAAGGAGTTTTTAGTATGAAGATTGCAATTCCTTATGAAAATGGTCAGGTGTTCCAGCACTTCGGCCACTCTGCGCAGTTCAAGCTGTACACCGCCGAGGAGGGCCGCATTACCGGTGCCGAGGTAGTCTCCACCGATGGGCAGGGCCACGGTGCACTGGTGGGCTTTCTGGTGCGCAACGGCGTGAATGTGCTGCTGTGCGGCGGCATTGGCGGCGGGGCACAGATGGCATTGGCACAGACCGGTATCCGTCTGTGCGGCGGCATTACCGGCGATGCTGACAGCGCTGCGGCGGCTTATCTTGCCGGTACGCTGGTCTTTGACCCCAACACCCGCTGCACCCACCACGATCACGAAGAGGGCCACAGCTGCGGCGCTCACGCCTGCCACGCCGACAAGGGCGGCTGCTCCGGCAGCTGCCACTGAGCAGTACTATTTTTTATGGCACAGCCGGATCTGCGGGTTTGGCTGTGCCGCTTTTTTATGCGCAGCATGTAAAAAGTATATCGTGACCATATGCAGGATACTTTTTACACATTCTCTTTTCCCTCGTATAATAGGCAATGCGGCCTGAGACCGCACAAGGGAATTTATAGAAGAAGGTTATGAAGTATTATGCTTACCGCTGTTACTGGAATCAACTGGGGCGATGAGGGCAAAGGCCGCGTCATCGACCTGCTGGCCGAAAATGCCGATGTCGTGGCACGCTATCAGGGCGGCGACAACGCCGGACACACTGTTGTGACGGAGCAGGGAAAATTTATCCTGAATCTGCTGCCCTCCGGCATCCTACACCCGGAAGTGACCTGTGTGCTGGGCGCTGGCATGGTCATTGATCTGGATCATCTATCCAGAGAGATTGACGCCATCGAGGAGCGCGGCGTGAAGGTTGACCCGGAAAACCTGAAGCTTTCCGATAAAGCCACCATCTCCATGCCGTGGCACAAGGTACAGGACGGGCTGGAAGAGGACCGCCTTGCCCAGAAGGGCCATGCGTTCGGTTCTACCCGCCGGGGCATCGCCTACGCTTACAGCGACAAGTACCGCAAAAAGACCCTGCGTCTGGGCGACCTTTTGCATCTTGACGAAGAGCGCGTCCAGAACCGCCTGCACATGATCCTGGAATCCAAAAATCTGGAGCTTGCAGGCTGCTATCATCAGGAGCCCATGAGCTACGATGCTCTGCTGGAGTGGTGCCGGATGCAGGCCGGACAGTTTGCGCCCTTCATCTGCGACGTGGGTGCCTTTTTGCAGCAGGCGCACGACAGCGGCAAGCGCATCGTGCTGGAAGCACAGCTGGGCGCAATGCGGGATATCGACTACGGCATCTTCCCGTTCACTTCCAGTTCCAACACACTGGCGGCCTACGCGCCGCTGGGTGCGGGCATTCCCAATTGCAGGCTTGACCATGTTGTGGGCGTGCTGAAAGCCTATTCCACCTGCGTGGGCGCAGGCCCCTTTGCGGCGGAAAATGCCATGGGCGAAGCTTGGAACGAGCAGCTGCGCAAGGCTGGCGGCGAGTACGGCGCTGCCACCGGACGTCCCCGCCGGGTAGGCCCCTTTGACTGCGTGGCAAGCCGGTACGGTCTGGCCTGTCAGGGTGCGGACAAGATCGCCCTGACCAAGCTGGACGTGCTGAGCGGCATGAAGGAGATCCCGGTGATCACCGGTTATACGCTGGACGGTCCCGATTCTCAATCAATCCCCCGCTTCGACCCATTATCCGACCTTGACCGGGTGCAGCCGGTGGTCACCCTGCTGCCGGGCTGGAACAAGGATATCTCCGGCTGCAAAAGCTGGGACGCGCTGCCCAAGGCCGCAAAGCAGTATGTAGAGTTTCTGGAAAAGCAGCTGGGTCACGAGATCCAGTTCGTTTCCACCGGTGCCGAGCGTGAGAAGTTCGTGCTGAAAGGAGAATGGCTGTGAGACACTTTATTGAACCCAACAGCTTTTCTCTTGCTGAGCAGCTGGCACTGCTCGACCTTGCCGACCGGATGGAAGCTGACCCCGCGCCCTACGCCCATCTGTGCGATGGCCGCATTCTGGCTACCCTGTTCTACGAGCCCAGCACCCGCACCCGCCTTTCCTTCGAGTCTGCCATGCTGCGGCTGGGCGGTAAGACGCTGGGCTTTGCAGGGGCGCAGCTTTCCAGCGCCAGCAAGGGCGAGACGGTGGCCGACACCGCCCGCGTGGTAAGCAACTATGCCGACATCATTGCCATGCGCCACCCCAAGGAGGGCGCACCGCTGCGCGCGTCCCAGTGCGCCCGCGTGCCGGTGATCAATGCCGGTGACGGCGGTCATGCCCACCCCTCCCAGACCATGATCGACCTGATGACCATCCGCCAGCGCAAGGGACAGCTGGATCATCTGACCATCGGCTTCTGCGGCGACCTGAAATTTGGCAGGACGGTGCACTCCCTCACCGCCGCGCTGAGCCAGTTCGAGGGCAACCGCTTCGTGTTCATCTCGCCGGAGGAGCTGCGCATCCCGCAGTACCTCAAGGACGAGACCCTGACCCCGCTGCACCAGACCTACAAGGAGACCGCCGACTTGGAAGCGGAGCTGCCCGAACTGGATGTGCTGTACATGACCCGCATCCAGCAGGAGCGCTTTTTCAACGAGGAGGACTATCTGCGGCTGAAGGGCTGCTACCAGCTGGACGCAAAAACGCTGGCACTGGCAAAGCCCGACACCCCGGTGCTCCATCCCCTGCCCCGCATCGACGAGATCAAGCCGAAGATCGACAGCGACCCTCGCGCTGCCTATTTTGATCAGGTGCACAACGGCGTGTACATCCGTATGGCCATCATCCTTGCCCTGCTGGGCATTGCCGACCCCATCACCGGCAAAAAGGTGCTGGAAGCATAAAGAACGGTATACAAAAACGGGCTGCCGTGCAGACATTGCACAGCAGCCCGTTTTATGTTTTATGCCTTATGCCTTCTCGATGGTGATGCTCCACTCGCTGGTCATGGCCTCGTCCGGCTCCAGAACCTCGTGCTTGCCTTCCTCGTTCACGCTGTTGGCCCAGCCGTTCCAAGGCTCCATGCAGACAAAGCTCTCGGCATCCTGCTGCCACAGCACGCCGTTGTCAAAGGTCTCGTCCGCGTCCACAGTCACCTTGTGGCCGTTGCCCTTGTCGGTAAAGGTCATGGGGAACTGCACACCGGTCAGCAGACGGATGGTGTTGTCTGCGCCCTCCTTGCGGGTGAGGGTGATCTTTTCCGGGGCGGCAGGCTGCTCGCCCTTGGCGTTTTCAGAGCAGGTAGCGCACTTGATATCGAACTCCACGTTCTCCAGCTTGGAGGCGGTAAAGTAGGGGTGGTAGCCAAAGCTGAAGGGCATATCGGTGTCGCCCTCGTTGATGACGGTCAGGCTGACCAGAGCCTTGTTGCCCTCCAGATTATAGTTGAGCAGCAGGGTGAAATCGAACGGGTAGAGGAACTTGGTCAGCGGGGTGGACTCCAGTGCCAGCGTCACACCGTCCGGGCCAACGCTTTCCACTTCCCATGCGCACAGGTCGGCAAAGCCGTGGGTCTCCATGGGGTAAGCCTTGCCGTCAAAGATGTGCACGCCGTTGTCCGGGTTGCCGCAGCTGGGGAACAGCACCGGCACGCCAAAGCGGGGGCGGTTGCACTCCGAGAAATTGGGGCGGCGGGTCCAAACGAACTCCTCGCCGTCCAGCGTAAAGCTGGTGATCATACCGCCGCGCTCGGGGGTGATGGTGAGGGCGGTCTTTGCCTCGGGGTCGGTGATGACGTACTGCTCGTAGCAGGCGCCGTTCTCGGTGATGTACCGGGTGGTGATCTGATTCATAAGTAAAAGCCTCCTATTATTACCGCCGGGTCGCCCCGGCGGGTCATTTCTCTTGCTCGGTCTGCTGTGCATCCAGCTTTTTGAAGTAGTAATCGATGCCGTAGCGGATAAAATATTTTATCAATCGTACTACACCATAAATGATAGCCGCATAAAGCAGCAGTGTCAATAGCAGCACTCCATTTGTGCCCAACATTTCATACACTTCCTTTCTTTTTATGCACAAAAAGGCCGCCGTACCGCTTTTTGCCGTACAGCAGCCCTTTTTTCAGTTACAGAACCACGCCGTCCTTGAAGATGGAGATCTCGCGGAAGCCGTGCTTTTCCGCCTTGGTCTGCTCGCCGCTGGCCACGCGGATGACCAAATCCAGCAGATCCTTTGCAGCCTCGTCGATGGTCTTTTCACCATCGGCGATGACACCGGTGTTGAAATCGATCCAGCCGCCCTTCTTCTCTGCCAGCGGAGTGTTGGTGGAGATCTTCAGGGTGGGAGCCGGAGCGGAGAACGGGGTGCCGCGGCCGGTGGAGAACAGGATCAGGTGTGCGCCTGCTGCCGTCATGGCGGTGGCAGAGACCAGATCGTTGCCGGGGCCGTAGAGCATATTCAAGCCCTTGGTCACCACGGGGTCGCCGTAGCCGATGACGTCCATGATGGGGGCAGTGCCGCCCTTCTGCACGCAGCCGCAGCTCTTATCTTCCAGCGTGGTGATGCCGCCGGCCTTGTTGCCCGGAGAGGGGTTATCGTACACCACCTCGTTGTGGCTGATGAAGTAATCCTTGAAGCCGTTGATCATGTGCTCGGCCTTGACGAATACCTCCTTGTTGATGCAGCGGTCCATCAGGAAGCCCTCTGCACCGAACATCTCGGGCACCTCGGTCAGCACGGTAGAGCCGCCGCGCTGGCCCATCATGTCGGAGAAGCGGCCGATGGTGGGGTTGGCGGTGATGCCGGACAGGCCGTCCGAGCCGCCGCACTTCATGCCCACCACCAACTCAGACACGGGGATGGGCTCGCGCTTGAACTGCCCGGCATAGGCAGCCAGTTCCTTCAGGATATCGCGGGCGGCGGCAAACTCGTCCTCCACGTCCTGACAGGTCAGGAACTTGACGCGGTCGTGGTCGTACTCGCCCAGCTCTTCCACGAACTGATCGTGCTGCAGGTTCTCGCAGCCCAGATGCAGCACCAGAACGGCGGCGGCATTGGGGTGGCGCACCAGCGCAGCCAGCAGCTTGCGGGTCTGTGCGTGGTCGTGGCCGGTCTGGCTGCAGCCGAAGGGATGGGTGAAGGTGTACAGACCCTCGATGGAGCCGGTGACCAGATCCTGATTGTCGGCTACCATCTTCTTGGCGATATCGTTCACGCAGCCCACGGTGGGGATGATCCAGATCTCGTTGCGGATGGCGGCGCGGCCGTCCTTGCGGCGGAAGCCCATAAAGGTCTCCGGCTCTGCCTTAGGCAGCGGAGCCAGATCCGGGGCGGGGTTATAGCTGTACTCCACCTCGCCGGACAGGTTGGTGTGCACATTATGGGTGTGCATCCAGGTGCCGGGGGCGGCGTCTGCGGTGGCGTGACCGATGGGGAAACCGTACTTGATGACGTTCTCGCCGTTCTTAATGGGCTTGACTGCCATCTTGTGACCCTGCGGGATATCCTCCAGTGCGGTGACGGCAAGACCGTCCACCTCCACCAGCGTGCCCTTGGCAATGGGGTGCAGGGCAACGACCACATTGTCGATGGGGCTGATATGAATTGCCTGCGGCATAGTTTTTCTCCTTATCGTATCGCACAAAAGGGCTGCTGCCCAAAGCAGCAGCCCTTTGTTGTGCGGGTAGGTTGATTTTTCAGCTTACAGGCAGCTCTTGTAAGCAGCCTCGGCACCCTGTGCGCGGATCATTTCCAGATCTGCCAGCACAGCGGCCTCCAGACCCTCGATCTTGGTCAGATCCTGATCCCACATCTGGGTGTTGGTCAGCACAGCGTGCACCAGCTGAGCAGCGGTGTCGTCCTTGTGTGCGTAGTAGAAGTCCAGAGCCCATGCGTCGTCCTGGATCTTGTAGGTGTTGCCTGCGGGGCGCTTGCAGATCAGGCCGTCAGCGGTGCGCTCCTGAATATCGTTGGAGTAGAAGGCGATGTAAGCAGCCAGAGACATGGTCAGGCACTTGGGCAGCTGCTTCTGCTCCTCGATGTAAGCGAGGAAGGAAGGCATGTTGCGGGCCTTCCACTTGGAGGTGGAGTTCAGGGAGATGCTCATCAGCTCGTGGTTGACGAAGGGGTTGTTGAAGCGGTCCTCAACAGCAGAGGCAAATTCCTCCAGATCCTTCTTGTCCAGCGGCAGGGTGGGGATGATCTCCTCGTGCAGCATCTTGTTCATAAAGCCGCGCACGGTATCGTTGTGCATACAGTCGCGGACGATATCAAAGCCTGCCAGATAAGCGCCCAGCACAAAGCCGGTGTGTGCACCGTTCAGGATGCGGACCTTGCGCTTCTTGTAGGGGGTAACGTCGGGCACGACCATGACGTTGACGCCGGCCTTCTTAAACGGCAGCTTGTCCTCCAGACCTGCGGGGCCCTCGATGACCCAGACGCCGAACACTTCGCCCACGTCCAGAACGGTATCATGGTAGCCGTTGGCCTCTTCCAGAGCAGCCAGCTCCTGCGGGTCACGGATGCGGCCCGGAACGATGCGGTCCACCAGAGTGGAGCAGAAGGTGTTGGCGGTGTTCATCCAGTCGATGAAGGCGGGCTCCAGATCCCAATCCTTAGCGTAGTTGTTGCAGCACTTCTGCAGCTCCTTGCCGTTGTTGTCGATCAGCTCGCAGCTCAGGATGACCAGACCCTTATCGGCAGCGCCGTTGAAAGCCTTGTAGCGCTCGAACAGCACGCGGGTCAGCTTTGCGGGGAAGCTGTTGGGGGGAACCTGATCGAACTCGCTGTCGCCCTTGGTGTAGGCGATGCCGGCCTCGGTGGTGTTGGATACAACAGTCTCCAGATCCTCGGAGCGAGCCAGAGCCAGAACCTCGTCCCACTTGCCGTCAACGTAGGGGCACACACAGTCGGACACGCAGGAGATCACCCGCTTTGCGTCCACCTTCTGGCCCTTCTCGCTGCCGCGCAGGTACAGGGTGTACAGACCCTCCTGCTCGTTGATCCAGTCTGCCATCTGGGGGAAGTTGCCGATGGGCTGCACCAGCTTGACCTTGCCGTTGTA
>CAKTCK010000046.1 GCA_934539245.1 uncultured Faecalibacterium sp.
TGACAGCGTAGGTCATAGCCAGATCGCTGTTCTCAGCCATCAGCTTGCTGTACTGGACCTTCTTCAGGCCGCCGATGTACTTGCTGTGGGTGATGTGGAACTTCTGCTCGGCCTTCTTGCCGGTCAGAACAGCCTTGTCGCAGTTGATGACAACAACGAAATCGCCGCAGTCAACGTTGGGGGTGTAATCGACCTTCTGCTTGCCGCGCAGCAGAACAGCGGCCTCAGCAGCGACGTGGCCCAGGCTCTTGCCGGCAGCGTCGAGCAGGTACCACTTACGCTCGACTTCAGCGGGCTTTACGAGAGTAGTGCTCATATCTATTTCCTCCTGATAAGCTTTTTGTACGTTTCAGGCGCCCTTTTGGGGCGCGAGTGTCAGTATACAACACAAAAACGCGCCTGTCAACATGATTTTTGGATTTTTTCAGCGGAAATTTTTGAAACTCTCAAAATCGCTTGTTTTCTCTTGAATTCTCTCGATTTCTAAATTCAGATTTTTGCAAAAGTTTTTTGCCTGCCCCGGCATATTTTTGCCATTTGCCCGCTACAAATCCCGCTGCGGTTGTGGTATACTATAAAGGATATGGGCGGCGCACAGCTGCCTTGCCAACACAAGGAGAATACATCCATGCCAAATGAGATCGACCGCACTTCCTCGGCGCAGCGCCGCAGCTCCAAGCTGCTGACGGCGATGGCCATTTTCATCTGTCTGGGCATCGCCGCCTACATGGTGCTCACCCTGCTGGTGAACCGGCAGACCCCCGCGACACCCGACACCCACTATACCGGCACGAACGGCGTCTCTGTCTACTACGACAGCAGCGTGTGGAGCGTGTGCCGCATGACCGAGGACGCTACCCTCGGCACCGTGCTGGAGCTTGCCACTGCCGACACCGCAGACAGCGAGGACTATCAGGCCGTGCTGTTGCAGCGGGGCACCGCCGACAGCTACGACAACTTTATTGAGGACTCGGAAGCCGACCTCAAGCAGGCTTACGGCATCATCAAGCCCCGCAAGGTCAACCTGACCGTGGAGGGCGCAGCGGTGGAGGCGGTGCGCTGCGATATCCGCACCTACTACGCCGTGCTGGCTACCATCACCTACGACAGCGGCGATGTGGTCTACGTCTCGGCGCTGACAAAGCTGGCCTCCATCAGCGATGTGGTCAATCTGGTAGAAAGCGTGAGCCTGTCATGAGTGATCTTCGTGCAATGCAGCGGCTTTGCGGCCTGATGCGCAAGGCCGTACAGGACTATGAAATGATTGCCCCCGGCGACCGGGTGATGGTGGGCGTTTCCGGCGGCAAGGACAGCGTGGCGCTGACCATCGGCCTTTCCATGCTGCGCAAGTACATCGGCTTTGATTACGAGGTGGTGGCGGTCACGCTGGACCCGCAGTTCGACCATCAGCCCATGGACTACTCTGCGCTGGCGGAGCTGTTCCGGGAGCACGGCATCCCCTACGAGGTGCGCCGCACCGAGATCGGCCCTGTGGTGTTCGAGTACCGCAAGGAAAAGAACCCCTGCGCCCTGTGCGCCAAGCTGCGGCGGGGCGCGCTGCACACCGCCGCGCAGGAACTGGGCTGCAACAAGGTGGCGCTGGGGCATCATCTGGACGATGCCGTGGAGACCTTTTATATGAACCTCTGGCGGGAGGGGCGCATCGGTTGCTTCTCGCCGGTGACCTACCTTTCGCAGCGGGATCTCACCCTCATCCGTCCCATGCTTCTGGCCACCGAGTACGAGGTGCAGTGCGCCGTGCGGGAGGCAGGCTTGCCCATCGTGAAGAGTCGCTGCCCCGCCGACGGTGTTACCGTGCGGGAACAGACCAAGGAATTTGTGCAGGAGCGCTGCCGCACCGACCACGCCTTCCGGCAAAAGACCCTCCATGCTTTGCAGGAGAGCGGCATTGACGGCTGGCGTCCCGTCCACACGGGCCGGGGCAGCTTTATCGTACCAAAAAAGGAAACAGATCATGCAGACACAACCGTTTGAAAAACACGTCTGGGCCGAAATCGACCTCGAGGCCCTTCGGTATAATTTCCGGGAGGTAAAGGCCCGGGCAGGGGCACTGCCCCTGTGCGCAGTGGTTAAGGCGGACAGCTACGGTCACGGCGCGGTGCAGTGCGCCCGGGTGTTCGCCGAGGAGGGCGCTGCATGGCTGGCGGTCAGCTGCCTGACCGAAGCCGTGCAGCTGCGCAAGGCGGGGCTGACTTTGCCCATCCTCATTCTGGGGCATGTGCAGCCCGCCTACGCCGCCGCCCTGATTCAGAATGACATCACCGTGGCCTGCTACTCCCTTGGGCAGGCACGCGCCCTGAGCGAAGCCGCCGTGGCGGCAGGCGGCAGAGTGCACATCCACCTCAAGGCCGACACCGGCATGGGGCGCATCGGCTTTGCCCTGCGCACCGATTTTGACGCCGCCATCCGGGAGATGCTGGAAGCCTGTGCGCTGCCCGGGCTGGAAATGACCGGCCTGTTCCAGCATTTTTCCGTGGCCGATGACACTGCCCCGGAGAATGTGGCCTATACTGCCGAGCAGCACGCACTGTTCGTGAAAGCCTTCCACGCACTGAAGGCCGCCGGGCGGGAGCCTGCCCTTGTACACTGCGATAACTCTGCCGGGGTCATGCTGCACCCGGACTGGCCGGAGGGCTTGCCCCGGGAGCGCTGCATGGCGCGCCCCGGCATCATCCTGTACGGCTACGACCCCAGCGACGAGGTACGCTTTGGCCGCTTTAAGCCGGTAATGACCCTCAAGACCGTGGTGAGCATGATCAAGGAGATGCAGCCCGGCCAGTGCGCCAGCTACGGCCGCCGCTTTACCGCCGAAAAGCCCACCAAGGTAGCCACCCTTTGCACCGGCTATGCCGACGGCTACCCCCGGCTGCTCAGCTGCGGCAAGGGCGTGGTGGAGATCCACGGCAAGGCCTGCCCGGTGCTGGGGCGGGTGTGCATGGATCAGATGATGGTGGACGTGACCGACGTGCCGGAGGTGCGCGAGGACGACGAAGCCATCCTGTGGGGCGGCACCGTGAGCGACACCGCAGAGACCATCGCCCGCAAGACCGATACCATCCCCTACGAAGTGCTGTGCGGCGTTTCCCGCCGCGTGCCCCGCGTCTACCGCGACCACGGACAGATCGTGGCCGTGGAGGACTGGATCTTAGAAGCATAAAGCTGCCCGGAGGAACTACATGGCAAGAGACAACATCCGCAACTTCTGCATCATTGCACATATCGACCACGGCAAATCCACCCTGTCCGACCGCATTCTGGAACTGACCAAGAGCGTGGACGAGCGCACCATGGAGGACCAGATTCTGGACAACATGGATATCGAGCGCGAACGCGGCATCACCATCAAGGCGCGTGCCGTGACCATGAACTATACCGCAAAGGACGGCAAGACCTACGAGTTCAACCTGATCGACACCCCGGGTCATGTGGACTTTGCCTACGAGGTCAGCCGCAGTCTGGCCGCCTGCGAGGGTGCCATTCTGGTGGTGGACGCCACGCAGGGCGTGGAGGCGCAGACGCTGGCTAACACCTATATGGCACTGGAGCACGATCTGGAGCTGGTGCCCATCCTGAACAAGATCGACCTGCCCAGCGCCCACCCGGACGAGGTGGCGCAGGAGGTGGAGGACGTGATCGGTCTGCCCTGCATGGATGCGCCCCGCGTTTCCGCCAAGACCGGCCTGAACATCGATCAGGTGCTGGAGCGTGTGGTGAGCGATATCCCCGCCCCCACCGGCGACCCTGACGCCCCCCTCAAGGCGCTGATCTTCGACAGCATCTATGACAGCTACAAGGGCGTCATCGTCTACATCCGCGTGTTCGAGGGCACGGTGAAGCCCGGCGACACCATCCGCATGATGGCTACCGGTGCAGAGTTCACGCTGGTGGAGGTGGGTCACATGGGTGCCACCTCCCTGACCCCCTGCGCCCAGCTGCAGGCCGGTGAGGTAGGCTACCTGACCGCCAGCATCAAGACGGTGCAGGACACCCGCGTGGGCGATACCGTCACGCTGGCAGAGCGCCCCACCGCAGAGGCACTGCCCGGCTACCGTCAGGTCAAGCCCATGGTGTTCTGCGGCATCTACCCCGCCGACGGTGCCAAGTACCCCGACCTGAAGGACGCACTGGAAAAGCTACAGCTGAACGACGCTTCCCTGACCTTTGAGCTGGAGACCAGCGCCGCGCTGGGCTTCGGCTTCCGCTGCGGCTTCTTGGGTCTGCTGCATATGGAGATCATCACCGAGCGTCTGGAGCGGGAGTTCGATCTGGACATCATCACCACCACTCCCAGCGTGCGCTACCGCCTGACTTTGACCGACGGCACGGTGGAGATGATCGACAACCCCTCCAGCTACCCGGACCCCAGTAATATCGTCAAGCAGGAAGAGCCCTTTGTGGATGTGCACCTGTACACCCCCAACGACTATGTGGGCGGTCTGATGGATTTGTGCCAGAGCAAGCGCGGCGTGCTGATCGATATGAAGTATCTGGACGATGTGCGGGTGGACCTGCACTACGCGCTGCCGCTGGGCGAGATCGTGTACGACTTCTTTGATGCCATCAAGAGCCGCAGCCGGGGCTACGCCAGCTACGACTACGAGTTCAAGGAGTACCGCGAGAGCGATCTGGTCAAGCTGGACTTCCTGCTCAACGGCGACCCCGTGGACGCCTTGTCCATGATCGTGTTCCGGGACAACGCCTACGCCAAGGGACGCCGCATCTGTGAAAAGCTGCGGGACAACATCCCGCGCAATCTGTTCGAGATCCCGGTGCAGGCAGCCATCGGCGGCAAGATCATTGCCCGCGAGACGGTCAAGGCCATGCGCAAGGATGTGCTGGCCAAGTGCTACGGCGGCGATATCTCCCGTAAAAAGAAGCTGCTGGAAAAGCAGAAGGAAGGCAAAAAGAAGATGCGTCAGCTGGGCAGTGTTTCCCTGCCCAGTGAGGCCTTTACCGCCGTGCTCAAGCTGGACAGCGACGACGATTGATCTGCAACGATACAAAAAGGGGCTGCTGCACTTTCGGCTAAAACGATGTGCAGCAGCCCCTTCCTTTTTTACTTCTCTTCCCGCAACTTTTCCAGATAGCCATCGGCCTTGATGGCCTCCGGGGTGAAGGAGTTATTCTTCCACCAGCCCACAAGGGCGGCTGTCACGGTCAGACCGGTAGTCACCAGCTGCTCCACGGTGGCGCTCTCGATGGGCAGCACGGGCTTGCCGCAGGCGCTCAGCACCTGATTGGTCAGTGCCAGCGCCAGCGCAGCGGTACGTGCCAGCGTGGCGGCAGAAATTTTGCAATGGGTATCGTTCATAGGTTCAGTTCCTCACTTTCTCTAAATCTGCGATGCGGTGGTTCGCCACCTTCATCTGCTCTTCTAAAATGGGTACGCGGCGGGCAAAATTGTTATGCTCCCGTACCTCCCGGGTCAGTTCTTCCAGCTTGGTGTCGGTCACTGCCTGACTGCGGCTGTTGGCGATCAGCACGCCGATCAGGGTCACTGCGCCTGCGATAATGGCCGAGATGATGCTTGTCATCGCGCTCACCCCCTCCACCGGGCTTTGTCTGCCCGGGTATCCACGTGCACCCAGCCGGTGGCTCTGCCCGCCTTCACGGGATAGCGGCCAACGCCGCCCCAGTCCGGCATCAGGCTTTCGGCGTAGGCGGCCACGTCCTCCACGCTCACGTCCTGTACCCGGATATCTGCCGCCCGTCCGTACAGGTGCTGGCTGCTCTTTGCTCCTCCTACGGCTGCGTTGTGCGCTGCCGTCCGGTAGCCGCTGGTGATCACCACCGCCTTGCCAAAGTGCTCCCGGATACATTGCAGCACCACGGTCAGCGCCTCGTCCACCATAACGGTGTCGGTGCCGTCCCGGCAGCGCAGCTCCCGCACACGGAAACCCGGTGCCAGCAGCTTTGCCCCGTCCCTTGCAAGGCTATATTGCCGGATCATCTCTCCACCTCTTTTCTGCATTACAGTCCCCGCATCCAGTTCTCAATGATGGTGCTGCGGTACTCATGCGCCCGCAGACCCGGGTGGTCGTTGTAGAGGGCAATCTTAAAGGCATCGTTGCGCAGCTGCTTTGCTGTAGCGCTGGTGTCCGCACGGCCTGCGCCGTGTGCGGTAAGCAGCAGCGGGTGCTGCTCGTCGTTCAGGTCCAGCACCGGCACGCCCCAGTAAGCACAGATTTCCTTAACGGTTGCCCGGTAGGCTGCGCTCATCCATCCATCCGCAAGGATCACGCCCAGCTTTGCGTAGGGGATATTCTTCATAAAATACTCAAAAACAGTATTGTATGCGCCCCACACCGTTGTGTTGGTGGTGTCTGTTTTCGTGCCGATGATGGCGGTCGGGTCAAAGCCCTGTGCTGTGTCCGGCTCGCACTCGTTCAGACCGAACATCAGGGTGATGTAGTCCGCATCTTTTGGTACGGCCTTGTACCGTTCCACCGAGAACGGTGAGAGCCGCCCGGTGATATTGGTAAACACAGAGCCGCTCACCGCCTCGTTCACCAGCGTCATATCGTTGCGCTTTGCGATCCACCACGGGTATGTTTTCCACACCTTCAGCTTCTGATCGTAGAAATCCGAATTTTTGCCGGTGTTGCCGTTCGCATCCGTGTAGCCGGTAGCGTTTCCCTCGGTAAAGCTGTCCCCGCATGCCACATACTTTTTCCCGTACAGCACATTGCCGCCCGCAGCGTTCAAGGGGTTTCCCTGCAAATCATAAATCATACCGTGCCCTCCTGAATGAATTTGTTGATCTTCGTATCGCTCAGCAAGCCTTTGTACACTTTACACTGGTACAGCGTGCCGTCCCAGCAGCGGGTCAGCTCGCCGCCATTCGTACCCGGGGCACCGCCGATCAGCAGGCTCTCCGGCACATCCGTAATCTTGGTGCCGGTTGCCTTCCAGTCGCTCAGCGTGCAGTAGGTGCTGCCGCCGCGGTACTTATTGCCGTCCAGCTGAACTACATACCGAGTGCGTGTTTTAAGGTGCGCGATGCTATCCGATATGTTTACAGCACCATGGTTATAATAGGCAATGCCGGTGGTGCCATAGTTTGGATTCAGGCTGATGTTGATACCCGGCAGGTTGGAATTGTTCCCAGTCTCTGTCATGCAGTGCAGGAATACGATCCATCCCTTGTCGTTAAAGCCGTCGCTTGCCTTTGCATCCAGCAGAATGGTGTACTGCGGCGTCTCGGTGCCTGCGTGCTCCAGCATCTTTACGCCAGTGTCAAGGCCCTTTGTCAGCGCCGTTTCGTTAGGCAAGTCGTAGAGCAGCTGCGCCGTCTCCACTTCCTTCACCTCCACCGTGCAGAATGCGCTCTTGCCGCCTGCGGTGGCGGCAACCACGCATGTGCCCGCTTTGATGCCCGTCACCACGCCGTTTGCCACGGTGGCAACATCGGCAGGAGAAACGCGCCACACCACCACACGGCTGGTGGCGTTCGCGGGCAGCACCGTAGCGGTCAGAGTCTTGCTCTCGCCCTCGTTCAGGGTCAGGGTCGCGGCGCTCAAGTCTACGCTCTGCACCGGGATCTCCTGTGCACTTCTGCCCCACTCTACACGCAAGGCATTCAGGGTATCCTTTGCATCGCTGGTCTTGTAGGCCGCGTTTTCAAACAGGTTCAGCAGCAACTCTTTCGCAGTTTCACTCACTCCATCGCCCGGATCGCCCTTTTCACCCTTTGCACCGGTGTCGCCCTTGGGACCCGCTGCACCGGGCTCTCCCATGTCGCCCTTTTCACCCTTTACCCCTGTGGCTGCCGCGATGCCCGCTTCCATGTGGTTCAGGTGGGCAGCCGTCAGGGTTTGGCCGTCCACAAAATTCTGTTTTTCGTAGCTCATATTAACTCCTTCCAAGGATCATTCTACCCAGCACCGCGAGGCTCAGCCGGGCAGTCGTCTTGTTTTCCGGTCTCGGCGGCTGCGGGGTGTTCCACAGCGCCTCTAAGCGGTCACAGGCAGCCATGGCTGCGTCATTGCCCGCAGCCAGCGTGCGCAGTACCGCCAGCAGCGCCTGCTTTTCCTGTGCAGAAATGCCGCCTGTGCCCAGCATCCCTACCAGTGCTTCCCATGCAGGGGTGGCCGGAGCGGGCATCGCGCCCTCTGCCGTGCCGCTGTTGGCGCACACCTTGCACCGCACATCGGCACTGGTCACAGTGCGGCTGCCGTCCGTGCCTTCAAAGGTGATGCAGCCCGCGCCGGGCACCGCCGTCACCGCCGCCGGAACGGTCAGCACTCCGTTTTCCACCAGCGTAGCCGCGCTTGCGCCCGGGGTGTGCCAATGGGCGCACACGGCCAGTCCCTTCCACTCGCCCCGCTGCTCAATGCGCAGCCGGTAGTTGCCCCGGTTGCCCGCATACCCCAGCAGCAGCTGCCCGCCGGGCACGGCTGCCGCGCCGTTGCGCTCCAGCCGGATGGTCATCTCGTTCATGCTGCACCATCCTTACACATACTGAAAGCCCTCTATGTTAAAGGGGTACTCACTGACTGCGGTGCCCGCATCTGTTTTCACAGCGCCGATGCTCACCGTTCCGCTGGCTGCAAAGCTGATCTTCACCTGCGCTGCACCGCTTGTGCCGCCCACTACGGCAACCGCCGTGCCGCCCCGCGCAATGCGGGTGCTGCCGTACTCCGCAGCAACAGCAACCGGGTTCGTGCCGTTCTTCGCCATGGGCTCCGCCATCCTTACCACAATGTAGTTCGCCGTACCCGGCACCGTCAGGCTCGCAGCAGATCTCCCTGCAACACCTGTGCCGGTGTAGACCAGCTTTCCGTCCATATTCATCATCCTTTCCAGTCGTTCCAGTTTTTCGGTCAGGCTAAAGCCCAGTACTGCGTTCAGGTTCTCTTTCGTCACCGCCAGTGTGCCGTCTGCGCTCACGGTCAGCCCGCGCCCAGCCTTTACGCCGCCCAGAACAGCTGCGGTGGCGGGCGGCAGAGTGTAGGCAGTGCTGAATTTCCTGTCTGCTTCGGCCTTGGAGTAGAACCGTTCATCCGCACCCAGCTGTAACAGCGCTGCCGTCTTTTCCTGCGCCGACCAGTTTGCCGCCCCGGCGGCGCTGGTCAGCGCTTTTTTTACGCCGTAGGGCAGCAGCGCCGGGGTCAGGGGCGCGTAGGCCTCGGTCATGCCGTCCAGCTGCGCCGCCGTGGCGGGCACGGTGGTCAGGGTAGCGTCTGACCGCACCGCAACACCGTATTTCCCGTCTGCCCGCACTGCGCCGGGCGTTGCCGCCGTGGGCACAGTCTCGCTGCGCACATAGGGGCGCAGATCCGGCAGCGGGGTGGTGTCAGTCTGCACCGCGCCGGTGGCGGCATCCACGCTAAGGATGCGCACCACCGCGCCGGGCAAAGGCTGCACCGGGCTTGGCACCGCTGCCACGTCCTGTGCGGTCAGCTGCACTGTGCCGCCCTTGCCGTTCACGCTCAGCACAGTGCCGTCCTTAGGCGCGTAGCTCTCGGCCCGCAGCGCGGCTGCCTCCGCCCGCTTTGCGCAGGCGTCGGCATCGGTGCGGTCTGCCAGAATTTTGTCCGCAGCCTTTTGCGCCAGTGCCGCCTGTACGGCGGTGTCTGCTGCGCCGTTCTCGGCGCGGCGGGCACTCTCCGCTGCGGCGCGGGCATTTTCCAGCACGCGCGCCACGAACTGCTCGTACGCCGAGGGCGGCAGCTCCTCACTGCCGCCGTCCGTAGGTAGGGTGGCGTACACATCGTAGCTGCCGGGGCGGGTGTAGGCGGTGTAGCCGCCGCTGCCCATGGCGGCCAGCATCCACTGTCCCCGCACGCTGCCGGTCAGGCGGCGGTCCACCGTCACGCTGCCGTCGGTGTCCAGCGGAATGGCTGCCAGCTGCACCCCATCGCTGCGGCGCAGATACAGCGCCAAAGTGCACCCCGCCCACGCTTCGGGCAGTATGAACTGCAGTCGGTCCACCCCCTCGGCGTTCTGTGCGCCAAGGTGCAGCCGGTGCGGCTGGGGTATAAATTCGGTGCCGCCGCACTGCTGCTTGAGGATCTCGATCTCCATGCAAAACCTCCTTTTCTGTTTGCTGTCCCGATTGTACCGCCGGGGGCGCAAAACTATCCAGTGTGTACAGAAAATGTGAAATTTTCTGTTCTTCGGCATTTTGCTAAACGGGGTTTTTGCACCGGAAATACAGCCCCTTCCACCCTGCCGGAACAGGGTAATTCCCCTGCGGGTTTTCCATGCAAAACCCGCGATGTGGGGCAGCTTGTTTTGGGCGCAGCAGTAGCATCTGCGACGTTATTTACAGAGAAAAATGCCGGTGCAAATGTTAAAAATTCATGAACAAATCACCCGCAGAAAAAAGGAAAAAATCAGATGGAAACCACCTAAAAACCAAAATATCAAAGAAAACACTGTGAAAATTGCACAAAAAACTATGTTACAAATCTAACAAAATGCGAGACACAAATTTGACAGATGCTTTACGGTCTGGTAAAATACCGTTTGTGCAACGAACGTTGCAGCGTTTAAATTCTATCTGGATGAAGTAAAAAGCCGTCCTGCGTACGGCACGGCATTGGCAGATGCAGCCCGTGCCGGGGCAGTTTTGTGGTCTGTCCAAAACGGATTCCACCCTGTAATACGATGCTTCTTCTTTTACCCAAAGAGAGCATCGTATTTGACTGTGCGGCGCTTCTATGCAAAGCCGCCGCAGTCCGGGCGGCTGGGGTGCCGATGCAGCATCCGCAGCCGCGCCAAATACGACAAAGAGAGGAGTTGTCTCGTATCGCTTCCGTTAAATTGAAGAAAGCAGTTACTGCCGCAAAGCAGGCAGTATCTCCCCGTGTGCTGGCATTCTGTGTCATGGTGGTATGCCTTGTGGCTACCCTTGGCGTCACCGCTGCAAATCTGCGGCTTACCTACGTCACCGACTCCAATGGTGCACGGCAGGTCCTTCTGACCGATGCCGCTGCTTCCCCCGCACAGGTCATGAACCTTTCCGGCATCCGCTCTGAAGAGGGCGATGAAGTCTACTACACCGCGTTCAGCGGCAATCTTGCCTCCCTGAACATCGAGCGCGCATTCTCCGTCAGCATCACCGCCGACGGGCAGGAGTACCCGGTCAAGCTGGTGTTCGGCACCGTAGCCGATGCGCTAGAGCGCGCCGGCATCACCCTTGAAGGGGACGACTACACCGAGCCGGCACTGGATCATGTTGTGACCGCCGGCAGCAAGATCATAGTCCACCGCGTGGACTACGCCGAGCGTGTGGAGACTCAGGCCATCCCCTACGACACCCAGTATGTCTACACCAGCCTGTACTTCCGCAACACCGGCCGCACCACTACTATGCAGCACGGCGCAGCCGGTCAGCAGACCGTGACTACCCGTGACCGCTATGTGGACGGCGAGCTGGAGAACAGCACCGTTGTGGATACCACCACTACGGTAGAACCCACCGACCACGTCATCAAGACCTACGGCGCAGGTGCACCGGTGTCCCCCCTGACCGGTGCGGACGGCACCACCAACGCCCCCACCTCTTATAGCAAGGTGCTCACCGGCAAGGCCACCGGCTACTATTCCCGTACCGGCAAGGGCTCTTCCGGTCTGGGTCTGGGCTACGGCACCGTGGCTGTGGACCCGGACGTGATCCCCTACGGCACCAAGCTCTACATCACCTCCACTGACGGCAAGTTTGTCTACGGCTACGCCATAGCCACCGATACCGGCATTGCCGTCCAGAAGGGGCAGATCCTCGTAGACCTGTTCTACGAGACCTATGCCGAAAGCGTCATCAACGGCGCCATTCAGGTCAACGTCTACGTTGTGGACTGAGCCGTAACCAAAACACAATAACCACGCAAAGAGACCGCTGTACAAACTGTGCAGCGGTCTCTTTTGATGTTAAGCAGAAAATGATTTTTATTTCGGGGTCGGGGAAAGTCTGCGGACTTTCCCCGACCCCCTTTCCTGTTTTCGCAACGCTTTCGCTGAAACCGTTTGGCAAATGAGCAGTTTACACGATGTTGAGCCGCAAATTTTGGATGGTATGCCCACAACATACAGAGAATGCCAGAAAATTTGTGTTAATTGTATTCGATTTTCGGACAAAAAGTCTTGCAAATCTGGTCAAAACCTTTTAATATAAAAGAGTACAAAGCTGTGGAAGCCGCTTTCGGCTTCCACACGGGGAGGAGCAGTCTATGAAACCGACCGAAGAAAAGATTCAGAGCAATACATCGGATCTGCCGGTGTACCTGTTCAAGCAGGGCAACAACTGCGAGGCTTACCGCTACTTCGGCGCACATCTGGAAACACGGGTCGGGGAATCCGGCGTCGTGTTCCGTGTATGGGCACCGCACGCCGCAGCCATCAGTGTGGTAGGCGACTTCAACAGCTGGAAGCCCGGCAGCCATCCCATGCGCAAGGTGGATGGCGATTCCGTGTGGGAATTGTTCATTCCCGGCATGAAGGAATACGATGTTTATAAATATTGCGTGACCACCCGCGCAGGCGACCTTGTTTACAAGGCCGATCCTTACGCCTTCCACGCCGAGACCCGGCCGTCCAACGGCAGCAAGGTCTACGATCTGTCCGGCTTTGCATGGCACGACGCCGCATGGCAGACCGCACAGAAAAAGGCGGACGTGATCAACGGCCCGATGAATATCTACGAGATGCACGCCGGCAGCTGGAAGCTGAAGGAGGGCGGCAAGCCCTACAACTACTCCGAGCTGGCGGACGAGCTGATCCCGTACATCAAGGATATGGGCTACACCCATGTAGAGCTGCTGCCGGTGATGGAATATCCGTTTGACGGCAGCTGGGGCTATCAGGTCACCGGCTATTTTGCACCCACCAGCCGCTACGGCACCCCCAAGGACTTTATGGCCTTTGTGGATAAGATGCACGCCGCCGGGATCGGCGTCATCATGGACTGGGTGCCCGCCCACTTCCCCAAAGACCAGTTCGGCCTGTACAACTTTGACGGCGAGGCCTGCTACGAGGACCCCAACCCCAAGCGCGGCGAGCACAAGGAGTGGGGCACCATGGTGTTCGACTTTGGCCGCAACGAGGTGCAGAGCTTCCTCATTTCCAGCGCACTGTACTGGCTGGAACAGTACCACATCGATGGTCTGCGGGTAGACGCCGTGGCCTCCATGCTGTATCTGGACTACAACCGCAAGCAGGGCGAATGGGAGCCCAATAAGGACGGCGGCAAGGAGAACCTTGAAGCCATCGCCTTCCTGCGCAAGCTGAACAACACCGTGCTGGGCCGTCACCCCCACAAGTACATGATCGCTGAGGAGTCCACTGCATGGCCTATGGTCACAAAGCCCGCTTCGGACGGTGGTTTAGGCTTCAATTTCAAGTGGAACATGGGCTGGATGAACGATATGCTCAGCTACATGAAGACCGACCCGCTGTTCCGCGCCGGCAACCACAACAAGGTGACCTTCAGCTTCTTCTACGCTTTCAGCGAGAACTTCGTCCTGCCCATCAGCCACGATGAAGTGGTGCACGGCAAGGGCAGCCTGCTGAACAAGATGCCCGGCGAGTACGACGCAAAATTCGATAACCTGCGCACCTTCTTCGGCTACATGATGGCGCACCCGGGCAAGAAACTGCTGTTCATGGGACAGGAGTTCGGTCAGTTCGCCGAGTGGAACGAGGCAAAGCAGCTGGACTGGATGCTGCTGGACTACGACAAGCACGCCGAGCTGCAGAACTACGTCCGCACCCTGAACGCCTTCTATAAAGAGCACCCTGCCCTCTGGCAGATCGATTACAGCTGGGAAGGCTTCCAGTGGATCGTCCCGGACGACTCGCAGCAGAGCGTCATCGCCTTCCTGCGCAAGGACGCCGCTGGTAAGCAGATCCTTGTCATCTGCAACTTCAACCCCGTCCTGCGCGAGGGCTACACCCTCGGCGCACCGGTGTCCGGCACCTACAAGGAGATTCTGAACAGCGACGATGCCGCTTTCGGCGGCTCCGGCACTGTGCACAACAAGCCGCTGCGCACCCACAAAAAGCCGCAGCACGGCTTTGAGCAGAGCATCACCGTCACCCTGCCGCCCATGAGCACCCTGTACTTTGAGGTACCCACAAAGCGCACCCGCAAGGCAGCAGAGGACAGCACGGACAAGCCGGAAAAAAAGACCGCCAAAAAAGCCACCGTCAAGGACGCCGTGGAAAAGGCGGTAAAAAAGACGACCCGCAAGGCGAAAGCCGAGCCGGACGCCGACAAACCGGTAAAAAAGACCCGCACCACCAAGGCCAAGGCCGCCGAAACGGCGGATGAAAAACCGGAAAAAGTAAAAAAGACCGCTGCCAAGTCCAAGGCAAAGCCCGAGACGGCAGCGGAAAAGCCGGTAAAGAAAACCGCCGCCAAGGCAAAGACTGCGGCAAAAGCAAAGCCTGAGACCGAAGCAGAAACCAAACCCGCAAAGCGCACCCGCAAAGCAAAAGCACCCAAGGAATAAGGATGCCCACACGGATGCACGCACGAACATTCTGATCTGTTGACTATCATTTCCAAAAAGGAAATGCTAAAGGGGAGAATAAAGCTATGGCAAAAGAAATCGTGGCAATGATCCTTGCCGGTGGACGTGGCTCGCGCTTATACGCGCTGACACAAAAGACGGCAAAACCTGCGGTGTCCTTCGGCGGTAAGTACCGCATCGTGGACTTCCCGCTGTCCAACTGCGTCAACTCCGATATCGACACGGTCGGTATTGCAACGCAGTACCAGCCCCAGAAGCTGAACGAGTACATCGGTAACGGTCAGCCTTGGGATCTGGACCGTCTGCACGGCGGTGTGCACACCCTGCCCCCTTACGAGCAGGCAAACGGCACCGACTGGTACAAGGGCACTGCAAACGCCATCTACCAGAACATCGGTTTCATCGACAACTATGATCCCGAGTACGTCATCATCCTGTCCGGCGACCAGATCTGCAAGCAGGACTACGCCGACTTCCTGCGCTTCCACAAGGAAAAGGGCGCAGAGTTCTCTGTGGCCGT
>CAKTCK010000047.1 GCA_934539245.1 uncultured Faecalibacterium sp.
CATCAGGCCAGCGGTGCCGACGTGACCGTGGCTTACCAGAAGACCGAGATCCCCGAGGGCCGCAAGAACGACAACTACACCCTGACCATCGATTCCGATGGCCGCGTGACCGAGCTGCTGTTCAACGACTACCGCTCCGGCGAGCAGAATCTGGATCTGAACATCTATGTGCTGGAGCGCGAGACCCTGATCAAGCTGGTCAAAGACGCTACCGCCCGCGGTTTGATCTACTTCGAGCGCGACATTCTGGCTCACAACGTCAACATCCTGAACATCCATGCTCTGGAGTACACCGGCTATGTGGCACATGTCTGCGACATGAAGAGCTACTTTGACGAGAACCTGAAGCTGATTCAGGACGAGAATCTGGAGGCACTGTTCCCCAAGGGCTGCCCCATCTACACCAAGATCCGCGACGATAACCCCACCCGTTACGTCACCGGTTCCAAGGTCGTGGATTCCATTCTGGCCGATGGCTGCGTCATCGAGGGCACTGTGGAGAACTGCGTGCTCTTCCGCGGCGTCAAGGTCAAGAAGGGTGCTGTGGTCAAGAACTGTGTCCTGATGCAGGATACCGTGGTCGAGCCCAACGTGGAGCTGGACTGCGTTGTCACCGATAAGAACGTGAAGATCACCGCCGGCAAAAAGCTGTCCGGCACCGAGAGCTTCCCGGTCTACGTCCAGAAGAATCACACCGTCTGATCGATGCAATATCCATAGGGGCGGCTTCCTCCCCGGTAGCCCCTCTTGAGAGGGGCGGGGGCACCTGTGTGCCCCCGCCTGCTCTTTTGTATGCAAGGTTCGCGCCGCTTTTCATGGCGGCGGGGAGCGCGAACATCTGCCTGTATCATGGAAGGAGCGAATCCTATGAAGATCCTGTATGCTGCTTCGGAAGCCAATCCCTTTGCCAAATCCGGCGGTCTGGCCGACGTGGCAGGTGCCCTGCCCAAAGCGCTGGTCAAGGACGGCGTGGACGCCCGCGTCATCATGCCCCTGTACGGCGATTTGAAGTTCCGCGATAAGCTGGAATACGTTACCAACTACTCCGTGCCTGTGGGCTGGCGCAGCCAGTACTGCGGCCTGTTCAAGGCCGATGTGGACGGCGTGACCTACTACTTCCTGGACAACGAGTATTACTTCAAGCGCCGCGGCCTGTACGGCTTCTACGATGACGGCGAGCGCTTCGCCTTCTTCTCCCGCGCGGTGCTGGAGACTTTGTTCTACATCGACTTCACCCCCGATATCATCAACTGCAACGACTGGCAGACCGCTCTGGTGCCGGTGTACCTGAACCTGTACTATCGTCATCTGGACAAGTTCAACCGCATCAAGACCGTGTTCACCATCCACAACATCGCCTATCAGGGCAAGTACGGCACCGATATTCTGGAGGATACCTGCGGCATCGGCCACCGGGACCAGCATATCGTGGAGTACGACGGCTGCGCAAACTTCATGAAGGGCGCTTTCGAGACCGCCGACAAGATCACCACCGTCAGCCCCACCTACGCACAGGAGATCCTCGACCCGTGGTTCAGCTACGGTCTGGACGCTCTGCTGCGTGAGAAGCAGTATAAGCTGTGCGGCATCCTGAACGGCATCGACATGGACGCCAACGACCCCGCCACCGACAAGAACATCCCCGCCAACTATGACATCAAGACCTTCGAGACCGGCAAGGCCAAGTGCAAGGAAGCTTTGCAGGACAAGTTCGGTCTGGCCGAGGACGGCAGCCCCGTCTTTGGCATGGTCAGCCGCATGGTTGGCATGAAGGGCTTTGACCTTGTGCAGAGCATCGCCGACGGTCTGGTGAACCGCGGCATCCAGCTGGTCATTCTGGGCAGCGGCGAGGGCCAGTACGAGAACTTCTTCTCCGACCTGTGCGCCCGTCACCCGGGCCGCGTAGGCACCTACATCGGCTTCGAGCCCAAGCTCTCGCAGGAGATCTACGCCGGTGCAGACGCCTTCATCATGCCCTCCAAGAGCGAGCCCTGCGGTCTGGCACAGATGGTGGCCTGCCGTTACGGCACGCCTCCCATCGTCCGCGAGACCGGCGGTCTGCGCGACTCCATCCACGACAGCACCATGGGTGACGGCAACGGCTTTACCTTTGCCGGTTACAACGCCCACGAGCTGTATGTGGCCTGCTGCAACGCACAGGATGCCTACAACAACAAGGAAAACTGGAAGAACCTCGTGCGTCACTGCATGGAGTGCGATTTCAGCTGGGACGTTTCCGCCAAGAGCTACGAGGGTCTGTACAACGAGACCGCAAACCTCTGGTAAGCGCCTAGATCCCAAAGCACCCACCGGGGCTGCCGCACAAGCGTGCGGCAGCCCCTTTTTTACACTCTGCACAAACTTTTCTGCAAAGTTTGTGCAATGATGTGCCCACAGGCGCACAATGTGTGTTTTCGGCGCACATTTATGGAATCAGTCTTAACAAACTATGAAATTTTACTATATTTCGGTGGAGAATTGATTGCAATATCCAACGCTTTGAAGTATACTGAGGGCATAGACTTTTTGGCTGCCTGTCCATCTCTGGCAAGACTTCCAGATACTGGAACACAGGCAGCACCCGCAGAAAGGAGCGGCGCCGAGCTTGAAGGGCTGGTACAAAGCTTTAGAGGATCTGGTCTGGCTGACCCAGCTGGGGCTGAATATGCTGCTGCCGCTGGTGCTCTGCCTTGCCGGATGCTGGTGGGCTGTGGAGCACTGGGGCTGGCCGGAATGGCTGTTTTTGCCCGCTGTGGGGCTGGGGCTTGCCGCCGGGGCGCAGAACTTCTGGGTGTTCTGCAAGGAACGGCTGGAGCGCTCCAAACACGAAAAAAATCATCGGGTGGGCTTCAACTCCCACCAGTAATGGAGGTCCGTTTTTATGAAATTGCAGCCGGAATCCAAAAAGGAGCTGCTGCGCATCGCCTGTGGCGTGTCTCTGTGCACCGCCGTGATGTGGGTGGTGTTTGCAGCGCTGCATCTGGTGGGCTGGGTGGTCTTTGACTACCGGGTGCTGCTGGGCGGCATCATCGGTGCGCTGGTGGCTATCGGCAACTTTGCCGGCATCTGCTTCGTGGTGCAAAAGGTCATTGACGAGCCGGACGAAAAAAAGCGTAAAGCGCAGCTGCAGGTATCCTATAATACAAGGATGCTGCTGCAGGCGCTGTGGATCATCATAGCCATTGCGGCTCCCTGTTTCCAGGCGTTTGCAGGCGTTCTGCCGCTGCTGTTCCCCAGAGTTACGATCTATTATCTCCAGATAACCGGGAAGTACAAGCCGCTCACACCCCCGCAGGAGCCGGTGGACATCGCTGTGGAAGATGACCCCGCCCCCGCCGAGGAGTCTGCGGTGCAGCCCCGTGACGAAGGGGGTGAACAAGAATAAATGGAACTAGTGAACGGCGCAAAGATCCTGTATACCATCCACACCAATATCCCCCTGCTGGGTGATTTCAAGCTCACCCAGACCTTGGTAAGCACTTGGATCGTCATGGCGCTGCTCTCGGGTTTTGCCATCTGGCTGGGGCACGACCTCAAGCTGGAAAATGTGTCCAAACGACAGGCCGCAGCCGAGTTCATCGTAACGCGGCTGGAACAGTTCGTGCACGACAACATGGGCTTCCACTTTGATCAGTATATCCCCCTCATCGGTGCTATTTTTGCACTGAGCATCGGGTGCAACCTGATCAGCGTCGTTGGCCTGTGGAGTCCCACAGCCGACCTGAACACCGAAGCAGCGTGGGCCATCGTGGTGTTTGTTCTGATCATGTACTACAAGATCAAGACAAACGGCATTCTGGCCTACCTCAAGGGTCTGCTCGATCCGATCTTTATCATGGCACCCATCAATGTGCTGTCGGAGATCTCTACCCCTGTCAGCATGGCGTTCCGTCACTTCGGCAACATCCTGTCCGGTACGGTCATCTCCACACTGCTGTACTGGGCACTGGCAAGCCTGAGCCACGTCATCTTTGGCTGGCTGCCGGGCTTCCTGAGTCAGATCCAGCTGTTCCAGATCGGCATCCCGGCCTTTACCGGTTTGTATTTCGACTGGTTCGGCGGCTGCATTCAGGCGTTCATCTTCTGTACCCTGACCGCAATCTTCATCAAACGTGCTGCCGGTGAGGACTGACCCCTTCCGGCATCCCCCAAAACACAAACACATTTTAGGAGGACAAATCTTATGACTGATTTCCAGTATCTGGCTCGTGGTATCGCTCTGGCAGGCTGCGGCATCGGCGCAGGCTGCGCACTGATCGCAGGTATCGGCCCCGGTATCGGCGAAGGCAACGCTGCTGCCGCTGCCTGTGAGGCCGTTGGCCGTCAGCCGGAGTGCAAGAGCGATGTTACCAGCACCCTGATCCTCGGCGTCGCCCTTTCCGAGACCACCGGTATCTACGGCTTTGTTACCGGCCTGCTGCTGATCTTCCTGGCACCCGGTATGTTCATGAAGTATCTGGCATAAGCCTCCCGATCCGAAAAACAACGAAAGGAGACGCTTATGGAACTGTATCAGGCGTTGATCACGCTGGATGGCTGGACCTTTCTGGCCCAGATCTGCAACCTGATGATCCAGATGGTCATCTTCAAAAAGTTCCTGCTGAAGCCGATCAAACAGGTGATCGCCGACCGCAAGGCCAAGGCCGACAGCGAGATCGCCGATGCGCAGAAGCTGCGCACCGAGGCCGAGGCCATGAAGGCGGAGTACGAGCAGAACCTGCAGAACGCCCGCACCGAGGCCAACCAGATCGTGGCTACGGCGCAAAAGACCGCCACCGCCCGCTCGGAAGAGATCGTGGGCGAGGCCCGCGCACAGGCCGCTGCGCTGAAGCAGAAGGCCGAGGCTGACATTGCGCAGGAGCGCAAGAAGGCCGTGAACGAGGTCAAGGACGAGATCGGCGGCATCGCCATGGAGATCGCATCCAAGGTGGTGGAGCGCGAGATCAGCGAGAAGGACCACAAGGACCTGATCGACGAATTTATCAAAAACGTGGGTGAAGCATCATGACCGAAACTGCAAAGATGTACGGCGGCAGTCTGTACGATCTGGCGGCAGAGGAAGGGCTGGAGACCCGCATTCTGGGCGAGCTTGACGAGGTGCAACAGCTTCTCAAACAAAACCCGGACTACCTGCGGCTGCTCAGCACCCCCAGCATCCCCAAAAAGGAGCGCTGCGGCCTGCTGGACGAAGCCCTGCGCGGGCAGGTCCACCTCTATGTGCTGAACTTTTTAAAGATCCTGTGCGAAAAGGGCACCCTGCGGGAGCTGTCCGGCTGCGCACGGGCCTACCGCATCCGCTACAATCAGGCGCACGGCATTCTGGAAGCTACGGCCATCTCGGCTGTTCCGCTGACAGAGCAGCAGCGCGCGGCGCTGCACGCCAAGCTGGAAAGCCTGACCGGCAAGACCATCGACCTTAAAACCAAGGTGGATGCCAAGGTGCTGGGCGGTATCCGGCTGGATCTCGAGGGCACCGAGCTGGACGGCACCGTCCAGAACCGTCTTGCCTCCCTGCGCCGGGATATTGCGGCGGTCACTCTGTAACTTTTTTCCTGCCCTTTGCAAACGGGGCAGAGCACAGAACGAATTTCCACCCGAAATGACTATTATGAATTGAGTGGTGAACAAACAAAGATGCAACTGAAACCTGAAGAGATCTCCAAGATCATCCGTGCGCAGATCAAGCATTATGAAAATGCCATCGAGCAGAGCGAGACCGGCACGGTCATTATGGTGGGCGACGGCATCGCCCGGGCCAGCGGTCTGGAAAAGTGCATGGCAGGCGAGCTGCTCCAGTTTGACAACGGCGAATACGGTATGGCCCAGAACCTTGAGGAAAATACCGTTTCCATCGTGCTGCTGGGCTCGGATGCCGGCATCAAAGAAGGCAGCATCGTCAAGCGCACCGGCAAGGTAGTCTCCGTGCCGGTGGGCGATGCCATGATCGGCCGCGTGGTCAACGCACTGGGTCAGCCCATCGACGGCGCAGGCCCCATCGAGACCACCGAGTACCGCGCCATTGAGAGCCGCGCTCCCGGCATCATCGAGCGCCAGCCCGTCAAGGAGCCGCTGCAGACCGGTATCAAGGCCATCGACTCCATGATCCCCATCGGACGCGGTCAGCGCGAGCTGATCATCGGTGACCGCCAGACCGGCAAGACCACCATCGCCTCCGATACCATCATCAACCAGAAGGGCAAGGACGTCATCTGCATTTACGTTGCCATCGGTCAGAAGCGCTCTACCGTGGCAAACCTTGTGCAGAGCCTGACCGAAGCCGGTGCCATGGGCTACACCATCGTGGTGTCCGCTACCGCCTCGGAGCTGTCCCCCCTGCAGTATATCGCCCCCTACTCCGGCTGCGCCATGGGCGAATACTTCATGCAGCAGGGCAAGCACGTCCTCATCATCTACGATGACCTTTCCAAGCATGCTGTGGCCTACCGCGCCCTGTCGCTGCTGATCCGCCGTCCTCCGGGACGCGAGGCTTACCCCGGCGACGTTTTCTATCTGCACTCCCGTCTGCTGGAGCGCGCTGCCAAGCTTTCCAACGAGCTGGGCGGCGGCAGCCTGACGGCTCTGCCCATCATCGAGACGCAGGCGGGCGACGTTTCCGCCTACATCCCCACCAACGTCATCTCCATCACCGATGGTCAGATCTTCCTGGAGACCGAGCTGTTCCACTCCGGCGTCATGCCGGCAGTCAACCCCGGTATCTCGGTGTCCCGTGTCGGCGGCAACGCCCAGATCAAGGCCATGAAGAAGGTTGCCGGCACCCTGAAGCTGATCTACTCCCAGTACCGCGAGCTGCAATCCTTTGCGCAGTTCGGCTCTGATCTGGACGCCGACACCAAGGCACGTCTGGCACAGGGCGAGCGCATCGTGGAGGTGCTCAAGCAGAACCGCTCCGCACCCGTGCCTGTGGAAAAGCAGGTCGCCATCCTGTACGCCACCATCCACGACTACCTTGTCAACGTCAAGGTGGCGGACGTGGCAGAGTACGAGAAGAGCTTGTACGAGTATCTGGACAACGATGCCGCCGGGGCTGCCGTGATGGACACCATCCGCACCACCGGTAATCTGGATAAGGACACCGAGGAGCAGCTCAAGACCGTGCTGACCCGGTATACCGAAAGCTTTGTCAAGGCGCATTAAAGGGAAGGAGGCGTAACGCATGGCTGGTTCCATGAAGGACATCAAGCTGCGCATCAAAAGCGTAGAGAGCACCATGCAGATCACCAAGGCCATGGAGCTGGTGGCTTCCTCCAAAATGCGCCGTGCCAAGGAGCGGGTCGAGCACAGCCGACCCTATTTTGAAACGCTGTACAAGACCCTGACCGAGATCGCGGCAGCGGACCCCCGGGCCCGCAACCCCTACCTGCGCCGCAGCGAGATCAAGCGCACGCTGCTGGTGGTCATTGCCGGTGACCGCGGCCTTGCCGGCGGTTACAACGCCAATGTGCTCAAGCTGGCCGCACAGGAAAGCGGCAACGTGGAAGTGCTGCCCATCGGCAAGCGCTCGGCAGAATACTTTGCCCACCACGAGGCCGAACTGTTCACGCAGGAGGTGCTGCTGGCCGCCGATATTTCGGTGGGACAGTGCTTCCAGCTGGCGCGCCAGATCACCGAAGGCTACCGCAAGGGCGAGTTTGACGCTGTAAAGCTCTGCTACACTCGGTTCGATTCCATGATGACCCAGACGGCTGTCTCCATTGAGGTGCTGCCGCTGGCCATGGAGCCCACCGAGCAGCAGAAGGCCGAGGCGCGCCGCAGTCAGATTTTGTACAAGCCCAGCAGCGAGGAAGTATTCAGCGCGATCATCCCGGAGTATGTGGCCGGTGTCGTCTACGGTGCCGTGTGCGAGAGTGTAGCCAGCGAGCTGGCTGCCCGCCGCACCGCCATGGACGCCGCCACCAAGAACGCCGGTGAGATGATCGACCATCTCAACCTGTATTATAACCGTGCCCGTCAGGCTGCCATCACGCAGGAGATCACCGAGATCGTGGCCGGTGCGGAGAACTAAAACCCTCTCAGCCGCCTGACGGCGGCAGCTCCCCCGAAGGGGGAGCTTGAACGGAAAAACCTATCAAGAAGGAGTTGTAGCCTATGTCCGAAAAACATATCGGCAAGGTGATCCAGGTCATTGGCCCGGTGCTGGACATCCAGTTCAAGGATGGCGAGCTGCCGGAGCTGCTCAACGCCATTGAGATCGACAACCACGGCCAGAAGCTGGTGGTGGAGGTCGCTCAGCTGACCGGCGACAATGTGGCACGCTGCATTGCCATGAGCAGCACCGATGGTCTGGTGCGCGGCACAGATGCCGTGGACACCGGCGAGTCCATCAAGGTGCCCGTAGGCGACCAGTGTCTGGGGCGCGTGTTCAATCTGCTGGGCGAGCCGGTGGATAACAAGCCCGCCCCTGCCCCGGATGCCTACTGGCCCATCCACCGTCCCGCTCCCAGCTACGAGGAGCAGCAGTCCACCACCGAGATCTTAGAGACCGGCATCAAGGTCGTGGACCTGATCTGCCCCTACGCCAAGGGCGGCAAGATCGGCCTGTTCGGCGGCGCCGGTGTCGGCAAGACCGTCCTGATCCAGGAGCTGATCTATAACATCGCCACCGAGCACAACGGTTACTCGGTGTTTACCGGCGTCGGCGAGCGCACCCGTGAGGGCAACGACCTGTACGGCGAAATGACCGAGAGCGGCGTTATCAACAAGACCGCGCTGGTCTACGGCCAGATGAACGAGCCCCCGGGAGCCCGTATGCGCGTGGCACTGTCCGGCCTGACCATGGCGGAGTACTTCCGCGATGTGAAGAATCAGGACGTGCTGCTGTTCATTGATAACATCTTCCGCTTCACGCAGGCCGGTTCCGAGGTGTCCGCACTGCTGGGCCGTATGCCCTCTGCCGTTGGCTACCAGCCCACGCTGGCTACCGAGATGGGCGCCCTGCAGGAGCGTATCACCTCCACCCGCAAGGGTTCTATCACCTCGGTGCAGGCCGTCTACGTGCCCGCCGACGACCTGACCGACCCCGCCCCTGCCACCACCTTTACCCATCTGGATGCCACCACGGTTCTGAGCCGTGATATTGCATCGCAGGGCATCTACCCCGCTGTGGACCCGCTGGACTCCACCAGCCGCATCCTCAGCCCGGAGGTCGTGGGTCAGGAGCACTACGAGATCGCCCGCGCCGTCCAGAAGGTGCTGCAGCGCTACAAGGAGCTGCAGGACATCATTGCCATCATGGGCATGGACGAGCTGAGCGAGGAGGACAAGCGTACCGTCAGCCGCGCCCGCAAGGTGCAGCGCTTCCTGAGCCAGAGCTTCCATGTGGCAGAGCAGTTCACCGGTATGCCCGGCCAGTATGTGCCGCTGAAGGAGACCCTGCGGGGCTTCAAGATGATCCTGAGCGGCGAGTGCGACGAGCTGCCCGAGAGCGCTTTCCTGTTCGCGGGCACCATCGATGACGTGTTCGCAAAAGCGAAGAAGGGGTAAGCCATGACGACCTTTCATCTGACGGTGGTCACGCCGGACGGCTGCGCCTTTGAAGGTCAGGCCGAGCGCATCGTCTGCCGCGCCATTGATGGCGACATCGCCATTCTGGCAAAGCACGGCGATTACTGCACGGCACTGGGCATGGGCGAGGCGCACATTGTAGATGCCGACGGTCAGCGCCGCCGCGCAGCCTGCATGGGCGGCCTGCTCAGCGTGCTGGACGGGGACGTGCGTCTGGTGGCTACCACTTGGGAATGGGCGGAGGACATCGATCAGGCGCGTGCGGAAGCTTCCAAGAAGCGCGCCGAGGAGATCCTTGCCCGCAAGAACCTGAACGACCGTGAGTACGAGCTGGCACAGGCGCGCCTCAAGCGCGCGCTGGTGCGCACCTCTGTCCGTTAAACCCGTATGCAAAAAGGCACCCGCAGCCATCCGGCTGTGGGTGCCTTTTTAAATTTATCTTATCCCCGGTTCGCCCGCTCGATCAGGGTGCGGATGTGGTGCGCCAGCATCTCTACGGCGGTGCTGTTCTCGCCGCCGTTGGGCACAATGATGTCCGCGTTGCGCTTGCTGGGCTCTACAAAGGCTTCGTGCATCGGCTTGACCGTGGTAAGGTACTGGTCGATCACACTGTCCAAGCTGCGTCCGCGCTCCTTTACGTCCCGCAGAATGCGCCGCAGAATGCGCTCGTCCGCGTCCGCGTCCACAAAGATCTTGTAGTCGAACAGGGCGCACAGCTCCGGCTCTACAAAGGGCAGAATGCCCTCCACGATCAGCACCGGGGCGGGCTCGATGTGCTGCACCTCGTTGCTGCGGTTGTGGTTGGAGTAATCGTACACCGGGCAGTCGATGGCGCGGCCGGCCTTCAACTCCTGCAAATGGTAGATGAGCAGGGCGTTGTCGAAGGCGTCCGGGTGGTCGTAATTCAGCTTGCAGCGCTCTTCATAGGGCAGTTCGTCGTGGCGCTTGTAGTAGCTGTCGTGGGAGATCAAGCGCACCTCGTCCTCCCCAAAGCGCTCCTTCAGCCGCAGCGAAAGGGTGGTCTTGCCGCTGCCCGAGCCGCCCGCGATGCCAATGATCAGGTTGTTCATGATGCAAACTCCTTCTGCACAAAATCTGCCGGTTTCTGTGGAAAAAACGGCGGGAATCGATTATAATAGATTTGTATATGCTCTGCTGCCGCCCGGCAGCAGTTCTTCCCTTTTATCATAGCACAAAATGTGTCATTTGGACAGGGCTTGCAGGCCATCCTGCTGCATTTTTGCTCTGTCCGAAAACTGCTCCCCGCTGACGCATTCACAAAAAAGGACGGTCAAAATGCCAAAAGAAACATTGCAGCACACCATGAGAAGCAAGGTCCGGGTCTTTGAGGACGGCGGCATCCGCCTGCTCCGCAAAGGCCAAAAAGGGCTCATCCACGCCATTTTCAGCCGTTTTGGGCTGGTGCTGGTGCTGCTGGTGCTGCAATTCGGGGCGCTGTTCAGCCTGATGCGCTGGTTCAGCAACCTGCTGCCCCACTACTTGGGCGGCACTTTGCTAGTCACGGCGGCCATGATGGTCTATCTGCTCAATCAGGACATGAACAACAGCGTGCGCATCCCGTGGCTGGTGGTCACGGCGCTGGCGCCTGTGCTGGGCGTGCTGCTGTTCTGCTACACCAAGGAGGATGTGGGCCACCGGATGCTCAAAAAGCGCCTGATGGAGTTGGAAGGACAGACCCGCAGCCAGCTGCCGCAGCCCAAAAATGCAAGCAAGGCGCTGGACGCAGACTGCTCCGGCGCGGCCTCTCTGGCGCAGTACCTGCGCGGACGGGGCGGCGGCTTCCCGGTGTACGAAAACACGCAGGTGACCTATTTCCCCAGCGGAGAAGCCAAGTTTGCAGCGCTGCTGCCCCAGCTGGAAAGCGCCACCCAGTACATTTTTCTGGAATACTTCATCATTGACGAAGGCCTGATGTGGGGGCGCATTCTGGAAATTTTGGCACGCAAGGCCGCGCAGGGCGTGGATGTGCGGGTGATGTACGACGGTACCTGCGAGTTCTCCACCCTGCCCCGGGACTACCCCAGACGACTGGAAGCGCTGGGCATCCGCTGCAAGGTGTTTGCGCCGGTCACCCCCTTTGTTTCCACCCACTACAACTACCGCGACCACCGCAAGATTCTGGTCGTAGATGGCCGCGTGGGCTTTACCGGCGGCGTGAATCTGGCCGACGAGTACATCAACCACGTTGAAAAATATGGCCGCTGGAAGGACGCCGCTGTCATGCTGGAGGGCGAGGGCGTACGCACCATGACCGCCCTGTTTTTGCAGATGTGGAGCATCCAGCGGGAGCCGGAGTTTGCGCAGTTCCTCACCCGCCCTCTCCCGGAAACGCAGGCAAAGGGCTTTGTCATCCCCTACGGGGACTGTCCGCTGGACGGCGAGCGGGTAGGCGAGATGGTTTACATCGACCTGCTCAACCGCGCCCGGCACAGCGTACATGTCATCACGCCCTATCTCATTCTGGACGGCGAGCTGGAGACCGCCCTGCGCTTTGCCGCCGAGCGCGGCGTGGATGTGCACCTGATCCTGCCCGGCAAGCCGGACAAGGTATTTGCCTATGCGCTGGCTAAAACGCATTACCTGCCGCTGCTGTCCTCCGGTGTGAAGATCAGCGAGTGGACCCCCGGCTTCACCCACGCCAAAGTGATGATCATGGACGGGCAGGAGGCAGTCGTGGGTACCATCAATCTGGACTACCGCAGCTTGTACCATCACTTTGAAAACGCGGTCTGGATGCGCGGTGTGGACTGTCTGCCCCGCATTGAAGCCGATTTTCAGGATACGCTGGCGCAGTGCCGCACAGTGGAGCCCACCCGCCAGAGCGTCTGGCAGGGCAAAAAGCTGCTGCATCTGGTGGGCATGGTGCTCAAATTCATCGCCCCGCTGATCTGATATCAAATAAAAAGGGACTGCTGCACCAAATGCTGTGCAGCAGTCCCTTTTGTTCTCTCATCACACCGATGTATACGTTTCCGGCGAGCCCGCGTTCACGGCAGGTTCCATCTCCGGTACGCCGTAAAGTCCCAGTGTCTTTGCAACGACCTTATCCCACGGGAAGCGGCTGCATACATATTCCGGTGCCATATACTTAAAAATCTTTACCACATTGCGGTGCTCCAGCGCATATTGCATTTTTTCCGCCAGACTCTGCCGGTCATCCTTCAGAAAGCGAAGCCCATGCTCTCCCACCACATTTGTCGATTCTTCAATATCCGTGCACAACACGCAGTTGCCGTAACTCATTGCCTCCAGCAGACACAGGGACATTCCCTCCAAATCGCTAGGCAGTACAAACAGATAGGCGTTGCTATACAGTTCTTCCCGCAGCTGCCCGTCCACAAAACCGGTGAACAGAATGTTTTCATTGCCCCGGAACCGCGCCTTCAATTCCTCCATATATCCATCGGAATCTGACGCTCCGCCCGCAATCACCAGCTTCTTATCCGTGTGCAGCTTTTCGTAGGCATCGCAAAGCATATCACAGCGTTTTTCCGGCACGATACGCCCCAGATATAAAATATAGGAATCCTTTTCCAACCCGTATTGCTTTGCGATCAACTCCGGGTCACGTTTTTCAACGGTATTGACACCGTTGGGGATGTAATGCGTTTTTCGCCCGTATGTTTCCTGAAAGTACTTCTGTGTGGAATGGTTCAGCACGATGATCTCGTCCGCAAAGCGTACCGCCATTTTTTCTCCCTGCAGGATATAGTGAGATCCCATGCTGCCTTTCCACTTTCCCCGCGCCCAGTCCAGCCCGTGAACTGTCACGACTACCCGTTTGCGGAACAGGTGCGGGATCCAGCAAAAAAATGCAGGCCCTTCGGCGTGGATATGAACTACATCATAGTCTCCCAACGCTGCTGCCAGACAGCCAAAAAAGCTGGAGGTCACCGCTGCCAAGCCCTTGACGTCGATGGTCGGCACATACTTGATGCGGATTCCCTTGTACTCCGAACGGCGCTCGGCTGTATGCTCCTTGCCGCTGACGTGCTGCCCGGAGCGATTGTAGCAGGTAACGGAGTGCCCCTGCTGAACCATCCGTGCGGCAAGCTCTTCCACCACGACCTCAATGCCGCCTTCGTGTGAGGGCACACGTTTGTGGCCGATCATTGCCACTTTCACCGCAACTACTTCCTCTCCGCAATATATTTCCGTCCGGTCGCCCTCTCCGCTCCCGTCCTATTGATATATCATTATTATAACATAAGCATCACTTAGCTGCAACTAATTTCCATGAAATATTTTAACAAAATATGAATTTTTAAGTATTTTTTGTCGAACCTGTGAAAATTTCATCTCATCAGGTACGCAAAAAAACGCTTCAGAAAAATTCCTGAAGCGTTTTTCTAAGTCGGCGACTACCTATTTTCACAAGCCGTTTCCAGCTAACTATCTTCGGCACAAGTAAGCTTAACTTCTGTGTT
>CAKTCK010000048.1 GCA_934539245.1 uncultured Faecalibacterium sp.
TCGTTGCCTCCTGTTTGTCCTTTTCTATATATTGGCTCTTTGAGTTCCCTATGTCAACTTTTATTGTACAACACCAGATTATTGATAGAGGAAAGTTTGCATCACCGGAATTGCTTAAACTTGCAGTTTCCTATAGATTAGTACATGGTCTTATTAAGGATAGCGATGTAACAAAAAATGAAGATTTCAGGTTGCAGGGGGAAATTGTGCGTCGGATTGTACGGGAATATAATGAGTTGAGACGCAATTTAAAAATGGATTACAGCGATGAAGAAATACTGAACGGACAGATTCTGGGAATAGAAAAAACACAAAGTTAAGACTATGGATTGCCATCCGACTTCCACAGTGATATACTAGCATCAAATCTTACATATTCTTTCGGGAGGTATCATCCTATGCCCAGAACCAAAGGCAGCAAGAACCGTGCCACCACTTCCGCTGACTTCGATGCCCAGATCAAGAAGTTGCAGAAAGATAAGGCGATGCTTGAAGAAGGTCTTTCCAAGACTGTCGCCCAGATCGAAGAGCTGAAGACCGACATCAAGTCCCTGCGTGAGACTCTGAAGCCGCAGAAGGCGGAGATCAAACAGACCGAAAAGGAAATCGCAAAGCTGGAGGCTAAGAAGGCAGCGGCTGAAGCGAAAGCCGCTGAAGCTGCGAAGAAGGCCGAGGCCGAAGATGTGCTGAAAAAGCTGCTGGCAAGCGGTGTGACCGCAGATGAAATCCTTGAAAAGCTGAAATAAAGAATTAGAGCCGTGTGGACTAACCCTCAGAAGTTCATACGGCTTTATTCAAAGTGCGATTTATAGTTTGTGACGAAAATAAAAATGAGAAGAGGTGTGGTCTAATGAGCCAGCAACGCAAACCCGGCGGTGGCCGGAAGCCATCAAAACCGGAGTACAGTGCTGACAAGAATCTGGCACAACAGATGGAAGCTGCCGTTGTTCTTTATAAGGACAACATAACCCTGCAAGCTATCGCGGATGCACTGTCTCTCAACCCTATCAAAGTGCGAAAGCTACTCATCACTGCAAGAGTCTACGAGTCAGATATTGCAACGCTCGTGCAGCAGACATTCAATGATTTTAGAAACACACAGAATTATTCTACTGCCGTCACCTCTACTATGACTGCTTTACAGCTGTCCCGCCCATCAGTGACCTCTTATCTGCCGTATAAAAAGGGCGTTTACTTCCCGGAAGAGGCCGATGCAGAGAATATCAGCACCGGCGCAGAGCGTCAGCGGCATTACCGAGCAGTCACAGCTTTGAAGAAGAATCCGTGTGAGGAGAACCTTTGGAAGTGCGTGGTCGCTTTCCGAGGGTACGAGTTCAAGACATTGTCTGGCTTGCCATTTACATATAAGTTGAAGAAGGGTAGAGGAGTCGAGTTTACCAAAGAACTGTGGATCGACCGCAGGGAGAGCAGCAAAAGCCTTGCATGGAGTTCGGTTATGCTGGCGTATCAGAACATTGGAAAAATCGGAACGGTCGTAGACAGACCCAAGGATCTGGGAGATATCCGGGGAGTGTCTTACATTTATGGGATGTTCTACCGATTTGGGTTGTCCAATGTCTGAACGCACAGCTCTGCCTTCATGTTTGTACTCATAGCAATCCCCAAAACACTCAGATCGAAGCAGTCGAATATGACGGAAGGGAAGCTGTGCGTCATGCAAGGTCCGACCGTATGTGAAGCGGTGGGTCGGGCTGACCGGCACACCGTCCTCCAATGGTCTTATGGATCTCTGGGCGGAGATCGGAATTCTGGATGGAGGAGAGCGTTTGGGTAAGTTCATCGGACGCTACCGTGAAGCCTATTTCAAGGCTGCGTCCATGAATCCGTCCAGTGGCGTGGTGTTCCAGTACAAGCCAAAAGAGGGAGCCGAGGAGCTGATCTACCAGCGAATCTCGGACATCACCATCTCCATGAAGGCACTGGACTACCTGAATATGCCGGACTGTACTTTGCGTCATACCGGCATCCAGCAGTTTCTTGTGGAAAATTCGACTGGTGTACTGGAATCCACGATCGCTGTGGAACAGCGGATGCGCATCTGGATTTTCCTGAACGGCTTTGTCAAAGGTATCAAAGACCAACTTGTTGTCATTTCGGTCGCTGAGAATGTAGCTGACAATTCTGCGGTCACACAGGTCAAGGATCGCACTCAGATAGAGTTTGTGGACGATTGGACCTTCGTACCACTTGAATTCTGACACATCAGTCAGCCACTTTTCATTTGGCCTTCCCGCCCAAAATTCACGGTGCAGAATGTTCGGCATCGTAACCTGTGGGGAAGATGCAGCTTTTGTGCAGCCATGATTCTTAAATTTAACGGTAGACTGAATATGGAGAACCCTGCACAGATGCAGAATACGCTTATTGCTGGTCAGAATGTATAGATTTGCTGATAACCGACCTTGTACTTTTTCACGATCTCTCCGTAATTGTACCCCTTTTCAATGCACTCTCTTACAAGTGCGATTCGTTCCTCGTAGGTAGTGCTTCTCCCTTTGGTCATACGGCTGCCTCCTGTATAACTCTTTAATTCCGTATAACTATTATACATCTTTATCCAGTTTCGCAACTGCCGATCTGACAAAATCCCATATTTTTTGCAGATCGTATCTAGCGTTTTCTGCCCCTTTAGATATTCTCCTACCGCTTGATATTTTAATTCGGATGAGTAGTGATGGTTTTTTCTTGACATGAAAATACCCCCAGAGTATTCAGAGTTTTTGTTTTTACTCTGTCTACTCTAGGGGTAGCATACCAGCCGCTTGCGGTCTTTCTCTTTGCATTTTCACTCCCATCTGGTACAATGAAGCAGAAGGGAAGTGACAAAATGCCGGAAGTGGATGCAATCCGTGCGCAGTTGTTTGCGCTGCAAGATAAGGAATATCAGGTCTTTTACAGCCGCCTGATGCCCACCCTGCCACCGGAAACGGTGATCGGGGTGCGGGTGCCACTGCTGCGCAGGCTGGCAAAGCAGCTGGCAGACACCCCGGAAGCGAAGGTATTTCTGCAACGCCTGCCGCATTTTTATTATGAAGAAAATGCGCTCCACGCCTTTCTGCTGGAACCTGTCCGGGATTTCGGCGCAGCGCTGGTGGCAACTGAGCGTTTTTTGCCCTATGTGGATAACTGGGCGGTCTGTGACAGCTTCAGCCCCAAGGTGTTTGCGCAGCATAAACCGGAGCTGCTGTCTGCTATCCGGCGCTGGCTGGGCTCTGACCAGGTGTATACCGTGCGCTACGGCATCGGGATGCTGATGCGGTATTATTTGGACGATGCCTTCCGACCAGAATATCTGGCTTGGGTGGCGGCGGTGCACAGCGAGGAATACTATGTCAATATGATGCGGGCGTGGTATTTTGCTACTGCACTGGCAAAGCAGCCCGCAGCGGCGCTGCCGTGGCTGACCGAAAAGCGGCTGGACTTGTGGACACACAACAAGACCATCCAGAAAGCAGTGGAAAGCCGCCGCATTACCCCGGAGCAAAAGCAGGCTTTGCGGGCGCTGCGCATTCGTTCACAAAAGCTTTGTGAAGAACGGCGCGTTTGCCTGTTTACTTTATTGGAGTTTTATTGTAAAATATAGTATAGTAAAACTGCCGGGCCTATCCGGCGAAAGATAAAACAGGTGGTGTTTGGATTATGGCATTGAAATATAAGCGTATCCTTCTGAAGATCAGCGGCGAGGCGCTGGGCGGCGAAAAGGGCATGGGCTTTGATGAGCCCACCATGGACGCCATTTGCGGCGGCGTAAAAAAGGCCCACGAGCTTGGCGCGCAGATCGGCATCGTGGTAGGCGGCGGCAACTTCTGGCGCGGCCGCTCCAGCGGTAAGATGGAGCGCACGCTGGCTGATAAGATCGGTATGCTGGCTACGGTGATGAACGCACTGGCTGTCTCGGATAAGCTGGAGCAGCTGGGCGTGCCCACCGAGGTGTTCACCTCGATCACTATGCCGCAGGTGGCTCCTGCCTTTACCCGCAAGGACGCTCTGCGCGCCATGGATGAGGGCAAGATCGCTGTGTTCGGCGGCGGCACCGGCAATCCCTTCTTCTCTACCGATACGGCTACCGCGCTGCGCGCCGTGGAGGTGAGCGCCGATGTGATGTTCAAGGCGACCATGGTGGACGGCGTTTACGATAAGGACCCCCACAAGTACCCGGATGCCAAAAAGTACGATACTCTTACCTTTACCAAGGTGCTGGAGGATCAGCTGGCCGTTATGGACGGCACCGCTGCTACCCTGTGCCGCGACAACAAGCTGCCCATTCTGGTGTTTGATCTGGCCGACCCGGACAATATCGCACGGGCTGTGCAGGGCGAAAACGTGGGCACGCTGGTCTACGAGGGCTGAGCATAGCGCCCCGGTGCAACTGCATACGATTGGATAGAGCAGCAGCGGCGCAGTGCGCTGCCTGCATGGATCAATAGAATAAAGAAACAGGAGAACAACGACAATGAGCAGCAACACCAAGGTTTACGAAGATAAGATGAAGAGCTCTGTGGAGCATCTGAGCCGCGAGCTGGCCGCTGTGCGCGCAGGCCGTGCAAACCCCGCCGTGCTGGATAAGGTGCTTGTGGACTACTACGGTGCACCCACGCCCATCCAGCAGGTGGCCGCTGTGGCCGTCTCTGAGGCACGCACCCTCACCATCACCCCTTGGGACCGCACCCTGCTGCGTCCCATCAGCAAGGCAATCATGGCCAGCGATGTGGGCATCACCCCCATTGACGACGGCGTTACCATCCGCCTGAACTTCCCCGCACCCAACGAGGAGCGCCGCAAGCAGCTGGCAAAGGAAGTTTCCAAGCTGGGCGAGGACGCCAAGGTTGCCGTGCGCAATGTGCGCCGCGACGCCATGGATAAGGCCAAGGCTATGAAGAAGGCCGGCGAACTGACCGAGGACACCCAGAAGACCATGGAAGAGGATGTCCAGAAGCTGACCGATAAGTATATCAAGAACATTGATGCTGCCGTGGAAGAAAAGCAGAAGGAGATCATGGCCGTCTGATCCGCAGCACACAATAACAATTGGGAGGTGCCGTGCGCTGGTGAAAGGTGCGCGGCACTTTTTGCAGGGCAGCTCTGCTGCCGGGAGGTATAAATGGCACACCCCAAAGAATTTGCCGAGGGGCTTTCCATCGGCATTATCATGGACGGCAATGGTCGCTGGGCGAAAAACCGCGGTCTGCCCCGCACCGCAGGACATAAGAAGGGTGCGGCGGTGTTCAAGGATATTGCCAACTATTGCGATGAACTTGGCGTAGCATCGGTGTATTTCTACGCGTTCTCCACCGAGAACTGGAAGCGCCCGCTGGAAGAGGTGGGTGCCATCATGAAGCTGTTCGCCCAGTACCTCATCGAGGGCTTTGATTACAAGAACCGCAATATCCGCATCAAGTTCTTAGGCGACCGCACCGCGCTGGACCCCAAGCTGCAAAAGATGATGAACGAGCTGGAAGGGGACTCTGCCTGCAAGACCGGCATGACCCTGAACATCGCCATCAACTACGGCGGCCGCCCGGAGATCGTGCGGGCAGCGCAGCAGCTGGCTGCAAAGGCCGCAGCAGGCGAGATCCGCCCCGAGGATATCAACGAGCAGATGATGAGCGATGCCATGTACACCGCCGGACAGAAGGACCCGGACTTTATCCTGCGTCCCAGCGGAGAAAAGCGGCTGTCCAACTTCATGCTCTGGCAGGCCGCCTATTCGGAGCTGGTGGAGATGGATGTGCTTTGGCCGGACTTTACCCGCGCCGATCTGGACACCGCCATTGAGGAGTTCAACCACCGCAGCCGCCGGTTCGGCGGCATCTGAGCGGCGCAGTGTCCGTATTGCAAACTCTGCACCCTAGGTGCAGACCCGGCAGACCCGGTACTTCCTCGGGTCGGAATGCGTTGCCCTGCAAGGGGCTGCTGTCGGAAGAACAAAGGAGATCAAACCTATGAAAACACGCATTATTACTGCGATCGTGGGCATTCTTGTGCTCATTGGCGTGATGTTTACCTTCAACACCATGGTGTTCAATCTGGTGATCGCAGCCATCACCCTGATCGCCGTCCACGAAATTTATAACGCCCTCGGCTTTGAAAAAAAGGACTGGCTCATGTACGCAGTGCTGGTACCCTACACATTGCTGGTCATGCTTTCCAGTTACAGCGCCATGCGCAAGCTGGTCATGCCCATGTCTTTTGTGCTGGTCACCTTTTTTGCCATCTATCTGGTGGTGCGCAATGGCACCATCAGCTACCAGAAGGCCAGCGGTCTTTTGGTGTTTTCAGGCATCGTGATCTTCTGCTTCTATTCTTTTATCCTGCTCAAGGAGCGTCTGCCGGTGGAAAAATTCGGCTATGACGCGGTTTTCTTTATTCTGCTCATCCTCTGCTTTGCATGGGGCGGCGATACCTGCGCCTACTTTGCAGGCCGCGCCTTCGGCAAGCATAAGCTGTGCCCGGTGGTCAGCCCCAAAAAGACGGTGGAGGGTGCTATCGGCGGTGTGCTGGGCACGATGGTGTTCGGCGTGGTCGCCACCCTCATCTATTCCATTGCGGCAAACCGCATGGAGGCGTTCACCCGCTCTAATATCGGCGTTTCCATGTATGTCATCATTGCACTGCTGGGCTGCATCGCTGCGGTGCTGGGCATCTACGGCGACCTGTTTGCCAGCGTGGTCAAGCGTCAGTGCGGCATCAAGGATTACGGCACCATCTTCCCGGGGCACGGCGGCATTCTGGACCGCTTCGACAGCGTGATGTTCATTGCGCCCTTCGTGACCATGGTGATCACCGCCGTGTTCTACGTCTGATACAGGGGAGGAAGCTGTTATGTCTAAAAAAATTACGCTGCTGGGTTCTACCGGTTCCATCGGCACCCAGAGTCTGGATGTCATTCGCGCTCAAGGGTACGAGGTGTACGGCCTTTCTGCCCACAGCCATGTGGAAAAGATCTTGCAGCAGATCGAGGAGTTCCACCCGAAATACGTCTGCATGACCGACCCGGACGCCGCTGCAAAGCTGGATGCTGCGCTGGCTGGCCGGGCAAATGCGCCTAAGTTGCTCACCGGCCCGGAGGGGCTGAAAGAGCTGGCTGCGCTGGACGGCCCGGACGTGGTGCTGAACAGCGTGGTGGGCATTGCCGGCCTTGGTGCCAGCCTGTGCGCCATCGAGAGCGACCACGACTTGGCACTGGCCAACAAGGAGAGCCTTGTCACCGGCGGTCATCTGGTCACGCAGGCCGTGGAAAAGCACGGCGTACAGCTGTTGCCCGTGGACAGCGAGCACTCTGCCATCTTCCAGTGCCTGCAGGATAAGGAAAGCGCTCCCAGCTTGACCAAGATCCTGCTCACGGCTTCCGGCGGTCCCTTCTTCGGTATGACCACCGAGCAGCTGCGCGGCAAGACCCGTGCAGACGCCCTCAAGCACCCCAACTGGAATATGGGCGCAAAGATCACCATCGACTCCGCTACCCTGATGAACAAGGGTCTAGAGCTCATCGAGGCTGTATGGCTCTTCGGTCTGCCGCCGGAAAAAATTCAGATCGTAGTGCAGCGCCAGAGCATCGTCCATTCTGCGGTGCAGTTCAGCGATAATTCGATCATTGCCCAGCTGGGTGTGCCGGATATGCGCATCCCCATCCAGTACGCCCTGACCTACCCCAAGCGTGTGCCGGGCGTTGTGCCGGAGTTGGACTTTACCACCCTGAAGCTGCTCACCTTCGATGTAGCCGACGAGGAGACCTTCCGCTGCCTTGCAGCCTGCAAAAAGGCCATCCGCAAGGGTGGTCTTGGCCCCTGCGCCGCCAACGGTGCCAACGAGGAGGCCGTTAAGCTGTTCCTTGAGGATAAGATCGGCTTTTTGGATATCGGCCGCTTGGTGGAGGCTGTTGTGGACAGCGACAGCTTTGGCGGCGACTATACGCTGGCAGACGTGTACGAGTGCGACCGCATGGCGCGCGCATTCGTGCGGGCACACCTGTAACGCTTTATCAGCAATATACGCCCCGGCGCTGTTTTTGTAACAGTTCCGGGGCGCTATAGGAGAACGAATGTCATTTATTATCACCATCCTTGCCGCGCTGCTCGTGTTCAGTGCGGTGATCGCCATCCACGAGTTCGGGCATTTTGCAGTGGCAAAACTCTGCGGCATTCAGGTCAACGAGTTTTCCATCGGCATGGGGCCGGTGCTCTGGAAAAAGAACCATAAGGGTACCCAGTACAGCCTGCGTGCCCTGCCCGTGGGCGGCTTTGTAGCGCTGGAAGGGGAGGAAAGCCCCGAAAGCCAGCAGGCGGAAGCCAACCACGCTGCGCAGGAAAATAATTTTTCTTCTTCTAAACATGACTTAAACATACTTAATACAGAAAGTGATGGAGAAGTTCAGAAAAAGCCCACCGCCATCCCCCTGAACGAAGCGCCGGTGTGGCAGCGGGCACTGGTCATGGTGGCCGGTGCGGTCATGAACTTTGTGCTGGGCTTTGTGGTGCTGGTGATCCTCATCGCCGCCCAGAACGAGCCTATCACCAGCAAAACCATCTACGCCATTCAGGACGGTGCCCTCTGTGGGCAGACCGGCTTGCAGGCGGGGGACAAGGTGCTGGCGGTGAACGGCCGCCGCTGCTTTGTGGCCAACGATATCCTGTACGAGCTGGTGCGCACCCAGTCTTACAGTGCGGATTTCACCGTACTGCGGGACGGCCAAAAGGTGCAGCTGCCAGAAGTGCGGTTCGACACATGGCAGGACGAGAAGGGCGAGACCCACATGAGCATCGGCTTTTCCGTCTACGGGCTGGAAAAGACCCCCGGCAACGTGCTGCGGGAGGCGGGCAACAGTGTGCTGTACTATGGACGCATCGTGTTCACCTCTCTTGTGGACTTGGTGCGCGGGCGGGAGAGCATCAACAACCTCTCCGGCCCGGTGGGCATCGTGTCGGCCATCGGGCAGGCCGCCAGCTACGGCTGGCAGGATCTGCTGGAACTGCTGGCGCTCATCACCGTCAACCTTGGCATCCTCAATCTGCTGCCCTTCCCGGCGCTGGACGGCGGCAAGGTGGTATTTTTGGTTATTGAAGGCGTCACCGGCCATGCAGTGCCGGAAAAGCTGCAAAGCGTGCTTACCCTTGCAACCTTCGGGCTGCTGTTCGGGCTGATGCTCTTTGCAACCTACAACGATATTCTCCGGCTCATCACCGGGACAGTATAAGAAAGGGGAACCCTTATGCGGCAGAAAAAACGCGAAGTGAAGATCGGCAATTTGACCATCGGCGGCAGCAACCCCATTGCGGTGCAGACCATGCTCAATGTGCCGGTGGAGGACATCGAGGGCAACGTGGCGCAGGCCAAGCGGTGCGAAGCCGCAGGCTGCCAGATCTTGCGAGTCACCTGCCCCAGCCCGGCAGATGCAAAGTGCATTGAGGCCGTCAAAAACGCGGTGAACATCCCCATTGTGGCAGATATCCACTTTGACTATAAGGCAGCACTGGCCTGTGCAGACGTAGGCGTGGATAAGATCCGCATCAACCCGGGCAACATCGGCGATGACGACCGGGTAAAGGCGGTGGTGGATGCCTGCCAGCAGAAGAACATCCCCATCCGCATCGGCGTCAACGGCGGCAGTCTGGAAAAGCACATTCTGGCCCGCTACGGCGCACCCACCCCGGAAGCTATGGTGGAAAGCGCTTTGTACCATGTGCGCCTGCTGGAAAAGTTCGATTTTAACAACATCGTCATCTCCATCAAGAACTCTAACGTGCCCCGCATGATGGAGGCCTACCGTCAGCTCAGCGCCGTCACCGACTACCCGCTCCATGTGGGCGTCACCGAAGCCGGTACCTACCAGATGGGTCTGCTGAAAAGCGGCATGGGCATCGGCGGGATGCTGCTGGAGGGCATCGGCGACACCATCCGCGTGTCGCTGGCTGCCGACCCGGAAAAAGAGGTGGAAGCAGGCTTTAACATCCTGCGCGCCGTAGGCTTCCCGGTCACCGGGCCGGAGGTCATCACCTGTCCTACCTGCGGCCGCACCCAGTACCCCTGCACCGAGATCGCCAACGAGGTGGAAAAGCGGCTGCAGGGCTACAAAAAGTCCATTAAGGTGGCCGTGATGGGCTGCGTTGTCAACGGTCCCGGCGAAGCGCGCGAAGCCGATATCGGCATTGCGGGCGGCAAGGGCGAGGCCGTGCTGTTCATCCACGGCCAGCCCATCAAAAAGCTGACCGGTGATAACATTCTGGATCAGTTCATGGACGAGATCTATAAATTGTAAGCATTCTTTTCCCTACTGCCACACCTGTAAAAACAGGTGCGGCAGTTTGTGCTGTAAAGAACCCACCAAAAAGGAGTACCATTTGTGAAACCACTTGTTTCCCAGCTGTGGCCGCAGTTTATGGCGGACCCGGATTTTGCGGCCTGCTTCGGGCAGGTGATCGTAGAGCACGCCCGGATGCTGCGGCAGGACCGGCAGGTCGAGTTTACCCTGCGTAGCGCCGCCCCACTGGATCAGAACCTCTGCGCCCGGCTGCTGGCTTCCCTCCAGCCGGACTACGAGGGCTTTGAACTGAAGATCAAAAACCTGTTCGGCTATGCCATGCTGGACGAGCACGCCTTGCGCACCCTTTTGGAGGACATGAAGCGGGACGGCGTGCCCATCAATGGATTTCTGGACAGGAGCAGTATCTCTATCACTGGGCAGAACATCACGGTGGGGGTGTGCCACGGTACAAAGTTTTTGCAGGAGATGGGCTTTGAGGAGCTGCTTGCCAAGCGCATTGCCGAGCACACCGGCGTAACCCCCAAGGTGATGCTGCAAAGCGCGGTGACTGCGGCCGAGCAACAGCAAATGGAAGAAAAGCTGGAACGCAAGATCGCACCGCCGGTGGTCAAGCTTGAGAAAAAGAACACCGCACCGTCCATCAAGGTGGAGGGACTCAACCTTACCGACAAGCCTGTCACCATCTTCCACGGCAAAATGTTCACCCCCAAAAACCTTACTCCCCTCAAGGACTTGGGCGGCGAGGGCGGCAAGTGCATGATCTGGGGCGATGTGTTCTTTACCGAGGTCAAGGGCAACTACCGCAAGATCTACACTGTGTCTATCACCGACTATACCGGCTCTATCAACCTGAAGGTTCGCGCACAGGAAGGGGAGGACTGCTCCAAGTGGGAGGGCATCGGCAAGGGCAGCACGGTCATCGTGCGGGGCGACTGCTCCTACGATAAATACGAGCACGACTACATCGTGTACCCCTACGATGTGCTGATCGTGGAGCGCAAAAAGCGGGAGGATACTGCCCCGGAAAAGCGGGTGGAGTTGCATCTGCACACCAAGCTTTCCAGCATGGACGGCTTCTGCGACCCCGGCGGCATCGTCAAGCTGGCGCACCGCATGGGACACCCCGCCATTGCCATCACCGATCACGGCGTGTGCCAGGGCTACCCGGAAGCCATGCTGGCGGCGGATGATATCCATAAAAAGGACCCGGATTTCAAGCTCATCTACGGCTGCGAAGCCTATTTTGTGGACGACATGGTGCCCTGCGTCTACGGCGTAAAAGATCAGCCGCTGGACGGCGAGTTCTGTGTGTTCGACACCGAGACCACCGGTCTTGATCCCGGGGTGGAGTACCTTACCGAGATCGGCGCGGTCATCATCCGCAACGGCGAGGTGGTGGAGGAGTTTGACACCTTCGTCAAGCCCGGCAAGCCTATCACTCCCAAGATCACCGAACTGACCGGCATCACCAACGAGATGGTAGCGGATGCGCCCAGCGAAAAGGAAGCGCTGGAAGCCTTTCTTGCCTTTGCAGGCGACCGCATTCTGGTGGGGCACAACGTCCACGCCTTTGATATGCGCTTTCTGCGGGCAGCTGCCAAGCGCAGCGGTATCAAGCTGGAGCCTACCTATATCGACACCCTGACCATGGCACAGACCATGTACCCTGGCCTGCACAATTATAAGCAGGGCACCATCAACAAGCATCTGGAGCTGCCCACCTACGAAGCGCACCGCGCCTGCGAGGACTCCGCTGCATTGGGACGCATCTTCTGCGTGATGCTGAACGATCTTGCGGAAAAAGAGGTAACGAAGGTCAGCGAGATCAACACTGGCCTTGGCGGCAACCGCGAGGTGCTGAAAAAGAAATACTATCACCTCATCATTCTGGTCAAAAACCAGATGGGTCTGAAGAATCTGTACAAGATCGTCAGTGAAGCACACGTCAATTATTTCTTCAAAAAGCCCCGCGTGCCCCGCAGCCTGCTGAACAAGTACCGGGACGGCTTGCTGCTTACCAGCGCCTGTGAGGCAGGCGAGCTGTACCGCGCTATCGTGGACGGCACCAGCTACGAGGAGCTGAAAAAAATTGCCGCCTACTACGATATCCTTGAGATCCAGCCGCTGGGCAACAACGCCTATATGGTGCGGGACGGCAAGGTGGACAGCGAGGAACGGATCAAGGAGTTCAACCGCACCGTTATCAAGCTGGGCGAAGATCTGCACAAGCCGGTCATTGCCACTGGCGACGTGCACTTTACTGAGCCGGAGGATGCGATCTACCGCGCTGTGTTGCAGGCGGGCAACGGCTTTAAGGATGCCGACAACCAGCCGCCGCTGTTCTTCCGCACCACGCAGGATATGCTGGCGCAGTTCTACTATCTGCCCAAGGAAAAGGCCTACGAGGTGGTGGTAAAGAACCCCCGCAAGGTCGCCGCCATGATCGACAACAATGTGCGTGCCATTCCCCGGGGTACCTATCCGCCCAGCATCGAGGGCGCAGAGCAGCAGCTGCGCGATGCCACATGGGAGCACGCCAAGCGGGATTACGGCGACCCCTTGCCTGAGATCGTGGAAAAGCGGCTGCAAAAGGAGCTGGACTCCATCTGCGGCCACGGTTACGCGGTGCTGTACGTCATTGCGGTCAAGCTGGTGGCCTACTCCAATGCGGGCGGCTATCAGGTGGGCAGCCGTGGTTCGGTTGGCTCCTCCGCCGTGGCGCACTTTTCCGGCATCTCGGAGGTGAACAGTCTGCCGCCCCACTACCGCTGCCCCAAGTGCAAGCATAGCGAGTTTATCACCGACGGCAGCGTGGACGATGGCTTTGACCTGCCGGACAAAAACTGCCCCCAGTGCGGCACCCGGATGCTGGTGGACGGCCATGACATCCCCTTCGAGACCTTCCTCGGTTTCTACGGCGATAAGGAACCGGATATCGACCTGAACTTCTCCGGCGAGTACCAGTCTAATGTGCACCGCTACACCGAGGAACTGTTCGGCAAGGCCAACGTGTTCAAGGCCGGTACGGTGTCCGGTATTCAGGATAAAACAGCCTACGGCTACGTTAAAAAATATCTGGACGAGCGGCAGCGCACCGTCAACCACGCCGAGGAAAACCGCCTGACGCTGGGCTGCACCGGCGTCAAGCGCACCACCGGACAGCACCCTGGCGGCATGGTCGTTGTGCCGGACACCTACGAGATCTACGATTTCTGCCCCATCCAGCACCCGGCGGATGACGTGGCGGGCGGTCTGCTGACCACCCACTTCGAGTTTAAGTATCTGCACGACACCCTGCTCAAGCTGGACGAGCTGGGTCACGATATGCCCACCTTCTACAAGTATTTTGAGGAATACACCGGCATCTCGGTAGACAGCATCCCCATGAACGACCCCAAGGTGTACAGCCTGCTGACCAGCCCGGAAGCGCTTGGCGTGACCCCGGAGCAGATCGACAGCCAGACCGGCACCTTCGGCATCCCGGAAATGGGCACGAACTT
>CAKTCK010000049.1 GCA_934539245.1 uncultured Faecalibacterium sp.
TTTGCCGCCTCGATGACGGCGTTCAGATCCTCCACCTGCTGCAAGACCTTTTTCTCATAGGAGTCGTCAACGCCTCTAGGGACATCATGGAACCAATGCACACCCTGCGGCCCGGTACTGCGGTCTGTCCAGCCGTAAAAATCGAAGGTGTAGCAGGCAACGCCGCTCATGGCAAGGCTTTTCAGCGTGGTCATATCCGCTTTGTAATCGCTCTCTGCACCGTGGGCATAGAGGACGGTGGAAAACGGTCCGTCTCCATCCGGGATCAGCGCCTTTCCGTACAGACTGATGCCGTCATATTCCACACAGAGCTTCTCTGTCCGGTAGCCGGTCTTTTCCTCACCGGCAGGCTTGGGAAAGCCTACATAGTGGCCGATGCCGATGACTGCCGCAATTCCGGCAACCACCGCAAACGCCCCTGCGCCAACGAGAACTGCTTTGATCCATTTCTTCATACCCATTCCTCCAATGTGTGAAAAACTACATCCAGTGACTGCCGTGCCTCCGGCATAGCTGTGAATACCTGAAAGGCGTGACAGGCACCGTGCCGAATATCCAGCGTCGTTCGATGTCCCTGCTTTTTCAGCTTTTCATACAGTGCCTTGGAATCATCCAGCAGCACCTCTGTGTCGGAGGCAGAAAAGATCACCGGCGGCAGCCCGCTGAAATCACCGTACAGCGGCGAAATGGTCGGTTGACGCAGATACTCCAAATCATTGGCTCGACTGCCGAATACCACTTTGATCTTCCCCTCCGCTACGGCCGTGCGGAGCATATAGTCCGTTGCCGCATTCTGGGTGTAGGAGGGGAACTGGTCCACCTGCGTCACACAGGGAGAGAGAGCCACCAACGCTTTCGGCTGGGGAAGCCCTTTTTCCTTCAGCAACAACGCTAAGGATAGCACCAGTGTTCCCCCTGCACTTTCTCCCATAAAGACGATTTCTTTCGGCGAAATACCGGTCTTTAAAAGCGCAGTATAGGCGGTCAGGCAGTCTTCCAGCGGGACGGGCCACAGATTTTCCGGGGCAAGGCGGTAGTTGAAAGTGACACAGTTGTAGCCATAGTTTGCGGTAATGTACTGGCAGATTGCCCGACGCTCCCGGGCAGAGCCGACGGTAAATCCGCCGCCGTGAATGTAGAAGATCGTTCCCTTCTGATTGCCGTTTTTCTGAATAAACTCTGCCGGCAGTCCGTCCAATTCCCCAAGTCGGACGGTAACGCCCTTGGGCGGTCTTGGGGGCTTTCTGTCATTGCGTTTTCGCTCTGCCACATAGTCGTGGGGCTGCCCCGGCTTATCCTGCGGCATACAGCGGAACACCAGATTCATCATGTGGGCATATAAACTTGGCATATTTCTTTACCCCTTTATCATTTTCCAGATTCCCCGGAAGAAATGGCCGTTAGCCATTTCCAGCATCCCGGGCAGCACGCCGCCCTTCATGCCGCCGGAGATCTGCATACTGCGTAAAGGTGCCCCCGCCGAGGCATTCATCATCATCCGGAAATCCGGGTTCTCATAGTCCTTTTTGCCGCCAAAGCCCTTGGCAACGGTGGATTCCACCGCCTTGAGCATGATCTTCATCACAAGGCTGTAATCCTTCATCTCCATCACGGTGTTATCCATGGTGAAGCTGCCTTTTTTCAGAACCGGCGGCGTGTAGCTGTGCCCCAGCATCTTTTCCCAATCTGCCGGATTGGGCTTACCAGTGCAGCGCTCGTACCAGCTGCCCTTCTGCCATGCGGGAATGGACAGGTCGTCCCCGCTCTTTTCGATTTCTGCGGTCAGACCGCCAATACAGACGGTGTAGGTTCCGCCGGGAACTTTCCAGCCATCCTGCCAGAGGGCAAAGCTGCGGTCAGTGAGGGTAAACCGCACCGTTTCGCTTTCCCCCGGCTGCAGATGCACCTTTTGGAAGCCTTTCAGCTCCCGCACCGGACGGTGAAGCCCCTCCTGCGGCGCAGCAAGGTACAGCTGCACCACCTCTGCACCGGAACACTTGCCGACATTCCGGACCGTAACAGATGCGGTATCCCCCTCCACCGTCAGGTCCGAGTAGGCAAATTCGGTGTAGCTTAAACCATAGCCAAAGGGCCAGCGGACAGGAACCCCCGCCTTATCGTAATAGCGGTAGCCCACATAGACGCCCTCCTGATACAGGGCATCCGTCGTTTTGCCGTAAATGCCGGAGGAGGGCACGTCCTCGTAGCGGTAGGGCCAGCTTTCTGCCAGCTTGCCGCCGGGGTTTGCGCGGCCATAGAGCAGGTCGGCAATGACCTCGCCGCCTGCCTGCCCGGGCAGACCCATATAAAGGATGGCTTTAACCTTTTCTGCCCACGGACACTCCACCACGCTGCCGCAGAGCAGCACCACCACGATGTTGGGGTTGGCTTGGGCGGCGGTCTCGATCATTTTCCGGTGTCCTTCCGGCATTTTCAGGTTATCCCGGTCAAAGCCTTCGGATTCGCACTGCGCCGGGAGCCCTGCAAACACCACCACGGTCTCGGCTTTCCGGGCGGCGTTCTGCACTTCCTGCAGCAGCGCATCGGTGGTGCTGCCCTTTTCATCGCAGCCGAGGGCATAAACTGCACCGGGCAGCAATTCCAGCGGCTGCGGCAGCTTTGTGGGGTTGATGTGGCTGGAACCGGCTCCCTGATAGCGCAGTTCCTTTGCCATTGCACCAATTACGGCGATTTTTGCACCCGGCTGCAGCGGCAAGATGCTGCTTTCATTTTTCAGCAGCACTGCCCCCTCTGCTGCTGCACGCTTGGCAAGGGCATGGTGGGCGTCGTAATCACAGGCCGCTTTCTTGCTCAGCGTTTCCGCTGCCCGGAACACCAGTTTCAGCACCCGGCGGGCACTGTCGTCTACGCAGCGTTCCGGCAACGTGCCATCCTTCACCGCCTGCAAGACCTCTTTTTCCATGTAGTCACTGCCGCCGGGCATATTCAGGTCACAGCCTGCCCGGAAGCCTTCGATGCGGTCATTCATAGCGCCCCAATCGGTGACCACCATGCCGTCAAAGCCCCATTCTGTGCGGAGGATATCCGTCAGCAGCTCCTTATGGTCGGAGCAATGGGTGCCGTTCAGCTTGGGGTAGGCGCACATGACCGTGGAGGGTTTGCCCTCCTTGACCGCAATTTCAAAGGCCGTCAAATAAAGCTCCCGCAGGGTGCGGCCATCCATCACGCTGTCGGAGGTAAAACGGCTCAGCTCCTGCGAGTTAGCGGCAAAATGCTTCAGGCTGGTGCCCACACCTTGGGCTTCGGCACCCCGGATGAAGCCCGCTGCCAGTTTGCCTGCAAGATAGGGGTCCTCGCTGAAATACTCAAAGTTGCGCCCGCAGAGGGGGTTGCGCTTGAGGTTGGCACCGGGGCCGAGAACAAGGCCAACGCCCTGCTCCTTGGCTTCTTCCCCGATGGCTGCGCCGATCTCCGTGAGCAATTCCGGGTTCCAGCTCCCGGCAGAGGTCACCTCCGCCGGAAAGCAGGTGGCCGGGCGGGACTTGTTGACACCCAGCATATCCGCTGCATCCTCCTGCTTGCGCAGACCGTGAGGACCATCGCACATAAAAAGAGACGGAATGCCGTATTTCTTGTATTTTTTTGTCTGCCAGAAGTTTGCACCGGAGCAAAGGGCAATTTTGTCCTCCAGGGTCATCTGGCTCAAGATCTTTTCAATCTCCATAATCTCACCTCAAAAGGAATAGGTTCCGCTTTCCAGCGTAACAGTTTCTTTTCCGGGCAGGCACAGGGTCGCGGTACAGTTGGCAGGAATGGTAACAGCGTATCTCCACCCCTCCGGCGTTTTCTCCCAGCCGCTTTCCACCCTGCCGTAGACGCTGTTGTAACACGCTTTTGCGTGGGTGAAATGCCCGCCGGGGTGGGGCACAAGGGCAAAATGATTTTCGCCCTCTACCCGGATGCCGCACATGGTATCAAACAGCCATGCCACCACAGCACCCTTGGAGTAATGGTTCAGAGAGCCGATGCCGCCGTGTTGGCTGTTGGGGCCTTCCCACGCCTCCCAGATGGTAGTAGCTCCGTTTTTGGGCATGGACAGCCAGCCGGGCAGTTCCTCGTTTTCCAGCAGCCGGTAGGCTGATTCCAAGTCGATGTCCGTCAGCACATCCAAAATCAGCGGCGTGGACAAAAAGCCGGTGCCCACCCGCCAGCCAGCGTGTACCAGCGCTGCCAGCAGCCGCTTTTGGGCGTAGGCCGTCTGCCGCACATCCAGCAGCTTAAAGGCCAGCGGACGCACCAGCTGCGCCTGCCGGTCGGTATCCAGCGGGTAGGCTGCAGTGCGGCGCAGGGCCTGATAGCTTTTGCGGCAGCCGGCAGCAAAGCTGCGGTAGCCTTCGGCTTCTTTGGGGTTGCCCAGTGCCGCTTCGATCTCTGCCATGCAGTCCATCACATGAGCGGTGTAGGCGGTGGCCACCTCCGGGTGGGGCACGGCGCAGTCCTTCCATGTCATGTGGTGGACGCTTTCCGGCTCTGCCCACTCGCCGTAGGCCTGCCCATAGTTGGAAAGGTACTTTTTATCCTCGCCCTGCAGCCCCGTCCGCTTGGCGGTAGGGTACCATTTGCCGCAGCGGTTCTGCATGAACTTGGCGTAACGCCGCATTCCGGGCAGATATTTTTTCAAAACAGCGGTGTCGCCATACTGTTTCCACAGGACGTAGGGCATCAGCACACCGGCGTCCGCCCAGCCCACGGAACCGTTCATGGCACCCATATAGAAATCCGTGCCGCCCTCCGGTGCGATCTGCGGCAGGCAGCCGTTTTTCGTCTGCCAGTCGTAGAGGTCGTTGAGATACTTCTCCGCAAAGGGCAGATAATCAAAGAGATAGCTTGCCGTGGGGCAGAAGATCTGTGCATCGCCGCTCCAGCCGTGACGCTCCCGGGTGGGGCAGTCGGTGGGCAGGTCGGCGTGGTTGTTCTTGGCGCTCCACACCGTATTTTCCACAAACTTGTCCAGCAATGGATTGGAGCTTTCAAAAAAGCCTGTGCGCTCCATGTCGGAGTATACCGCAATAGCGGTAAAGTCCTCTGGCCGGAAGGGCACCTCTGTTTCCACCAGAATGTACTGGAAGCCGAAGATGGCGAAGGTGGTCTTGTAGTGGTTATCCCCCTCCTTGCAGGTGTAGACCACCTGCTGCAGGGGCGTGGTGATGTTCTTATTGGAACACTGGATATTCTTCTGGGTAAACTCCCCTTCTGTGTCCAGCAGCTCGCCGAACCGCAGCTTGAGGGTTTGCCCGGCATGAGCGGTCACGGTAAATTCCGCATAGCCTGCCAGGTTCTGCCCAAAGTCCAGCACCGTTTTGCCGGAGGGCGTGGTGATGCAGACAGGCTTCATGCGCTCGTGTTCTGTGACCGGAACGTTGTTGGATGCAGAGGGCGTGACGGGATAGCTTGTGACCTTTGCCTTGCTGGAATAGGACGGCGCTTTCTGGGCGTTGACCACCTCGCCGTCCTTATTGTCGGCAAAACGGATGGGGCCGTCATTGCTCCAATCCCAGCTTTCATCGGTAACGATGGTCTGCACACTGCCATCGGCATGGGTCAGCTCCAGCTGTGCCAGCAGCTTTGTTTCGGTGCCGTACTGGTTCTTCAGCCCCCATGCGCCGCAGCTGCCCCGGTACCAGCCGTCGGCAAGCTGCACGGTCAGGGTGTTTTCGCCGTTTTGCAACAGCGGGGTCACATCGTATGTCTGGTACTGCAGCCGCTTGCGGTAATCCGTGATGCCGGGAGCGCGGACAAAATCGCCCACACGCTGCCCGTTGAGTCTGGCTTCATACAGGCCGCAGGCGGTGATATACAGCCGGGCTTTCTTTACGTCCGAGAGCGTAAAAACCTTGCGGAAGCAGTCCACGGGGTAGCGCTCTTTTTTGTTGACCTTGTAATCACCGGTGATCCACTTGGCACTCCATGCACCGATGCCGGTCTCAAAGGATACTTCGCTCCAATCGCCTGCTGCGTTCTCTTCATCCCAGAGCCGCACCTGCCAAAAGACCTTCGTTTTCGGCGGCACGGGGGCACCGCCCCATTTTACGCACATGGCAGCACTTTCCACCCTACCGCTGTCCCAGAGAATGCTGCCGCCATCATCGGCTGCAACGATCTGATAGGCAGTCTGCTTTTTGCCGCCATTACAGTTCCAATAAAGCCGGGGCGCAGTAAAATTCACACCCATGGGGTCAAACAAATGCTCCGTTTTCAGTCGAATGGCCTGCATACTCAGTCCTCCTTTTGCACCTGTGTCAGGTCAAATTCAGCAACCAGTGCTTCGATCATGGGGCGGATGTAGTCACGCATCCACAGAAGCTGCCCTTCGTGGTTCAGGTGAATGCCGTCCTTGATGAACAGTTCCTCTGCATAGTGCTGTCCGTCCCATGTCATCGCTGATGCATCCACGAACCAGAGGTAGTCCGTTTCTGCGCAGAGTGTCTCCAGCGCCTTATTGATCTCCTCGGTAAGCTCCCGGTACTCGCTGCGCCCCGGCAGAAGAAGGCCGCTCATGACCACCAGCTTTGCGTCCGGAAGCTGCCGGTGAATTTCCGCAAACATCTGCTTCTTATAGTCCATACAGACGGCAACTTTTTCCTCGTCCGTTCCCTTCAGGGAAACGTAGTCATTGGACCCTGTCTGGAAGAACACAATGTCGGGATGGTAGGGATAAAGCAGCTTATCTGCGTAATGTACCAAATCCTGATCTGTGCAGCCGCCGAAGCCGTGGTTCTGTACCCGATATTCCGGCAGATCCTGCTCCATCTCCGTCCACATACGGAAATTGGATGCGCCGTAGAAGATAATTCCGTTCTGGTTCTCCTCGGCGGGATAGGCTTGCTGGATCTTCTCCACATCCGCATCCCATGTGTGCAGGAAGGAGAATGGCCCCCAACCGATCTTCCATCCCGTGATCGCCAACCCCGCCAAAGAAGCCACACCCAGTGCGGCGAGTGCAATCGTTACGATTTTCAGAGGCTTATTCATCTCTCACTTTGCCTCCCTTGCCTTGATCTCTGCCTGCTTCTTTTCAATGCCTTTTTCCACATTGAGGAACACCAGCAGTACCGCCAAGATCACACCGGTAAACACTTCCAGCCCCACAAAGCCGAAGGTGATAACGCCCTTGACCGTCTCGGACTGGGCGGCAGCCACGGTGACGCCGTTCACGATCTCCGGTGCGATATAGCCTGCATGGCCCAGAAAGCCGTTGAATACGCCGGTGCAGATGCCTACCATGGCAACGGCGATGATGTTATACATACTCATGGCCACGCCATCCGAGCGGAAGCCGGTCTTCCACTCCAGATGGTCCAGCACATCGGCAAACAGTGCCATGAACACATAGGCACAGGGCAGACCACCGATGTTCTTGATGAACTGCCCCACCAGCATGATGGTCATGTTTGTGGAGAACGCCCAGCAGATGGCACCGCCGATGGCGTAAAGGACAAAGCCTGCCAGCGTCACGTTCCGCTTGCCGAATTTCTTTGCCAGAGGCCAAACGGCAAAGATCCCGATGCCCATGGGGATGCCGCCGATGACGGAAAGCATGGTCTGGGTAATGCCGTCATTATAGGTGCCCAGCACATAATTGCAAAAGTACACCAGACTGATATTTTTGATGGATGACCCGGCAGTGTAGATGAGGAAGTAGGCATAGATGAGCAGCATATATTTGTCAGTAAAGATGGCTTTGAGCTGCTTGGGGAAGGACACCGTCTTTTCAATGCCTGCGCTGTGCTCTTCCAGCGTGACACGCTCCTTGGTGAAGTAGTATTCCAGCAGCGTCAGCGGAAGTGCCAGAATGGAAAGAGCACTCATCAGGGTGATCCATTTGCCCTGATCCACGCCGATCATGGGCATGATGACCATGGGAAACACCAGCGCCACCAGAATGCCGCTCATCATGATGGTGGCGATCTGGTTGAACACCGACAAACCGCCCCGCTGGGTGGTGTCACGGGTAGACAGCGGCACCATCAGGTTATGGCTCATATTGAAGATGGTGTACGCAAAGGAGTAGAACAGATTGTAGCTGACCATGACCCAGACCACCTGCACGGTCTCGCTGCCGCTGGGCACGGTAAACAGCAGAATGCCCGTGACCGCCAGCAGCGGCGCAGAAAGCAGCAGCCACGGCCGGGCCTTGCCTGCCGGGGTGTGGGTGCGGTCGATGACGTATCCCATGACCACGTTGGTGATGGCATCAATGATCTTGGAAACGATGGGGAAGATCACCAGAAACGCCCCGCCCCAGACATGGGTCAGCTTCAGAACATCCGTGTAGTAGACGTTGAGGTAAGTGGCCAGCACGGCGTTGAGCAGCAGCGCTCCCGCCGGACCCAAGAGATAGCCCAGCCACTTTTCTTTGGGGCTGACATTGACCGAGTTGACCCTGCTTTGGAACAGCGGGCGCGCGAGCAGCGAAGCCGTTTTCATGACAAGTTCCTCCTGATTGTGGTTTTTTACGAAAGTTTTCGCATTTCGGTATTTTATAATGGAAGTATAGCACATCAGAAAGCGCCTTTTCTTGCACTTTTGTAACCGTTATAGTATAATGGTATCCAAACGGAGGAATCTATATGGAATCCATTGATCTGCGCTATCTTTGCACCACCATCGGCAACCTTTCCGGCATCCCCATCCGCATCTTTGAAGGCCGGCAGTTGACCTTTTACTATTCTCAGATCCGGCTGCCCCGGGACCCTATGATGGTGTACCAGAACGAGATTTTTGCCATGCAGTCCCATGTGGGCTATGTGACCACCCGGCACTTCCACTACTACGGCATCGTCAATTCCGGCAGCACACGCATCGTCATCGGCCCCACCCGGCAGACCGAGGAAAGCGAGCAGGAGCTGCGGGAGCTGGCCTTCCGGGCAGACGTGCTGCCGGACGATCTGAAGGACTTTGTCACCGGCATGAAAAGCATCATCCGTATGCCTGTGGAAAGCGTTTTGCAGATGCTGTGCACCCTCAACCATGTGCTGAACGGTGAAAAGCTCTCCCTTAAGGATATTGCCATCTATAATGCCGAACAGGAGCAGATGATCCGGCTGCAGGAACAGCAGCAGGCAGCACAAAAGCTGTCCCCTCCAACGGAGGGCACCCAAAGCCTCCACAACACCTACGATCTGGAACAGGAGATGCTGCGCATGGTGCGCAAAGGTGATACCGCCGCCCTCCGGGAGTGGATCGCCCATGCACCTGCCATCCGGGGTGGCATTCTGGCCGATGAGCAGCTGCGGCAGCGGAAGAACATCTTTGTGGTGTCCGTCACCCTCATTTCCCGGGCAGCCATTCAGGGTGGCATGGAAGCAGAGGAAGCCTTTTCCCTCAGCGACTCCTACATCCAGCAGTGCGAGCTGCTGACCACCTTAGAAACCATCACGAACCTCCAATACCGCATGGTTTCGGATTATACCGAGCGGGTGCAGCAGCTTCAAAGGGGAAGCTGCACCTCCAAGCTGATGATCGACGTGGTGAACTACATCCGGCACCATATTTCAGAACCCATCACCGTGGAAAACATGGCGGAAGCACTGTTCATGAGCCGCCCCTATCTCTCCCGGAAATTCAAAGAGGAAACCGGCGAAAGCCTGACAGATTTTATCCTCTACGAAAAAACGGAGGAAGCCAAACGCCTCCTCCGCTATTCTGATAAGCCCATCACGGCCATCAGTTCTTATCTTGGTTTTTCTTCTCCCAGCCACTTTTCCCGGGTGTTCAAGGCTCGTGTGTGCCTTACGCCGGGCGAATACCGGGAAAAGCACCAGTGACCGCTTCAACACCGGTTCGCAGTTATGCGTGTACGGGAGGATCCAAATCATATTATAAATATTGGATCAGCAGCGTCATTTTTGCCGTTTCCTGCCCCGCATTGACATAGCGGTGCGGAACCGACGCATCGAAATAGAGTGCGTCCCCGTTTTCCAATACATATTCCGTTTCGTTGATCATCATGGTAATTTCCCCTGCGGTCATCAGAATATACTCGTAGCTATTGGAAGAGTGGCCGATGGAGGGATGGTCACAGCCGCCCTCCATCTCGATGCGGTATACCTCAAAATTGCGGTCCGCATTTTTCGGGTAGTAAGTAAAAATATGATACTTGTCCTCTACCAGCTCCGGGACGTCTGCCCCATGGATGTACTCCGTTTTGACGGCTTCCGGTTCCAGCAGACTGGTATAGGGCAGCCCCAGTGCGCCGGTCAGTTTCCAGATGGTGTTGATGGTAGGGTTGGAATCGCCTTTTTCGATCTGCGAGATAATGACCTTGCTGACCCCTGCCATCTCAGCAAGCTGCCCCTGACTCAGGTTCCGTTCTTCCCGCAGCCGTTTCAGATTGTGCGCAATGATCTTTCCGATCTCCATACTGTTCCGCCTCACAAAATATAATTTCCGCTTGTAAACTTTAACAAACAGTGCTATAATCCGTCTGTAAGATTCATTTTACAATATGTTCATCATAATATCAATAGAAAGCAGGCGGATTTTGTGAAACGCAAGGCATTCAAAGCGGCCTTTCCCTATACGATCCCGATTTTTGCCGGGTTCTGGTTTCTGGGGCTTGCCTATGGCATCTACATGAACGCATCCGGGTTTTCCTTTGTTTACCCCATGCTGATGAGCCTACTGATCTTCGGCGGTTCGCTGGAATTTGTGGCAGTGGAAATGCTGCTCAGCCCTTTTGCGCCGTTGCAGGTGCTTATTATGACGCTGCTCATTCAGGCACGGCATATGTTTTACGGCATTTCCATGCTGGACAAGTACAAGGGCATGGGCTGGAAAAAGTTCTATCTGATTTTCGGGATGTGCGACGAAACCTTTTCCATCAACTACACCGCCAAGATCCCGCCGGATGTTGACCGGGGGTGGTTCATGTTCTTTGTCACACTTCTGAACCATTTTTACTGGTTTTCCGGGGCGACCATCGGCGGTCTGGTAGGCTCTCTGCTCAAGTTTGACACCACTGGTATCAGCTTTGTAATGACCGCCATGTTCGTGGTGATCTTTCTGGAACAGTGGCTCAAGGAGAAAGACCATACCTCCGCATTCATCGGGCTGTTTGCCGCAGCTGTTTGTCTGGTGTGCTTTGGCGCGGATTCCTTTATGGTCCCGGCGATGGCCGCCATCCTTCTGCTGCTGACGGTCTTCCGCAAAAAACTGGACAAAAAGTCTGACGGCAAGGAGGTGCTGTAACATGACACTTTCTCAGCAGATCATCACCATCGGTTTATGCATCGCAGGCACTATGCTGACCCGGTTTCTTCCCTTTCTTGTGTTCCATGAAGACCGCAAAACGCCGGACTTTGTGCAGTACATTGGCAGGCTTCTGCCTGCCGCTGTCTTTGGGATGCTGGTCGTTTACTGTGTGCGGAATGTAGATTTTCTGCACGGCAGCCACGGCTTGCCGGAACTCGTCTCGATCCTCGCCACCGGCGGCATCCACCTTTGGAAGCGGCAAATGCTGCTGTCCATTGCAGGGGGCACGCTCTGCTATATGCTGCTGATCCACCTTGTTTAACGATCTCACATAAAAATAAAGGAGAATACGCTATGGAACATCTTTATGAAAAAGCACTGGAAAGTGCAGAGTACATCAAGGCACACACCACCAAACGCCCAAAGGTAGCGGTGGTGCTGGGGTCCGGGCTGGGAAACCTGACCGCAGACTTTACCGACACGGAGGAGCTGCCCTACAAGGACATTCCCAACTTCCCGGTGTCCACAGTAGCAGGGCACAAAGGCGCTTTGCTGGCAGGCAGACTGGGCGAAAAAGAAGTCTACGCCTTAGAAGGCCGCTTCCACTTTTATGAGGGCTACAGCATGAAGGAGGTCTGCTATCCCTTCTATGTCCTCAAGCTGCTGGGCGTGGAACAGGTGGTGCTGACTAATGCCTGCGGCGGCATCAACCGGGACTTTGCTCCGGGCACCCTGATGCTCATCACCGACTTTATCAACATGATGGGCACGAACCCCCTCATCGGACCCAACGATGAACGGTTTGGTCCTCGGTTCCCGGACATGACCGAGCCCTACAATCTGGAACTGCGGGAACTGGCCAAGCACACCGCTGAGGAAATGGGCGTTGCCTACAAGGAAGGTGTCTATCTGGGATTCATGGGCCCCTGCTACGAAACTGCTGCGGAGATCCGTGCCTTTGCAGGCATGGGTGCCGATGCCGTGGGCATGAGCACCGTACCGGAAACCATGGTCTGCAACTATATGGGAATGAAGGTGCTTGCGGTCAGCTGCATCACCAATATGGCCACCGGTATCCAGACCGTGAAGCACAGCCATGCTCGTGTGCTGGAAATTGCCAATCAGGCGGGAGATACCATGTGCCGCTGGCTTGGTGCCGTCATCCAGAAGATGTAAAAACAAGCAGAATAAACACAAAAATACCCCTGCGCGCATGGAACGTCCGCAGGGGTATTTTTGTGTGCAAAAGGGCGCGGCTTCCTATCGGCGTTGCATAGCATCAATAGAAAGCCGCGTTTCTCAATCCTCTAACCCATGGCTTCCAGCTACATTCTTCAAATATTCCTTCGGGTCGCCGTTCAGAATCAAATCCGCATAACCCAGTGGGTCGTTGTAGATGAGGTAATCCAGTTCTGACCTCTGCGCCACGGTCACATCCAGTGCATCCTCGACCCCGGTGCAGTCGATGGAAATTTTTCTCTCATCCCGGAGCAGCAGCTCCACGCAGCCGGTGTCCACGTTGAATTTGCAGGTTCTTTCATCGTACTTCATACTCGTGTCCTTTCTGCCTTTACGGCACTCTCACAGTGGTCTGTCGTGCTTTCTTATGATAAGGTCTAGGACGCTTTTCGATGGAAGCAAGGGATTCGTTCTGTTTTCCAAAGAATACAAAAAATCCGAACCCTTCTCCTATCGGAAAAAAGTTCGGATTTTGTTGATGTGGTGCACCTCCAGGGACTCGAACCCTGGGCCCACTGATTAAGAGTCAGTTGCTCTACCAACTGAGCTAGAGGTGCATATGGTGACCCGTACCGGAATCGAACCGATGTTAAAGGCGTGAGAGGCCTCTGTCTTAACCGCTTGACCAACGGGCCATACAAAAGTCGGCGACTACCTATTTTCACAAGCCGTTTCCAGCTAACTATCTTGGGCACGAGTGAGCTTAACTACTGTGTTC
>CAKTCK010000050.1 GCA_934539245.1 uncultured Faecalibacterium sp.
TGCTTTGTTAGAATGCAGACAAGGATACAAATTCCGGGGGGCGTGCGTGGCCGTGCCAAGGTACGTTTCTTCATACATTACATCGGCACGGGATAAAAAAGGAGAGTTTATTATGGCACACAAGGTTTCTGACGCATGTGTTGGCTGCGGCGCTTGCGAGGGCGCTTGCCCGGTTGGCGCTATCACCATCGAGAACGGCGCTGCAGTTGTGAACGCTGATTCCTGCATCGATTGCGGTGCTTGCGAGGGTGCTTGCCCCACTGGTGCAATCGCTGCTGAATAATCAGTAGTTTTTACTAAAAACGCATCAAAAAGGACTGCTGCACACCTGTGCAGCAGTCCTTTTTTGTGGTATCATAAAACAAGATCGTACGCATCGGGCTCCGCAGAGCCCGATGCGTACAAAATCAAAAATATTTTCCGCTGCACATGGCCAAAGCACACGCGGCGGCCATTCCAAATCGTCCACTGCAAAAGAGGCCCTGCGCAAAACACTGCGCAGCCGCCCCGCTTTTTGTTTCATGCACAAATTCCGCAGGAAAATACCCTGCATTTTTTGGAAGGGAAACGGCACACTGTCTATGGAACATTCTACGGAAGTTTTGTATAATAGAACTATGGTCTACTGCACCCCGGAGCACCGGTTCGGCTCGGATGCGCTGCTGCTGGCACGCTTCTGCGAGCCGAAGCGCAGCCAGAAAGCCGCCGACCTGTGCTCCGGCTGCGGCATCGTGGCACTGGAATGGCACGACCGGGGGCATCGCGGCCCCTGCACTGCGCTGGAATTGCAGCCCGAGGGCAGCGCCCTGCTGGCGGCAGCGGTGGAAGAGCAGCAGCTTACCCACATCAGCCCCGTCTGTGCCGACCTGCGCACATGGCGGCAGGACGAGGGGCAATTTGACGTGTGCGCGTGCAATCCCCCTTATTTTACCGAGGGGCCGCAGAGCCAGAACGCCGCCCACGCCCTTGCCCGGCACGAAAACACCTGCACCTTGGAGGATGTCTGTGCCTGCGGCTTCCGGCTGTTGAAGGACGGCGGGCGGCTGGCGCTGTGCCACCGCCCCGAGCGGCTTGCCGAGGTGCTTGCCGTGCTGCGCACCCACCGGCTGGAGCCCAAGCGGCTGGCCTTTGTGAAGAACGCCCCGGAAAACGCCCCGTGGCTGTTCCTTGTGGAAGCCCAGAAGAACCGCAAGACCGGCCTGCGGGTGGAGCCGGACGTGCTCATCCGCGCCGGTGCGGCGCTGTACGGACGATAAATTCAGGAGGTAATTATGGCAGGAACTCTCTACATCGTGGCGACCCCCATCGGCAATCTGGAGGATATGCCGCCCCGGGTGGCTGCCACCTTTGGCGCGGCTGATTTTATTGCCGCCGAGGACACCCGTGTGACCATGAAGCTGCTGAATTATCTGGGGCTGAAAAAGCCCATGGTCAGCTACTACGAGCACGCTTTGCAGAAGGGCGAGGCCATTTTGCAGCGCATCGAGGCAGGGGAGAGCTGCGCGCTGTGCAGCGACGCCGGAATGCCCTGCGTGTCCGACCCGGGCGAGGTCATCGTGCGGGACGCGCTGGCGCGGGGCATCAAGGTGGTGCCCATCCCGGCAGCCTCTGCCTGCGTTACCGCGCTGGCGGTCTCCGGGCAGGACACCTCCCGCTGGGTGTTCGAGGGCTTTCTGCCGGTGAACCGCAAGCAGAAAAAGGAACGTCTGGCCGAGCTTTTGCAGGAAAAGCGCACCGTCATCTTTTACGAGGCGCCCCACAAGCTGCGCACCACGCTGGATGACCTGACCGCCGCCTTTGGTGCAGACCGCAGCATCACCCTTTGCCGGGAGCTGACCAAGCTCCACGAGGAGATCTGGAAAACCACCCTGGGCGAAGCCGTGGAGCACTACCGCGCCGCCGAGCCCCGGGGCGAGTATGTGCTGGTGATGGCGGGTGCGCCCGCCGGTGCCGCCGAGGAAGAGGCGCTGACACTGGAACAGGCGGCGCAGCGCGCCTTTGCGCTGACCAGCGAGGGTTTCAGCGCCTCTGCCGCCGCCAAGGCTGCTGCGCAGGGCACAGCCTATTCCAAGAGCGAAGTGTACAAGCAGCTGCTGCTGTTGCAGCAGGATGCCGAATGAGTATAGAGGAGGATATTTTTCCGTGACAAAACTACTGGTCCTGAGCGACAGCCATGGTGCGCGTGACGCCATTGAGCGCATTTTGAACAAAGAGCAGAACAACGTGGATGCCGTGATCTTTTTGGGGGACGGTCTGCGGGATCTGGAACAGGCGCTGGCCTTTTTCCCCCATCTGCGGGTGTATTCCGTGGCCGGCAACTGTGATTTTGGTGCACTGGAGCCGCTGGACGGCTTGGCGGGCTTTGATCAGACGGTAGTTTTCTATACGCATGGTCACATGTACGGTGTAAAATACGATCTGGATACGCTTGCGGACGCCGCCTCCGCCCGGGGCGCAGAGGTGGCGCTGTTCGGCCACTCCCATATTCCCCACGCGGAGCAGCGGGGCAAGGTGTTTTTATTCAACCCCGGCTCCTGCGGGCGCTGCTACACCGGCCCGGACACCTACGGCCTGCTGACGCTGGAAAACGGCGCAGTGACCGCCTATGAGCACAAAGAGGTACCCAAGCAATGAGCATCAACGAGGTGCGCTATCTGCCGGAATGCGGCAGCACCAACGCCTATGTAAAGGAACATTTTGAGGAGTTCGGCCCGGTGGCGGCGGTGTATACCGAAAACCAGACCGCCGGGCGCGGGCGGCTTGGCCGCAGCTGGGTAAACGCCGAGGGCAAGGCGCTGTACTACACGGTCGCCATCAAGGAGCCGCTGGCGCAGCCCGCTACCCTGCCGCTGCTGGCAAGCCTTGCGGTGCGCCGTCAGTTGCAGCTGCGCTACGGCGTGGACTGCCAGATCAAGTGGCCCAACGACCTTTTGCTGAACGGAAAAAAGATCGTGGGCATCCTGTGCGAAAGCGTGAGCTACGGCTACCAGCAGCAGGGGCGCGGCATCCTGTGCGGCATCGGCATCAACCTTGCCCAGCCGCAGAGCTATTTTGACGCCGCCGACCTGCCCCACGGCACCTCGCTGGCGCTGCAGGGCGCTGCGGTGGATCTTGCCACCGACCCCGCATGGCTGGCCGAGGGGCTGACCGACTTCGGTTTTGACCGCAGCCTGTACACCTTTGCCCGGGACGGCTTTGCGCCCTTCCGGGAGGAATACAAAGCCGCCTGCATCAATCTGGGCCGCCGGGTCACCTTTGACCTGCCGGATGGCAGTCAGGGCGCAGGCGAAGCCGTGGATGTGGACGCCGAGGGGCGTTTAGTGGTGCGCACCGACGCCGGGGAACAGCACGTTTTCACCGGGGAAGTGTCGGTGCACGGCATTTATGGGGCCGTGTAATTATAAAAAGGGGCAGATGCACAACCGTGCACCAGCCCCTTTTCCTTATTTTTAGCGAGTTCGCCCTCTCAGGCGCTCCCGCGCCAGATTCCCCAAAGGGAGAGCCAAGATTTAAAGCCTGTTGCTAAAGTTTTAAGTGTAAGTGGGAAAGCTTCCGGCAGTGCTCTTGCCTCTCCCTTTGGGAGAGGTGGATTTGCGAAGCAAAGACGGAGAGGGCGCACGCCGTTAGTCCTGTCACTAAAGGTTCAAGCGCAACGAGAAAGTTTCCGGCAATGCTCTTGCCTCTCCCTTTGGGAGAGGTGGCATCGCGCAGCGATGACGGAGAGGGCGCACGCCGTTAGCCCTGTCGCTAAAGTTTCAAGCGCAATGAGAAACTTTCCCGCCGCGCCAAAAAGCTCCCCCTTTCGGGGGAGCTGGCGAACGCAGTGAGCCTGAGAGGGTTTTCCTTATCTTCTCCGTTTCATCTGGCGGCGGCGCTGGTTGAGGGTCAACCCGCCGCAGCGCAGGGTGGCAAAGCCCAGTGCGCACAGAATCAGAATCAGGGCGCAGAGCAGCAGCAGGGTGGCTTTGATATCGGTGCGGAAATCCGACACATACTCCCGGTGGGTCACAAGGTCTACCTGTCCCACCTCGTAGCCGTCCAGATAAACGGTGGCGGTGCCCAGCTTCTGCCCCTCCTTGACGGTGGCAGAAATGCGCTCGGGCAGGTCGAAGGAATAGCTTACCTTATCATCGCTGTGGCCGTAGCCGCTGACCGGGGCGGCAGCGTACAGCTCCACGGAGGGCTCTGTGCGGCACTTGTTCAGGTCTACGGTGGTCAGCACAGTCTGGGTATCCACCAGCGGACGGTCGGCAAAGCTGGCAAAGGCCCAGTCAAAAAGGTCGTCACACTCGGCAAAAAGATGATCCAGCGTGTCGCAGCCAAGGATCACCAGCCCGTAGCTGTGGCCGTCCTGCTGGGCAAAAGCCACGGTGCAGCGTCCTGCCAGCGTGGTAAAGCCGCCCTTGACCCACTGGACATACTCCCGGTAGTTGTCGCTCTCGCTGTTCATCAGGCTGTTGGAGCTGCTGATGGTGTGCTCTGCCTTGCGCAGATTGGTGGCTGGCAGCACATAGCTGGCGGTGCCCGCCACCTGTGCAAAGGTCTGGTTTTCCGCACAGGCGGCGACGATCTTTGCCAGATCCTGCGCGGTGGACACGTTGCCGTAGTCAAACAGGCCGTGGGCGCAGGTAAAGTTCGTGCCGGTGCAGCCCAGCTCTGCCGCTTTGGCGTTCATCTGCTGCACAAAGCCCACCACGCTGCCCGCTACGTCCCATGCAATGACGCTGGCGGCGTCGTTGGCGCTGACGATGAGCATGGCGTTCAGCAGGTCGATGCGGCGCACGGTCTCGCCGATGCGCAGCCCCATGGTGGTGCCGTTGGCGTTCTGGATATCCTTGAACTCCTGCGTTAAATCGGTGGGCACGGTCACCTCACCGTTCAGGTCCTTGCCGCTTTCCACCAGCAGCAGGGCTGTCATCAGCTTGGTCAGGCTTGCCACATATTTCTGCTGGTCGGCGTTCTGGCTCAGGATGGTCTTGCCAGTGTCCGCGTTGAACAGATACACTGCCTCTGTCTCGGTTGCAGTCTGGACGGGCATGGGGTATACTGCAAATACCGGCAGCACTGCGCTGACGGCGACCGCCAGCGTGAGCACCAGCGCCGCCAGACGGCGGCAGAACGTGTTATGAAGCATGAGCGTACCCCCTTGAATTCCGCTCCGGCAAAACCGGCGCGCACATTTTTTATTCCTTACCTATAAGAATACCATAAAAGAACCAAAAGAGAAAGGTGGTTTTTAACAATGTTCTTATCCTTTTGTGGAAAAACGCCCCGCGATGAAGGCGCAGCCTTTGTAGCGCCCAGCGCTACGGTGCAGGGGGATGTGGTCTTGAAGCCCGGCTCCACCGTCTGGTACGGCGCGGTGCTGCGCGGCGATGACGGCACCCTGACCATCGGCAAAAACAGCAACGTACAGGACAATGCGGTGCTGCACTGCGACATCGGCGGCTGCGTGACCCTTGGCGAAAACGTCACGGTAGGGCACTGCGCCCTGGTGCACGGCTGCACCGTAGGGGACGGTAGTCTGATCGGGATGCACGCCACATTGCTGAACCATTGCGTGGTGGGCAAAAACTGCATCATCGGGGCAGGGGCGCTGGTGCCGGAAGGCATGGTCATCCCGGACAACTCGGTGGCGGTGGGCGTGCCCGCCCGGGTCATCAAGCAGGTGAGCGCCGCGCAGGTGGAAGCCAATCTGCACAACGCCGCGCACTATGTAGAGCACGGAAAACTGCACGCAGAGCAGATGAAAAAAGGGTGAGAGTGCGGCGCTGCGCGGGGGAAGTTTCTGCTTGCCGAGGGATGTTCTCTTTTGACACCAAAAGAGAAGAAAAGTGCGGCGGTGCCTGCAAGGCATGAAAGCCCCAGTGGGGCTTTCAAGTCGCAGACCGGTTTGCGAAGCAAATGCTGTGCGTTCAGCACAGCAAGGTCACAGCGATTTCGACGCGCTGGAGCCACGAAAAAGGGGCTGCTCGCCCCTTTTAACCCCAAAGAAGTGGGCTACACCGGAAAAAACTGAAGATTCACGCCTGTTCGGCGTGAAGATCTTTTAACCGTTTTTTCCGGCTCCGCCGATTTGAAACCCCTCAGTCGCTGCGCGACAGCTCCCCCCGGGGAGCGAGCATGCCCACAAACTTTACTGTTTAACCAGAAACTTTACCTCCACCGCAAAAAAGCTCCCCCTTCGGGGGAGCTGGCATCGCGTAGCGATGACTGAGAGGGTTAAGGCTCCCTCCCCGAGGGAGCTGGCAAAACCGTCAGGTTTTGACTGAGGGAGTTCAGTTTTTCTTCTTAAACGTTTCATTTTGTATTTTTTTCGCACTGCGGTACAAAGTTTCAAGGACTTTCTTGAATTTTCACAGAAATGTAATGACTTTTTTCGTAAAATCGGGTATACTGTATCTTGCAGGGACAGTGGGGCCGCAACCACTTCCCCGCACATGATTCCTCCTCACACCAAAGCAATACCCCAAACAAGAAATCCCTCCGGTGTACCGCAAGCGCCGGAGGGGTTTCTTGTTTTTCTGTTATTTTTCAAAGGATGCGCAGTTTTGCCGCAAACACCGAAAGCACCACCTTGGGGTTCACCTGTGCGCCCAGCCGCTGCAAGGCGGCATCTGCCAGACGCACCGCCTGCCGCGCCTGTGTGCCCTGCACCGGGGCGCGGGGGCTGCTGCGCAGGCCTGCCGCTGCCACAGCGCGGAAATCGGTCAGCAGGGCAGAAGCAGCTGCCTTGTCCTTTTCGTAGGCGGCAAGCAGCACGGCGGCGGTGTAGCTATCCCGGGCGGCAGCGGCGCGGGCAAGCTCCAGCGCCTTTTCCACCTGTGCGGCGCGGGCCTCGTCCCGGGCGACCGCCAGCACCGTGCCGATATGACCATCGAACAGCTCACTGTACAGTGCGGCTGTTTTTTTGTCTACCCCCTGCGCCGCGCAGTAGCGGGTGCAGTCGGCGGGGGACACCGGCGCCACCGCAAAGCTGACGCAGCGGCTGCGGATGGTGGGCAGCACGCTGGCCAGCGAATCCGCCGTGAGCAGGAACAGCACCCCCTCCGGGGGCTCTTCCATGACCTTCAGCAGGGCGTTGGCGGATTCCTCGTTCATCCGCTCCACATGGTACAAAAGCACCGCGCGACCCTCGGCGGAAAGGCTGGTGTTGAAAATTTCGCTGCGCATGGCGGTGACCTGACCCACCAGATACTTCCCGCCGCTGCCCATGCCGGACACCGAGATGGCTTCCCGCACGATGCCGGTCTCCACCGTGCCACTGTCGCGCTTACCGGCTTTTGCCACGGCACGGCAGCACTCGCCCCGCAGCAGCGCCTCGGCGGCGGCACCGCCTGCCGGGTAGAGGTAGTCGGCGGCGATGCAGCGGGCGGCAAAGCCGGTACCAAGACCGGCTTCGCCCACCAGCAGCACGCTATGGGTCAGCCGTCGGGTGGCCAGCATCTGCTGCACGCTGGTTTTCAGTTCTGCGTTGCCTTCCATGCGGTCCAGCATCATGATGGGGGTACTCCTTTTATGAGACAGTAAAACGATTTAAAATGCCCTCCGCGTTGCTCTGGGCATGATTCAAGGGACGAACCCTCTCCGTCATCGCTGCGCGATGCCACCTCCCCCGAAAGGGGGAGGTTTTGCTCTACTTACCGGCAGATGGCGAAAAGCTCCCCCTTCGGGGGAGCTGCTGAGCGCAGCGAAGCTGAGAGGGTTCGCTCCCCCTTCGGGGGAGCTGGCACGGCGCAAGCCGTGACTGAGAGGGTTCTTATCTCCTGTTCTTCCTCTTCCACTGCTCCCGGCGCACCCATGCGCGGAGGGAGTGGTAGGCCATGGGGGCAAAGAAGAGCCAGACGTTGAGCATGGACAACAGGTAGTCCAGCTTGCCGGGCAGGGATGCGCCCAGAAAGCTGAACACCCACAGCACTGCCGCGAAAACGCCGAAATACTTCACCCGGACGGGGATGACGAAGAAGAGCAGCAGCTGCACCTCCGGGTAGAGCATGGCAAAGGCCAGCAGCAGTGAGAGGGACAGGCAGTAGGTGCTGGCGGTCACGCCGGTGAGCAGACAGCCCAGCACCGTGCCCAGCACGCCGGACAGCAGATACACCGTGTAGCGGAAATCGCCCCACTCCCGCTCCAGCGCGGTGCCAACGAACCATGTGAAGTAGATGCCCAGCACCACGCTGAGGATGCTGCCGCCGGAAAAGGGGATGAATATAAAGCTGATCACCCGCCAGACCTGCCCCTGCAGCAGAAGGAACCGGTTCAGCCCCAGCCAGCCCGTGATGGTGCGGTCAACAAACAGCTCGATGGCCAGCACTAAGATCTGCCCCGCCACCAGAATATTGGTCAGGTTCGGGATGCCATAGCGGCCATACTTGCGCTCCAGCCTGTTCAGCCAGTTGTTCATGTGTTTCGCCTCCGTTGCGGGATGCCCCGCCAGTTTCATGATACCCCTATTTTACCATGACAGGCCCCCGCATTCAAGAAAATCCACGCGGAAGGCGTGGAAACTATGCTTTCTTTCCCGGCAGACAGGCTGCACGCGCAGTTTTTTCACCCCGCAGCCGCCGGGGTGTGGAAAAAGCGGGAAATACACAGCATTCATGCGGGTTTCAAGTCCCAAAACGACAACCGAAAATTGTATGGACTATCCGGTCTGGAATGAACTTTTCACTTTTTCCACCGGGTTTTCCACCATTTTTGTGAAAAAGAAGCGCAGTTTCCAACGATGTTTTCCACCTTTTCCACATAGTTTTCCACATCCAGTGGAGGAAAGCCCTATACAAGCCGTAATGGATGCCGCCGCATTCTGGAAATTTGTGGGCTAAAATGTGGGCAATCTGCCTTTTATAAAAAAGAAAGTCGAAGGTTTTTCTTTTGTTTTTACAGTTTACTCCGGCTTACGGGTTTGCTTTTTTCCAATCTGGAATTTTGCCCCGGGCAGTTTTCCACAAACCGCCGGGGAGAAAAACCCGGTGTGGAAAACGGACACAAAGGGTGGTTTTCCACACTGGAAAAGCGCGGAACTGCTGCACACTGCTTTGTGCGCCGCAGCCCGGGGAAAAACGATTTTGAATGCGCTCCGCTTCGCTCTGCGCATCCTTAGCGGAAAGGATATTTTATAATTTGCAGAGCGGGAAAATCTGCGGATTTTCCCGCTCTGCTTTTTCACGGGTGGGGCTTTTGGTGGTGGCGGCAAAGTTCCCGGCTAAAGCGCAAAGCTTGCGGGCGCGCCAGAGGCTCCCTCCCAGAGGGAGCTGGCAAAACCGACAGGTTTTGACTGAGGGAGTTCCCCATAAAAAATGCCGGGCAGTCCGCAGACCGTCCGGCATTGCTTTCTTCTTTACATCATGTTGCGGAACACCAGCTGTGCGATCTGGAAATAGAGGATCAGGCTGCAAGCGTCCACGATAGTGGTGATGAAGGGGGTAGCCATGATGGCGGGGTCGGCACCCAGCTTTTTGGCGGCAAGGGGCAGCATACCGCCCACCAGCTTTGCCAGAATGACGCTGAAGAACAGCGACACGCTGACCACGATGGCGTAACCCATCACGTTGGCGTACTGACCGGGGAAGAGGAAGGTGTACATCAGGTAGATGCGCAGGCCATTCACGATGCCCAGCACTGCGCCCACGATGGCAGACACCCGCAGCTCCTTGCCCAGCACCCGCACAAAGTCGGCAGGCTCTACCTCGCCCAGTGCCAGACCGCGCACCATCAGGGTACTGATCTGGTTGCCGCAGTTACCGGCGGTATCCATCAGCATGGGCATGAAGGAGACCAGCAGCGGCAGGCTGACAAAGGCTTCCTCGTAATGGGTGGTGACCATGCCGGTAAAGGTAGCGGACAGCATCAAAATCAGCAGCCACGGGATGCGCTGCTTGGCGTGGGTCCACACGCTGGTGCCGAAGTAGGTGGTGGCGTCGTCATCCGGGAGAATGGCGGCCATCTTCTGCATATCCTCGGTGCTCTCGTCGGTCAGAACGTCGATAGCGTCATCAATGGTGATGATACCCACGAACATGCCCTCGTTGTCCAGAACGGGCATGGCGGTAAAGTCGTAGCGCTGCATCTCACGGGCCACAAACTCCTGATCGTCGGTGACCTTCACGGTGACCAGATTGTCCTCCATGATCTCCGTGATGGGGGTCTTGGGGTCTGCCAGCAGCAGATTGCGGGCCGAGACAACGCCCTGCAGCCGGTTGCTCTCCACCACATAGCAGGTGTAGACGGTCTCGGCGTTCTCGCCCTGCTTGCGGATGGCGGCAAAAGCCTGTTCCACCGTCATATCCATGCGCAGACGCACGTATTCCGGGGTCATCAGGCTGCCGGCAGAGCTTTCCGGGTAGTTCAGCAGCTTGTTCAGGCTCTCGCGGGTCTCCCGGGAGGATTTTTCCAGCACCCGCTTGACCACACCTGCGGGCATATCCTCCAAAAGGTCGGCGGCATCGTCCAGACTCATTTCCTCGATGGCGCTCACCAGCTCCACGTCCGAGAAAGCGTTCACCAGATCGTCCCGGGCTTCGTCGGACATATAGGCAAAGGCTTCGGTGGCAACTTCCTTTTTCAGCAGACGGAACACCACCAGACGGTTGTTCTCGTCCAGCTCCTCCAGCAGCTCGGCTAAGTCGGCGGGCTGCTCTTCCTCGGTCACCTCGCGCAGCTTGACGTACTGCTTTTTGATCAGCAGCTTCAGCAGACGGCTCTTGGTCAGCATCTCGGGGTTTGCCTTGACCTCTTCGTCATTGGCTTCCTCCCGCTCTGCCTCCCGCATATCCTGCTTCAGATCCTCGGTGGCTTCCTCGTTCAGATCCTCCGCCAGCTTCTGACGCACCTCGGCGGGGATATCGGCGGGCAGCTCCTGCACCGGCAGGTTCTGTTCCGTGTTGGTCTCCAGCTTCTTTTCTTCCATATCCATGGGCTACCTCCTCTGGGTACTATACGGTGCGGAGGGCTTTCTCCGCGCCGGAGGATGCAGCAGGTCGGGAAACAAAAAACGCGCCGCCCGGTGCCGGAATGCCGCAAATGCAGCCATTTCCGCGCACGCAAAGCCGCGCCTTTCCTATGCCGGGGGCTTTTTAAGCCGCCGGGGGCAAAAAGGCGAACGCAGTACTTTTTGTTGTCCGATCTACCGCATCGGTGGAGCTACTTCGACTATGATCAGGGTCCATTGTCCTGCGTTCACCTCCCAGTTTTCGTAAATTCCGCAGCCGCAGCACCCGCGCCGGGCGCTGCACTGGCTATATCCTTTTTTATTATAGCGCCGCAAAAAAATGGGGTCAACCCTAAAGCGAGGTTTTGCAAAGATTTTTACGGCGTCTTACAGAAACAAAACACCCTTCTCTGTGTTGCGGCGCACAGAGAAGGGTGTTTTGCTTGGATATTGCCTTGGTGTGAGGAGGAATCATGTTACTTGGGAAGTGGTTGCGGCCCCGCTTCCCATGGCAAAAGTATAACAGCTTTCACCATTCATTTCGTTAAGAAGCTATGAAGAAACTGTAAAAAGGAAACGGAAAATTCTGGAAGATTTTGTGATAAGCTTTTCGGTTGACGCACACAAAAATACGCCCCGGTCACCTTGCGGTGAGCGGGGCGCTAAAAACTGATGCAGTTTTTTCACTGAGGCAAGATCCCTGCAAGGCAGGTCTTATGCCGCAGGCGGAGCAAGGTATCTGCACGCAGACCTTATGCTCCTGACACACGCGGGGTGTGCTCTCAAGGGCCCTCGCGGGCGCTTTGGTATCTCAAGCCCCTGCGCAAAAGGAGGGGAATGAAATCAGGTTTTTCGACCGTTCTGTCAGGTACAGGGCAAAACGTTCAGCCTGTTCTGTGCACGGCAAAGGCAAATTCCACAGTTCCGCACCGCTGCATTGCGCAGTAACCGCCGATGCGGGGCTGCCGCTCTTCACACGGGAAAGAGCAGGGGCCGCTGGTTCATTTGGTGTCTCTGCCGCTGCTTAAAAACAGCTTACTTGTACAGCTCGACCAGACGGGTCAGGTGCTCGTAGCGGTCGTTTGCAACCTCCTGGTTGCGAGCGAACAGCTCCTTAGCACGCTCGGGGAAGGCGCGGGTCAGACGGCTGTAACGGGTCTCGTTTGCCAGCAGAGCCTGATACTTCTCGTTGTCCACAGCCTTGGAGGTCAGGGTGAAGGGGTTCTTGCCCTGAGCCTTGTTGGCGGGGTTGAAGGTGAACAGGTTCCAGTAGCCAGCCTCGACTGCCTTCTTCATCTCGTTCTGGCAGTTGGTCATGCCGCCCTTAACACCGTGCAGCTCGCAGGGAGCGTAGCCGATGATCAGAGAGGGGCCGGGGTAAGCCTCAGCCTCGGCAATAGCCTTGACAGCCTGGTTCATGTTAGCGCCCAGAGCGATCTGAGCAACATAGATGTAGCCGTAGGTCATTGCGATCTCAGACAGGCTCTTCTTGCTGATCTCCTTACCTGCAGCAGCGAACTGGCAGACCTCGCCGATGTTGGAGGCCTTGGAAGCCTGTCCACCGGTGTTGGAGTACATCTCAGTATCGAAGACCATCACGTTGACATCCTCGCCGGAAGCCAGAACGTGATCCAGACCACCGAAGCCGATGTCGTATGCCCAGCCGTCGCCGCCGAAGATCCAGACGGACTTCTTGGCGATGTACTGCTTGCTCTTCAGGATCTCTGCGGACTTCTCGCAGCCGGCAGCAGCAGCCTTCTCCAGCTCAGCGATCAGGGCCTTTGCGGGCTCGTCGTTGGCCTTGGTGTTGTTCTTGGTTGCGATGAACTGCTCGTAAGCAGCCTTCAGCTCAGCAGAAGCCTTGTCGGAACCAGCAACCTCTGCGATCTCCTTGATCAGGTTCTCGCGGACGGTCTTCTGGCCGATGTACAGGCCCAGACCATGCTCTGCGTTATCCTCGAACAGGGAGTTGCACCATGCAGGACCATGGCCGCTGTCCTTGTTGACGGTGTACGGAGAGATGGA
>CAKTCK010000051.1 GCA_934539245.1 uncultured Faecalibacterium sp.
GATGTGTCGGTGAATACAAGAAAAGGCGTAGTTGTGAACTACGCCCCCTGTGATGTCGCTATTTAGCAAATAAAAAATGACGAATGTTCTTTGACAGCTAAATGCTGTAAGAACATTCGTCATGGTGCGGATAAGAGGACTTGAACCTCCACCGAGTTGCCCCGATTAGAACCTGAATCTAACGCGTCTGCCAATTCCGCCATATCCGCATATTCTGTTGTGTTCGTGAGCTGTGACGCTCGGAACGATAGTTATTATACCAGATGCAGCAAAATTGTCAAGCACTTTTTTAAAAAGCTTTTCATCTTTTTGGAAAAGATCATACTTTCGCATTTTTTACAGGCAGTGCGATTACGCTGTTCGCCATACAGGCGTTTTTTGCGGCTTTTCCGGCATCCGCAGGCGCTCTGCGTGCGCTGTGCACCGTTTTGGATTTGACAGAGTTTTCGCTGCGATGTAGAATAGAATTACTGCTTTGTTGAAAATAACATAGAGGAGCGTTTTGCCATGCTGTATTTTGAAAACGACTACTGCGAGGGTGCACATCCCGCCATTTTGCAAAAGCTGACCGAGACCAACTTTGAAAAGGTCTCCGGCTACGGCACCGACCCCTACTGCGCCAGCGCCCGGGAGAAGATCCGCGCCGCCTGCGCCTGCCCGGAGGCTGATGTGCAGTTCATCTCCGGCGGTACCCAGAGCAATGCCATCGTCATCGCATCCATGCTGCAACGCTGGCAGGGCGTGGTGGCTGCTGCCACCGGCCATGTAGCCGGTCACGAAGCCGGTGCTATCGAGTACACCGGCCACAAGGTCATCACTCTGCCGCAGCACAACGGCAAGCTGGACGCCGCCGAGCTGCGGGAGCTGGTGGCCACTTTCTACGCCGACGACAACCACGACCACATGGTATTTCCCGGCATGGTGTACATCTCCCACCCCACCGAGTACGGCACCCTGTACACCAAGGCAGAGCTGGAAGCCCTGCACGCTGTCTGTCAGGAGTACAAGCTGCCGCTGTTCCTCGACGGTGCACGGCTGGGCTACGGTCTGGCTGCCAAGGGCACGGACGTAACGCTGGCCGACCTTGCCCGGCTGACCGATGTGTTCTACATCGGCGGCACCAAGGTGGGTGCGCTGTGCGGCGAGGCTGTGGTGTTCCCCCACGGTGCACCGGCGCACTTTATGACCATGGTCAAGCAGCAGGGCGCACTGCTGGCAAAGGGTCGGCTGCTGGGCATCCAGTTCGACGTGCTGTTCACCGATGACCTGTATTTCTCCATCAGCAAAAATGCCATTGCCACGGCAAACCGCCTGAAGGCCGGTTTTGCGGAAAAGGGCTACCGCTTCTTTATGGACTCCCCCACCAACCAGATCTTCCTTGTGCTGGAAAACGCCCAGCTGGCTGCACTGGAAGGCAAGGCAAAGTTCGGCTTCTGGGAGAAGTTCGACGACACCCACACCGTAGTGCGTATCGCCACCAGCTGGGCCACCCGCATGGACGAGATCGAGGCACTGCTTGCGCTGATGTAACGCACCGCTTTATGCAGGTTTCTTCTTGCTTTTTGCAATATGATATGGTATCTTTTATACATAGGTATAGTTTTCGGGAGCGGCAGGTTGAGATCCGATAGTTCCCTTGCCGCTTTTGAACAATGATTAAGAAGGAAGGACATTCACCATGGGCTTTTTTGACAAACTGTTCGGCGGCAAGGCCAAGGACGAAAACACCAGCAAATTCACCAACCAGAGCAAGACGATCCTGACGCCACTGCAGGGCAAGGTACTGGCGCAGGCCGACATCCCTGACGAGACCTTTGCACAGGGCATTCTGGGCCCCGGCTGCGGCATTGAGCCCACCGGTGATACCGTGTACGCTCCCTTTGATGGCACTGTGACCCAGATCGCCACCACCCTGCATGCTGTGGGTGTGACCAGCAGCGAGGGGACCGAGCTGCTGATCCACGTCGGCATGGATACCGTGGACATGAAGGGTCAGGGCTTTACCGCACTGGTCAAGGAAGGTCAGAAGATCACCGCCGGCACTCCGCTGCTGAAGGTCGATCTGGATGCCATCCGTGCAGCCGGTCATCCCACCGCAACTGCCATCATTGTGACCGATGGCGCAGACGATGTGAAGATGCTGGCTGAGGGCGATGTTGCACCCGGCACTCCGCTGTTCAAGATTTAAGATTCCATAAGATAAAACGGCTGCTGCACAAGATCGTACAGCAGCCGTTTTTTGTTATTTCTCCGCCGTATTCCACGGCTGCGCGGTGCTTTCCAGCGGCTGACCGGGGGCGGCAAGGGCGCGCTCCATCAGCAGGGCAAGGTAGGCGTCCTGCAAAGCGTCTGCCAGTGGATACACCTCCGCCCCGCCGGCAAGATAGCCCTGCATCCTGTCCAGAAAACAGGCGATGGCAGTCTCGTCCTCGTTAAGCCCTGCCTGCGCAGCGGCAGCTGCCAGCGGGTCCGGCAGCGGGGCCAGCGGACGGCACACCGGCTCTCCGGCAGCATCCAGACAGCGCAGGGTGTCATCGAACAGCTCTCCCCGCTCTCCCTGCACACTGGTGTGGGTGCTGCGCAGATAGGAGTGGTACTGCACGCCGTTGAAATCCAGAAACGCCGTGCCGCCGCCCGCAAATTCCAGCGTGTGCTGCTGCAAGGTCTTTTCCACCAGAGCGCCGTTGTGCACCGCGCCCCAGCGGGAGTCCGTTTCGATGATCTTTTCTGTCCAGCTGCGGCCGGTCACCCGCACCGACTGCTGCCCGGCGTTCAAGAACTGCCGCGCCAGACTGACCGCGTGGTAGCCGTGCGCCACCGACAGCCGGGCGAACTGCGGCGTGCCCAGTGCGCCGCTGTGCACCGCCGCCAGCCGCTTTGCCAGCGTGGGGTACAGCCAGTACTGCTCTGCTACTTGCAGCTTTGCGCCCTGCCGGTACAGCTGCCAGAGGGCGCGTAACGCGTCCTCGTTCAGTGCCGCCGGGGTCTCGCTCAGCACGGCAAAGCCCCGGGCAAGCCATTCGGTGCTGATGGCGGCGATGGAGGCTTTGTTCACCGCCACCACCACAAGGTCCGGGTGCAGGGCAATGCACTGGTCCACCGAGGTGCTTACCGGCACACTGTACTCCCGGTGCATTTTTTCGGCCTTTTCCTCGGTGCGGCAAAGCATGGCGCACAGCTCGAACCGCTCCGGCAGCGCCTGCGCGATACGCCAGTAAAACAGCGACCGCCAGCCGGAACCTACCACAACAAACCGAAGCTTAGCCATTTGCCTGTTCCTCCTGAATATGCTTTTGCAATTCCTCTTCAAACCGGTCTGCATCCAGCGGCAGAGTGATCTTTTCGCCCAGCCACGCGGACAGGTAAGCCGCATCGGTCAGTTCCAGCGCCCGCACGCCCTCTACGCCGGGGGCGGTCAGGGGCGTGCCGTGCAGGATGGCATCCGCAAAGTTTGCCAGCATCTCCGGGTAAGGCTCTGTCTGCGGTGCGAACTGCTCAGTGGTGGTAGTCTCGGTAAGCTGCTGGCGCTCGGTGCAGCTTGCGGTGCGGCGGTAGGTCTCGGTGTCCGGCGCGTAGGTGCGCAGGGTGAGGGTATCCTCTTCCAGCAGGGCGGTGCCCTTTGTGCCCACGATTTCCAACCGCTCGGTGTAGCTGCCCTCGCCGGTGGAAAGGATAAAGGTTGCCGTGCGCTGCTGCGGGTACTCCATCAGCAGGGTAGCTTCATCGTCCACCATGAAATCGTTATACTTGCCGTAGGGTATCACGGCATAAATACTGGTTGGCATTCCGAACAGCCACTGCCAGATGTCTAGAATATGCTGACCTTGATTGAGCAGCGCGCCGCCGCCCTCCCCTGCCCAGCTGGAACGCCAGCTGCCGGAGCGGTGGTACATCCATGTGCGGAAGTAGCGGCTGTTTTCCAGCTGCACCCGCTTGATCTCGCCCAACGCCCCATCATCCAGTAATTTTTTAAGCCGCATATACTTTTTGTAGCGACGCTGATGGAACATCATAGCGAAAACAAGGCCGCTTTCCTCGGCGGCGCGGTTCATTTCCAGCGCCGGTGCCAGCGCGTTTGCGCTGGGCTTGTCGCACAGAACGTGCTTGCCGTGGGCAAAGGCCTGCATCACCAGCGCCGGGTGGGTCTTGTGCGGGGTGACCACCAGCACGGCGTCAAACTCCTCCGCGTGGGCGTACAGCGCCTCGGCACTGGGACATACCCGCACCGTATCTGGCAGGGTATCTTTTGCCCACTGCTGCGCCTCGGCGTGGCGGCAAACCACGGCGGTCAGGCGCAACGAGCCCGCCTTTCCTTCTGCAATCATCTGCGCATACTTGCGCCCCATGACACCGGTGCCAATAGCGGCTGCGCGTACTTCCTGCATGACGTTCCCTCCTGTTTTTCCACAATGCGTTTTGTTATAGGGGAAAACTGCGTTTCACCCCTTCAGGCTTGCTTCAATGGCGGCTTTGTCCAGCGCCTCACCGATGACAATGACCACCTCCTGCCCCTGCGGAATGGGCACAAGGGTGCAGCCGGCGGCGGTGGCGTTCAGTTCCAGCCAGCCGCCCGCCGGGGCGGGCGCAAAGCCCTTGACCCGCAGCACCCGCCCGCATTCCGGTGCGTTGAACAGCCGCTGTGCAGCGGCTTGCAGCTGCTCCGGGGTGAGGTGCAGCTCCAGAAAGCAAAGGGAGCTGAAAGCTGCGTGCTGGTCAAAATGCAGCTTTTCACAGCTGGCCTGCCGGTAGCCGCAGGCGGCAAGGGCAGCAAGGTCGGCATCGGTCAGGGCATCCCAGTCCTTGGCAAGGATCTCCCCGGGCGCAAAGCGGCGGGAGGATTTTGCAGCTTCCAACGCCCGCTCCAAGTGGGCAGCGGCGGCGGCGCACTGGGCGGGCGCTGCCAGCTGGGCGCGGCTCAGCAGCACGCAGCCCGCGTTCATGGTCTCGGATGCCAGCAGGTACTCTGCCTGCGGCGAAAGCGTCTCCGGCAGCAGGGCGTCCACGATGGCAATGACGCTGCCCAGCTGATACCACCGGTCCAGCGGGTCGTCCCGCAGGATATCGAAAAACTCGTCCACGTCAAAGATGCCGCTGGGCTCCACCACCACCCGGTCAAAGCCGCGCATGGCCATGGCGATGAGCTTGGTGCGCATCCGGCGCTGGTGGGTGTCGCAGTCGCAGCCGCCGCTGATGGTCTCCACATCGCAGCCGGGGCCCAGCACCTCCTGCACCAGCATGGCGTCCACGTTCACCGCGCCAAAATCGTTTTCCAGAATGCACACCTTATGCCCCTGCTGTACCAGATACCGCACATACCGGCGCAGGAAAGTGGTCTTTCCTGCGCCCAAAAAGCCGGTGATGAGGTCCACCTGAACCATATTTCTCTACCTCCGTTGCAAAAACCCTCCCAGCGCCGCAGCGCCCGGGAGGGCTTATATTTCAGTCTTTTTTCCGGCGCTGTAATTCCCCGATGATCGCAGCCGCTTCCGGCGCAATAGCCTCCGGCACAATTGCCGGGCGTGCCAGAAAATAACCCTGCAAGGCATCTGCGCCCAGTTCGATGACCGTGCGCAGCTCGGCGGCGGTCTCCACACCCTCGGCAACAATTTTCATGCTGCGTGGGTGGGCGTAAGCCACCACATTTTTCAGGATCTGCTGCTTATCCGGCGAGGTGTCGATGCCTCGGATAATGGCGATATCCACCTTGATAAAGCGGGGCGCAAGCTCCAGCAGGGTATTCTCGTTGGAATAGCCGCTGCCGTAATCGTCCAGTGCAAACATTCCAGAAAAGCCCGGTGCATTGCGCTTTTTATCCATGGCTTCGCGGTCGATGGACTCTTCCTCGGTGATCTCAATGACCACGCGGCGGCGCAACTTGTGCCAGCAGCTGTCTATATAATCGATGTCCGCCTGCGTCAGGCAGGTGCTGGCGATGGAGTTGACAAAGAGCATGGCATCCTCGGACACGCTGCCCGCCTGGCACAGGCTGTCAAAGGTCTCCAGCGCCTTGGTAAAGGTGATGCGCTCGATCTCGTACAGTGCGCCCTGCTCCCGCGCCAGATTCATGATGGTGGCCGGGGAACGCAGAGTAGGCAGGTCGGAGCGCATCAGCGCCTCGTAGGCGACAACCTTGCCGCTGCGCGCCGAGAAGATGGGCTGGAAGCAGTAGAACACCTGCGCATTGCTGAGCAGCTGTCGGAACTCCCGGCGGGTGCGCTCGGCGTAGGCTTCGCGGTTGTACACCCCGATGTCGAACTCCTCCACCCGGCCTTTCTCCGAATGCTTGACCTGATACATGGCAAAGTCGGCGTATTTTTTCAGGGTCTCCCAGTCCTGCCCATCGTCCGGGTACCACGCAATGCCGCCGGAAAGGCTGATGTGCAAAGCGTTGCCGCTGGGCAGCAGCGCCACGTTTTGCTGCATGGCTTTGCTCAGGTGGTCGATCTTTTCCCGCACCGCGTCCCGGCTGCGGTAGCCGTGGAACAGCACAAGGAACTCATCGCCGGAAAGGCGGGCGCAGACTGTCCCGGCGGGGGTATTCTCCCGCAGGCACTGGCCGGTGCGGCGGATGTACTGGTCGCCCCAGTCGTGGCCGTAGGTATCGTTGATGTGCTTGAGGTTGTCAAGGTCCATCATCATCAGCGCCGCCACGCCCATGCGCTCCGGCGCAGCAAACAGCTCCGTGCACACCCGGTTGAAGGCCTGCCGGTTGTACAGCCCAGTCAGGATATCGTAATCGCGCTCGTGCTCGATGCGCTTCCGTTCCAGCACAGTGGCGGTCACGTCCTCGGCAAGGCCGATCTTGGCGTACCCCTCGATGGTGCTGCGCAGCATGATGTACCGCACCCCGTCCGGCTGCCGGATAGTCAGCAGCTCGTCCCCCTCAGCGGTGTGAGAGCAGGGGTTCTTCTCTCGGATGCTCTTGAGCACTTCCTCGAACTGGCGCACATTCAACTGCTGCCCCTGAATCTCGGGCATTCCCAGCAGGGAGAAGAAATTATTGGTCACGAACACACTGCCGGTGTCGGTGCGCAGCTCGTAGCCGCCGATCTCCACACTGGCCATATCCATAATGCGCAAAAACTTGGTGGAGTTGGTCACCAGTTCCTTGTTCAGCTCGGTAATGGTCTCGGCAAAGCGATCCACCTCCCGGATGGCGGTGCGGGACAGGTGCGGGAAGGTCTTTTTCTCCTGCGCGTCCACCACCTCGCGGTACAAATGGTTGATGGGCATTGCCAGACGCACCGAGACCAGCAGGCTGCCGCAAACGCCCAGCATCAGCGTGACCAGTATGGTGGCAAGCAGCACCTTGCGCACCCGGTCAGAAAAAGCCAGCAGCACCGACTGCTCCATGGCACCCGCCAGATACCACTTTTCACCGGCAAAGGGCGCATTGCGGTTGTACAATTGCAGCGGTTCCAGCACCATATAATAGCGTTTGCCGTTCAGCTCCAGCCAGTCGTCACCGTTGCCATCGCTGCGGCAGTTCAGGACGCCCTGCGGTGCATCTGCCGTTACCAGATCCTCGCCAGAGGTCACGGTTTTGCGCAAGGTAAGCACGCTTTCCGTCTGCGCATCGGTGGTGGATACGATGAAATACGTACCTGCCTTGTCCTCGTCCAGCTCAGTGAAAGGCAGCTTTGTTTGCAGATACTCGGTGAGCAGCTCCACACCCACCACACCATATACCGTGCCGTCCGGCAAAATCAGCGGCACCGAGTAGGCGATGGCGTTCCGGTCGTCCCCTGCCAGACAGTAGGGAATGGTAGTCCAGCGGCCATAATTTTCCGCCGAAAGGCTGGCACCATCCTGATATGCAGCCTGAAATACCGTGCGTATAATGCCGCCGTTTGTATCCCCCTGATAGGGAAAAGCAGGCTGCCAGCCCTTGTCTGTGCCGATGCCCAGCTCTTTTATCACTGTGGCGCTGGCGCGCTCCAGCAAAAGGTCGCCGTTGCGCTCCGAGGGGCGGGCGTCCGGGTCCAGATCCCGCAGGTATATGCCGGGCATTTTTTTGCCCACCTCGCGGGTATCCAGATCTTGGGTGTTCAGCACGATAAAGATGCCGGTCACCTGCTTTGCCCGCAGGGTGTCCGCAAGCTGCGGGGCAATCTTCACCAGCAGCGCATTGCTCTGCTCGCTGCTATTGTCCAGCGTATCCAGCGAGATCGCACCGCTTTCCAGCAGCTGCTGGGTGGTGGCGTTGATCTGCTCGCTCAGCTGCCCAAGATCCTCCGCGTTCCGCAGGATCTCCTGCACATAGCTGGCGCGGTTGCGCACCCGCATGGTAAGCAGATCCTTGGCGTTTTCGTCCAGCTTCCCGGTCACGTTGACGGCAAGCATGCTGACGACCGCCAGCAACAGCTCCACCACCATCACCAGCATCATGGTCGCAAAAATATTGTAGAACACGGTTCTTTCCGGTCTGTTTTCCAAGCGCTGTCGGTTGCGCTCCTTCCATGCGTCAAGCATCTTCCTTACCCCCTTTCTGTCTTTTTCCGGGTGCTCAGCCCTCGTACTGCTGCAGCTGTGCAAGGGTGGACTGATACCACTTCTCAAAATAATCGTCGGTCAGAAACTCCGCCATGGCGGCTTCGGCGCTCTGGCCTGCGGCAATGCGTTCCAGCACTGTGTCCCGGTCGGCACTGGCCAGATCGCCCATGCCGTATTCCAGCACCTTGCGGGCTGCGCTGCCGCCTGCAAAGGCCGTAAGGGTGTACAGCTCGTTGTTGTGCACGGTTTTCACGGCGCCGGAAAGGACCTGCTCCATGGTGTCGGTCAGCTCCAGCCCGCTTGCACGGATGGCGTCCATGTCGTTGGCGGCGGTGGTCACCGGCATATAGCCCGACCCCACCGAGAAGGCGATATTATTCTGCGGCTCGGTGAACCATTTTAAGAAGGTGACTGCGCCGTTGATCTCGTCCTCGGTGCCGGTGGTGACCACCATGCCGGCACCCTGCTGCACCGCCACCTTTTCGCCCCCGGCAAACCGGGGCGCAGGCAGCACCTTCATCTCGATATCATGGACTTGATTATCTCCCGGCATGACCTGTTTGGGGAAGAAAGTAGCGCTGGAACAGGAGCCCACGCAGCCCAGCAATGCGCCGGTTTTCACATCGTCACTGCGGAAGCGGCCATTTGCGGCAAAATACCCCTTAACAAAGGGCACATAGTAGTTGTCCCACAACTTACGCACCACATCATGGTCAAAGTTCAGGGTCATTTTGCCGTTATGCACTTCAAAAATTTCGCAGCCCAGCTGCTTTGCGCCCACAAGGATATAGTTTGCCAAGGCATCCCTGCCAAACAGTGCCTTGCCGCCGGACCAGTTGTAGTACTGCTCTGCCACCGCCGTCACGCCCTCCATGGTGGAAAGAGCGCCGTAACGCACAAAGGTGTCCTTTGAGAACCGCTGCCAGTCGGTATCGTTAAAGAACATCAGCTCGGTGGATTTTGCCACTGGAAAAATCTTCATACTGCCGCTGCCGTCAAAATCGCCCTCGGTGATATAGCCGGGCACAAAGGCATTCTTTTCGTCCTCGGTCAGGTAATCCTTCAGATCCACCACCATGCCCATCTGATCCAGCCGGTAAGCGATATCCGCGTAGGCGGCAACAACGTTGGGCATCTCCGCAGAGCCCACCTTGCCCTCGGCAGCGTCCATCACGTTGGCTTCCAGATCGTTCACCGCGCCCTGACTGGAGCCTGTCACGCGGATACCCTTTTCCTTGCCGATGGTCTCGTTGAAGGTGTTCACAAGGCGGTTGAAGCTTTCCAGCTGGTCGCCGTTGTAATAGTTCCAAACCGTAATATCGGTTACTTCTTTTTTGCTCTTTTTTGCATCGCAGCCGGACACAGCCAGTGCCGCAGCCGAGACCGCTGCCGCCACCAAAAAGCTGCGGCGCGAGATCTTGTTCTTCATCCTGTCCCTCCCAGAGCGCGCAGGCTCATATTACCTCATATTACCCCATATTATACTATTATATATAATACCACCGTTTCCAGCATAGTGTAAACTCTTTCTTGAAAGATCTGGTAAAAAAGTGCAGATGACGAATTTCGGTCTGATTTTTTGGAAGTTCTGTCAAAAAACACGCCGCACACGCAAAAAAGCCCCCGCCGACAGAGGGAAAAAAGTGTCGGCGGGGGCTCGGGGAAATGTCAGATCAAAAAGTCAAAGATCAATCGTCTGCGGACTCGTCCAGATTGCCCAGCTTCTTGGCCTGCTCCACAACGGCAGGCACCAGCATCTCAGGCAGGGTCTCGTAGCGGGCAAACTCGGTGGTGAACCAGCCGCGGCCCTGCGTGGTCTGACGGATGAAGGTGGTAAAGTTTGCAAGCTCTGCCAGCGGCACCTCGGCGATGATGGTCTGCAAGCCGTCCTCGTCCGGCTCCATGCCCAGCACGCGGCCGCGGCGCTTGGTCACATCGCCCATGATGTCACCGGTGTTGTCGTTGGGCACATGAGCTTTCAGGGTGTGGATGGGCTCCAGAATCACGGGGCCGGCCTCCGGCATAGCGGCCTTGTAGGCCAGCTTTGCGGCCATGATAAAGGCCATTTCAGAGCTGTCTACCGGGTGGTAGCTGCCGTCCAGCAGGGTAGCCTTCAGACCGACCACAGGGTAACCGGCCAGTACGCCCTTTTCGGCAGCCAGACGCACGCCCTTTTCCACAGCGGGGAAGAAGTTCTTGGGCACGCTGCCGCCGAACACCTTCTCCTCAAACACCACCTGCTCGCTGTCGCAGGGCTCGAAGTTGATGATAACGTCACCGAACTGGCCGTGGCCGCCGGTCTGCTTCTTATGGCGACCCTGCTTCTGGCAGGCCTTGCGGATGGACTCACGGTAGGCGATGCGGGGTGCTTCCAGACCGATCTCCACGCCGAACTTGTTCTTCAGCTTGGCCTTGACCACGTCCAGATGCTGTTCGCCCAAACCGCCGATGACCTGCTGATGGGTCTCGGCGTTGTTGATGTAGCACAGGGTAGGATCTTCTTCCATCAGGCGTGCCAATGCGCTGGAGATCTTACCCTCGTCGCCCTTCTTGGCTACGGTAACAGCCATGAACAGGCTGGGCTTGGGGAACACGGGTGCGGGCAGCTTGACCACGCGGTCTGCATCGCACAGGGTATCGCCGGTCTTTGCGCTCACCAGCTTTGCCACAGCGCCGATATCACCGGCACCGATGCCGTCGTTTTCCATCTGCTTCTTGCCAAGGACGGTCAGGGGCTTGGTAATCTTTTCCACCTCGCCGGTGCGGGCGTTGGTCAGCGGCTCGCCTGCGGTCACCTTGCCGCTGATAACGCGCAGATAGCTCAGCTTGCCCACAAACGGGTCAGCCACGGTCTTAAAGACGTAGGCGGCAGTGGGCTCGTCCTCGGTGCAGTGCAGTTCCACCGGCTCGCCGTTGGCGTCCTCGGCCAGCGTGCTGGCCTCGTGCTCCGGGCTGGGCAGCAGCTTGTGCATATTGAACAGCAGCATATCCAGTGCCTGCATGTTCACGGCGCTGCCGCAGAACACGGGGGTGATCAGACCGTCCTTAACGCCCTTGCGCATACCCTCCACGATTTCCTCGGTGGTAAAGGGCTCGCCGCCGAAGAACTTTTCCATCAGTTCATCGTCGGTTTCCGCGATAGCCTCGCTCATAGCCTCGATCAGGCCCTGGAAGCGGTGGCCGATGTCCGGCAGGTCCACTTGGATCTGCTTGCCGCCCTCGTACTTGAAGGCCTTCTGGCTGAACAGGTTGATGTACACGGGGGTGCCGTCATCCAGCTTTGCGGGCACAACACAGGGGCAGACGGTGGAGCCGAAGCGGATCTTCATATCCTCAAGGATCTTGAAGTAGTTGGCGTTTTCCAGATCGCACTTGGAGACGAACACCATGGTGGCCTTGCCGTTCTTGCGTGCCAGCTGGAACGCCTTTTCTGCGCCCACGGTAACGCCGCTGCGGCCGGACACGCACACCAGCACACTCTCGGCAGCGCGGATGCCCTCGTACTCGCCTGCTTCAAAGTCGAACAGACCCGGTGCATCGATCAGGTTGTACTTGATGCCTTCGTACTCCACCGGCACAACGGAGGCCGACAGGCTGGCCTTGCGCTTTGCTTCCTCGGGATCAAAGTCCGAAATCGTGGTGCCGTCCTCAACCCGGCCCATACGCTCGGCAGCGCCCGAAAAATAGACCAGCGCTTCGGTCAGCGTGGTCTTGCCGCTGCCGGCATGGCCGGCAATCAGAATATTGCGGATGTTGTTGCTTGCGTATTTCATATCGGTTTTTCCCTCATTTCCGCCGCACGGAGCATTCTCTCCGTTTTTGTGGCATATTTTACAAAGATAATACCACATCCGAAACGATTTTTAAATATATCGTTTTAAAATTTAGCAAAAACGCCTGCCAAACTTCCGGGCACTGTTTTGTGCAAGTTGACACTGGGGCGTAAAATGGGCAGGCAGAAAAAGCAGAACTCCCGGCAGCGCGTACAGGCGCGAAACCGGGAGTTTTCGTTGCAAATATGCGGGTTTTGTGGTATGCTGTAAGTGCCGCGACAACGGCAAAAAAATGACCGCTCATGCCCTCAGAAAGCAAGCGGTCATTCTTTACGACTGATTAGCCGGACGAGGAGCTGACCATTGCAGTCAGCGCTCTTTCTATTCGTAGTATAGTCTATTTTTCCGGGTTTGTCAAGCCGCAGAC